>JALHFX010000200.1 GCA_022837595.1 Propionibacterium sp.
CCAGCGTGAATGGGGTTCTGTCGCACCGCAGCAGGTGCGACTCGACCAACTGGTCACTACTAAGACCACCCTGCACCTGGACGCACTGCTCGAAGAAGACTCGACTTTCTACGGCGACCTGTTCGCGCACGTCGTTCTGTGGCAAGACGAGTTCTATCTCGAGGATGGCCTGCATCGTGCGCTGCGCTCTGCATTGCAACAGCGGCAAACGCTTCATGCTCGGGTTCTTGACCTCGATCACCTCAACCAGTGAAGTAAACTGACGTCATCTAATGCCACCCTTCGGGCCTAGCACTTTTGGGAGCAAACGTGAGGAGTTCAGCGCGTCGGTGGGCAACCCCGGTCACGTTGATTCTGCTGCTGAGTGTGCTGGGTTATGGCTTGTGGTGGGGGTGGCATGCTGCTGAGTGTGCTGGGTTATGGCTTGTGGTGGGGGTGGCATCAGCTGACTCGTCCGTTGGTTGAACCCACCGTCTGTGTCACCCAGTCCGCGTCGGTATTGTTCTCGACCCAGGTGACTGTCCAGGTCCTCAACGGAGGCAGCGCCGCCGGGTTGGCCGGCCAGGTCACAGGCCAACTCGCCGACTATGGATTCAAGACGAAAGCAGCCACCAACACCAACGAGCAGGTTCCGACGACCATTATCGTGGGCGCATCGGCAGACTCACCAGAAGTACTGTTGGTCGCTGGGTTCTTCGTGGACGCACAGACCCGCGGCGACGATCGTAAGGACGGTACCGTCGACGTACTTCTCGGTGACGTCTACCCCGGGTTCTACGACGAAGCGCCCACCGAGATAGAAGTACCTGGTGGCGTGATTTGCGTGGACGATGCCACCGAGGCGCCCAGTCAAGAGGCGATCGCCGAGGAACCTGAAAAGTCCGAGGAACCGGCCGAGGACGAAGGCTGATCGGTTTCCGTGCTCGTACTTGGAGACCCTCGACGGATCACTGCGGCGGCTCTATTTCCGGATCATCCGGGCTCGTTGATGGCTTGATCTGCGGCCGCGGGCCAACAGCAGGCAGATGCTCAGTTCCCCAGATCGCCGAAGCCAATTCGATATCAGGAGCCTCCGGATCCTCGTCCGGCTGATACTCCCCGGTATCAGTCAATACTGCTCGTGCTTGTGCCATCGATAGCCCGGTCACCTCGAGCATGTCCACCGCGATGGCACGTAACAAGGAGACCATTGCCGCACTGCGCCAATCGTCCGGGTCATCAACGAACGCTGCCGGGCCAAGCTTGCCTGCCCATTGCATCGCCTGATCCCGAGCCTGCGTCGGGCGTTTCCAATCGGCGATACCGCGGGCGACCTGATCCAACAAATCTGCCGCTTCCCACATCAGCCCAGCGAGCTCGGCCATCTCACCCACTTCCAAGACCATACCGCGGCCCTGCCGTTGCATCATCGACAAGGTGACGTGCATCCGTTCGACGAGCTCCAGCATGCGATCGAGCTCCGCCAAATCACGCCTCGACCCGAACGCGCGCGGGCTAACCGCTGCGGTTTCCTGAGCAGTGGTGAGTGCGCGGCGTCCATCGTTCAGTAACTCGCGCAACGAATCCAGGCGACCATGCAACTGCGCGATGGCTTCGGCGTCGCCGGTCAACACGCCCTTACTCAACCGCCGCATGATGCGCGAGACTTCCAACAGAGCATAGGAAACGTAGCGTTTTGGACGGGTCATCACGTTCGTGGGCAAGATCACCGTAGCGAGCAATGCCACGGCTGACCCCACGACAGCGTTCAAGAACCGGTCGATCACCGTGACCGTGTCCGGGCCGGCGTTCATCAGAGCCATCATGGCGGCAACAACCATCGCTTGGATGGCCATCTGGTAGGCGACCATTTCCGAACGATCGAGTAACCGGCCGATCAGCGCGCAGCCGAAAAACAGCACGAAGAGCTGCACCGGCCCGAAGCCCCAGTATTGGCCGACCACACCCCCGATGAGCACGCCCATGCTGGCTCCGAAGCCCATCTCCACTGCCTTGCGAAGCTCACGGTTACGGCTCAAGCCCATACAAACGAAGGTGACGATCGGAGCGAAGATCGGAGCCGGATCGTTCACTACGTAGCGGCAGAAGAGCCAGGAGATGGTGGCGAAGATTGAAGTCTGAAAGGTTGGGACCGCAGC
>JALHFX010000201.1 GCA_022837595.1 Propionibacterium sp.
CGATAGGTAATCGTGCCGCCGGCACGAGCTCCGGGATGATCATCATCCAACCGCGACGCTAACTGCACCGCAGATCGAGACGATCGGGCGAGCGCCAGTGTGTGTTCGCCCGCCCGTAATGTGCGGCGACCGCGGGGATGAGAGAACCCCGTGTGCACCGACAGTTTTGACCGCGGTTCGACCGCGGAGTGAGCCGCACCCCCGGGTGCAGAGGAGCGCCCATGCTCAATGACAATTTAGTGAACAGTGAATTCTCGGACTCGGCAGACGAGGCCCCCACCGAAGTGAAACCCGTGGAACCGGTCAGCATCGCCAACGATGACCTGCCGCGCCCTCCCGTCGGTCGCCGGTCGAAGACACGGCCCGCCGGTCCGCCTCAGCCCGCCCCTGCTCCGCAGCCGGTGCAGGTCATTGCCGAACCACCAGAACCAGAGCAGGTGGCTCCGGCCGACATGTCTCCAGCAACCGAACCAGCCGCACTGTTACCTGCTGACGCGCATGCTGCGATCGAGGCATCCACTGAAGACCCGCCTGAGCCGCTGTCTGCCGAGGCTACTGAGGCGCCCGATGATGACTCGACTACGAAACCTGCGACCGAAGAGACAGCTGACAGTGCTGCATCGTCTGGTAGCCGCGACGACTCGAAACCCGCGAGAGCAGACGATGATGATGACGAGCAGCCGCAGGGCGAGATCCCCGATCTGACGGCGGTAGAGCCTGTTCAAGACAAGCACAGGTCATCGCGACGACGTTCGTCGCGTAAGTCCGCGCAGCCAGCCGACGAAGCTGGTGGTGACATCACCGACGAGATCGGGGCCGCGCTGGTGGCGGCAGAGAGTGCAGCTGCCAAACGCCGCCGCCCGAAGACTGCTGATGACGAACTCGACAAGGAGCAGGTCTTGGCATCGCTGGCCGCTGCGATTGCCGGGTCCCCGGAGGCCGAGGCCCATGCGGCCGACAACGAAGAGGCGCGCGGCGCTACCTCCACGGCTAGTGCTACCAGGGAGGACCACCACGAGCAGCAGCTAGCCCCAACCGAAACCGACACTGCCGGCGAAGATGAATCGACCTCGGAACAGGACGATTCATCCGAAGACGAGACGAGTGAACACAGTGGGTCGTCCCAGCGTCGTCGTCGGCGCCGCGGGGGCCGCAGGCGCCGCAAGTCGTCGGGTAGTGACGACGCTGATGAGCGCTCCGATGACGACGCCGAGGTCGGCGATACCGGTGCAGAAAGCGATGAGCCCAGCACCGAGAAAGCCGACGATAACAAGACCGCCGAGTCGGAAGAGCCAGGTGAAGCGTCCGGTTCGTCCAACCGGAGGCGTAGGCGTCGGCGCCGCCGGGTCGACGACTCGTCCGAGGACGGCGACCTCGCAGTGCATGTGCGTGAACCGAGGCATGCCAGTGATGAGGTCTCCGGGATCGAGGGTTCAACCCGGCTGGAGGCCAAGAAGCAGCGTCGACGCGAAGGACGTGCGGCGGGCCGTCATCGTGCCCCAATTCTGACCGAGGCCGAATTCCTGGCGCGGCGCGAGTCGGTCGAGCGGATAATGATGGTGCGTCAGCGTGAGGACTATACCCAGATCGCGGTACTCGAATGGGCCGTGTGCAGAATGTGCTGCCGAGCATGGAAGCCGTCTTCATCGATATCGGTCGTGGCCGCAACGCCGTGCTGTACGCGGGCGAGGTCGACTGGGCAGCTTTCGACGTTAGCTCCGACCACCGGAAGGTCGAACAGGTCTTCAAGTCGGGCCAACCCGTGCTCGTCCAGGTCAGCAAAGACCCGATCGGAGCCAAGGGTGCCCGCTTGACCGGTCATATCTCGATTCCCGGACGCTACGTCGTCTATTCTCCAGGTGGTCATCTATCGGGTATCAGCCGTAAGCTGCCCGATTCTGAGCGGCATCGCCTGAAGAAGATCCTGGATTCGGTGGTCTCCGAGGAGTCATCGGTTATCGTCCGGACTGCCGCGGAGGGCGCCAGCGAGGCGGAATTGACCGCTGACGTCGAGCGCTTGAAGGCTCAGTGGGATGTGATCCAGAAGAAGATGAAGCAGAACACGGCGCCGCACCAGCTCTATGCGGAGCCCGATCTGACACTACGAATCATCCGTGACACCTTTACCGAAGACTTCAAGCATCTCTTCGTGGCAGGTAACGGCGGCGATAACGACATCTATCAACCGATCAAGGATTATCTCGAACACGTTGCTCCGCATCTGGCCCCGCGGCTGTCGCAGTGGGACAGCTCACAAGGAGACCCATTCGCCAAGTTCCGCATCGACGAGCAGATCAGTAAGGCGTTGGAACGGAAGGTCTTCCTGCCGAGTGGAGGTTCCTTGGTCATCGACCGCACCGAGGCGATGACGGTCATCGACGTTAACACCGGAAAATTCACCGGGTCGGGCGGGAACCTCGAAGAGACTGTCACCCGAAACAATCTGGAGGCCGCGGAAGAGATCGTCCGTCAGCTTCGGTTGCGTGACTTGGGCGGCATTATCGTGGTCGACTTCATCGACATGGTGCTTCCGAGTAACCGTGAATTGTTGTTGCGCCGGCTCGTTGAATGCCTCGGGCGCGACCGCACCCGTCATCAGGTGAGTGAGGTCACCAGTCTTGGTCTGGTGCAGATGACTCGTAAGCGCATCGGCACCGGCCTGGCCGAGGCTTTCACCGACGTTTGCGAACACTGTGGCGGACGCGGCTATATCCGTCATGACGAGCCGATCGACTCCCAGGCCCCTGCCGATGGCGGAGAACGTCGCGGTGGCAAGCCTTCGGCGAGTAACAACCGGAACAACAGGCGCTCGAAGGCCAAACCGAAGACCGAGGAAGCCTCTGCCGCCCCGAAGGCGAACCAGGTGCAGCCCTCCGAAGAGGCCAAGCAGGCAGCCGCCCGGCTTGCGGCTGCGGCATCCAGGCAGCATGCCGAGCAGCCAGCAAGTCCCGAACCGGAAGCTGGCGCCGACACGGGCACTACTGATTCGGCTCCTGATGCCGACGGAGTTGGTGACTCCGAAGCCGCAGAGAGCTCATCAAAGTCGCCACGAGGAGAGATTCTGGCGGGGGAGAAGCCTGCGGGGGAACTGGAGGCCGGGGCACATCCCACCGCTGACTCGGAAGACAGCAATCATCAACAAACGGTTTGACCGGTCGGTGGGAGACGACATAGCATAGATCTTCGGTGCGTGCTCGGTCGGCATATTTCGGCTGGTCCGCCGCAGAG
>JALHFX010000202.1 GCA_022837595.1 Propionibacterium sp.
GGCTGCACCCGGCGAAGCGGGCAGACCCTTGGTGATGGGCTTAGCGGTATTCGACGGATCAATCGCCGGGTGAAGCAGCTGATCCAGCTGGGCAGGCTCGATGCGACGCAGAGCTTCCGTCTCGTCGATGAGTCCCTCGTCAACAAGATCGGATGCGATCTTCAACGCAGCGGCAGCAGTGCGCTTGCCGTTCCGGGTCTGCAGCATATAGAGCTTGCCGTTCTCGATGGTGAACTCGAGATCCTGCATGTCCTTGTAGTGGGTCTCCAGCCTGGACATGGTGTCGAGTAGCTCCCGGTAGGCGTCGGGGAGCACATCTTCCATCTCAGCCAAATGACGCGGGGTGCGGATACCTGCAACGACATCCTCGCCCTGCGCGTTGACCAGGAATTCGCCATAGAGGCCCTTGTCGCCGGTAGAGGGGTTGCGGGTGAAGCAGACGCCGGTAGCAGAGGTCTCGCCGCGGTTACCGAAGACCATCTGCATGATGTTGACAGCGGTTCCAAGATCGCGCGAAATGTTATTCGCCCTGCGGTAAACCTCTGCCCGAGGGTTACCCCAGCTGCGGAAGACTGCATCGACCGAGCGGTAGAGCTGCTCGACCGGATCGGTTGTCCACTCGCCACCCAATGCCTCGTTCGAGATCTCCTTGAACTCTGCGACGAGTTCCTTGAGATCCTCAGCGGTCAGATCGGTGTCGCTCTCGACACCCTTCTCCTTCTTCTTCGCGGTCAGCGCATCCTCGTAGAGATGCTGTTCGACGCCTTCGACGACCTCTCCGTACATCTGAATGAAACGGCGGTAGCAGTCCCACGCGAAACGCTCGTTATTCGCCTCAGCGGCAACCGCTTCGACGGTGTCATCGCTGATACCGAGGTTGAGGATGGTGTCCATCATCCCGGGCATCGAGACGATAGCGCCCGAGCGAACCGAAACCAGCAGTGGCTTCTCCTTGCCGCCGAGCGTACGTCCGGCACGCTCCTCGAAGCGCTTGAGCCCGTCGGCAATCTGCTCACGCAGACCGGCCGGCCACTCACCGTTGTTGTTCATCGTCTCTACGCACGCGGTGGTGGTGACGGTGAAGCCATCGGGTACCGGGACACCTAGCCGCATCATTTCCGCGACGCCAGCGCCTTTCCCACCGAGGATGGGCTTCATTGACGCGTCGCCCTCGGAAATGTCGTAGATATACTTATCAGTCACTGCTGAGATCTCCTTTGCCTAACAAACGGTGCGAGACAGGGTCCATAACAGGCCATCAAACACCAGTAGGGTGTTCGCACCTCTTAATTGTGCCTGTTCACGCAAGTAAGTGGTAGTTGGCTTAACGTTTTGACCCGGTTCATCCGGTCAAGTTGCCTACGGCGTCAGCCGCAGTCCGACCGAGAAGCGACGCAAATTCGTTCCTGCTTTACGTGCCCGCGACTCGACTACATCGGCTATCTTCGAGGCAGCCTCCTCCAGCGCGAGGCCGGTGGTATCGATCACCGGGCAGCCCAGTTGACGCTGGATTTGCGCAACCTCATCCAACTCGTCGTAGATTTTCGCCAGGTCAGCGTAGCCACCGTCCTTCGTGCCGTACCCACCCAGCGTCTTGACCCGCTGAGAGCGAATCTGCAGTAGTCGCTCGGGGTCGATGGTGAGCCCGACTATGCGCCAACGGTCGATTTCGAAGAGTTGACTGGGCGGGGCGATGCCTGGCACCAACGGCACGTTGACGGTCTTGAACCCGATGTATCCGAGATAGAGCGAGAGCGGAGTCTTACCCGAACGAGAGGCCCCGATC
>JALHFX010000203.1 GCA_022837595.1 Propionibacterium sp.
GGACGGCGAGAAGACCGAAAACATCTACCTCATGGGAGAAGCACCTGCCAACCTCTGACCGCCCGACCAGCCTCATCGCCCGGTGAGGCCCGCGATTGTCCAGCTCTGCGGCATTGTGTAGCCCCGCCGCATTGTGTAGCCCCGCGCCCCGAGACGGGCCCGCAAGCTACACAATCCGGCCCACGGAGCAGGCCGGCCCTCATCCAACTTCACGATCGTGTAGCCCCACACCCCAAGACGGGCCCAGAAACTACACAATCCGGACCAGGGAGCAGACGGGATCCAGCTCAGACCCGCTGACTCCGCAACACCACCGCATCGTCCAGCCCCACCACATTGTGTAGCCCCGCATCCCGAGACGGGCCCAGAAACTACACAATCCGGACCAGGAACGAGACGGGATCCAGCTCAGACCCGCTGATCCTGCAACCCCGCCGCATTGTGTAGCCCTGCGCCCCGAGAGGGGCCCGGAACCTACACAATCCGGGGGCAGTCCCAGAGCTGATAGAAGTGGTGCACCGGGCCGTGGCCATGGCCAACACCCAGTTCATCGGCATGCTCGAGTGCCCCGGTGATCCATTCTTTGGCTGCTTCAGCCGTGGACGACCAGTCCAGATTGCGTGGACGCAGCGCGGCCAGCGCTGAACTCAACGTGCAGCCAGTGCCATGCGTATTCTTCGTGCGGACCATATGAGTAGCCAGCTCCTGGATGCCATCGGGACCTGCGAGGACGTCGGTCGCGCGCGCGTCAAGGCGGTGACCGCCTTTCAGCAGCACCCAATCACAGCCCAATTCGCGCAGCCGGAGTGCCTGGGAGCGCATCTGCGCCACATCAGTCGCCTCCGGCTCATTCAGCAGCACCGCCGCCTCGGGCAGATTGGGCGTGATGATCGCGGCCTTCGCCGCGAGCCGTCGGATCGCCTGAACTGCGTCATCGTCCAGCAATCGGTCACCGGAAGTCGCGACCATCACCGGATCGAGTACCACCGCCGCGTCGATGCTCTCCAGCAACGCCTCAACCTCATCAGCCAACTCGCTGGTAGCGAGCATGCCCACCTTCACCGCGTCGATCTGCACGTCCGCCACCAAGGTCTCAAACTCCCGACGGACGAAGTCGACGGGCACCACGTGAACCCCGGTGACGCCCTGAGTGTTCTGAGCGGTCAGCGCTGTGATGACGCTCGTGCCGAACGCCCCGAGTGCTGAGAACGTCTTGAGGTCTGCCTGGACACCCGCACCCCCCGAAGGATCGCTGCCAGCGATGGTCAGTGCTTTGGGAGGGGACGCAGCGCTCTGCCAGGCCGCGACCAGCTCACGGGTGGCGGCAGCGATATCTGGCTGCCCGCAAATCGCACTGATCACCGAGACCCCCGCGAAACCTGACCAGCGCACAGCCGCGGTATCGGCTGCTTTCACACCCCCGATGGCCACGCTCGGCCACGGGCTGCGCGCAGCGAGCCCTCTCAGATAACGCAAACCAGTGGCCGGAGCATGGTTCGGTTTCGAAGAGGTGGGTCGCACCGGGCCCAAGCCCAAATAATCGACCTCGTCCGGATTCAGGTTGGCCACGGCCCAGTCGAGCTGGTCACCGTTCTCGACTGACAATCCGAGAATCGCGTCCGGGCCGAGGATAGCCCTGGCCTGCGCCACCGACATATCCGACTGCCCCACATGGGCGCCATCGGCTCCTGCAGCGGCGACCAGATGAACGCGATCGTTCAGCAGAACGGGAACGCCGGTTCCGCGCACTGCCTCCACGACCTCCTTCGCGAGAGCC
>JALHFX010000204.1 GCA_022837595.1 Propionibacterium sp.
GCGGAGGCTCTCAAAGCGATGAGTAGCCAGGCCGAGGAGACCTGGCTACTCGCGGATTCCTCGAAATACGGACGAGCCGGGTTCGTCGGTGTCATGGGTCTGGAAGACCTGGCTGGGATCGTAACCGATTCTGGTCTGGACGAGAACGCTCAAGACGCGCTGCGTGAGGTCGTCGCAGACCTTCGGGTGGTCTGAGCTCAGCGGATTCGTGACCTGATCGCCGCCGACCCTTACTTCACTCCCCGCATCGCCTTGTTGATCGGTCCGCGCGCGAAGAAGAGAATCGCACCCACAACGATCGAGCCGAGCCCGATGCCGAGGAAGTAGGGCACCTCATTCGAAGTCGAGTAGTAACGCGACAGCGTGCCCGCCATGGCAGAACCAAGTGAGACCGAAAGGAAGTAGAGAGCGACCATTTGTGAATGAAAAGCTTTCGGAGCCAGCTTCGTCGAGAGCGACTGGCCGACCGGTGACAAGCACAGCTCTGCGAGGGTGAAGAAGAGCAGGATCACCACGATCGCCCAGAACGGAACAGTGCCGTCGGCAGCTCCGGTGAACGGGATGAACAGCAAGAAGGCCAGACCCATGAGGCTGGTGCCGAGCGCGAACTTCGATGGGGTACTCGGCTGATGGTCACCCAAGGCGGTCCACATTGCGGCGAAGACGCCCGCGAAGATGATGATGAAGATGGGGTTGATGGATTGCACGATGCTGGGCGGCAGTTCTATACCGAAGACGTGCCGGTTGAGGCGCTGATCCGAGTAGATCGCCATCACGGTGAACTGTTGTTGGAAGAGTGACCAGAAGACCGATGAAGCGATGAACATCGGGATGAAAGAGACCACCCGGCTGCGTTCGTCCGAGTCGATGCTCTTGCTGCTCAAGATGATCACAAACAGTGCGAGGGCGGCGATCGAGGTGAGGGCGACCACGATGGTCGATAGGCGTTCGGCCTTGAGAACGCCGGAGGCGATGATGACAGCCAGGGCTATCAGGGTTACGGCCAGGCCGATCGCCCAATTGCGCCGCTGGGTCTTGTTCAGCGGATTGGTCGGCTTCGAACCTGCGGTGTCCAATGTGCGGTGGCGCATCGCGATGTACTGGATCAGGCCGGCTGCCATGCCAACAGCGGCTAGGCCGAAGCCCCAGTGGAAGCCGCGCCAACCCCAAAGCGCACTGGTGGCCAGCGGGCCGATGAGCCCACCAATGTTGACGCCCATGTAGTAGATCGAGAACGCGGCGTCTCGCCGGTTATCGCTGGGGGAGTAGAGGTCACCGAGCGTGGTGGAAGTTGTGGTCTTCAGCGATCCAGCACCAAGCGCGACACACACCAGGCCGATGGCCAGACCAGTGACTCCAGGTAGGAAGGCCAGCGCGAGGTGGCCGACCATCACCAGAATGGCCGAACCGAGCAGCGTCTTCTCGGAGCCGAAGAGACGGTCGGCTACCCAACCACCGAAAACGGACGAGAGATAGACGAGCCCGCCGTAGGCACCCACGATCGATGTCGCCGCAGCTTCGGATAATCCCAGGCCGCCGCTGCTGACCGAGTAGTAGATGTAGAAGGCAAGCAGGCTCTGCATTCCGTAGAAGCTGAAACGCTCCCACATCTCGACGCCCGCGAGGTTTGCCAGACCCCATGGATGCCCGAAGAACCCGCGTTGAGTCGACGCAATGTAGTCGGAATCTGCCGGCGGCGTCGTGGATGTGCTTGATGACACGATGTCATTCCTTGTTCATGACCCGAGGGTCGCTATGTGAATCGCCGCAAGA
>JALHFX010000010.1:0-44621 GCA_022837595.1 Propionibacterium sp.
GTCTTCGATCGACACGTTGGCCATCGTCGCCAGCCCCGCAATCATGATCGTTCCGACCGCCAGCCCGCCCATCACCTCCAGCAGCGTCACGCCTCGCTGGTAGGTCCCAAAACTTGCCTTCCTTTGCATGCCCCTGAGTCTCAGTTCAGCATCGATGAGTAGCGCTTCGTTTGCCGCAACACCTGGGCATCGCGATCGAATACGCCCGCCACCCGAGCGAGCGCGTTCCCGAAACCGTTCGACTCGTTCTGGTTGAACGTTACCTTCAGGTCGGCAACGGTCTCAGCGGAACTGGCCTGCTTGATCCGAATGCTCAAGTCCGTATTGCCCGGTTCCACCAAGGACACATCGGTTCCGATCTCTGTCCGAACCTCATCGCCCGCGTAGGTGTATGCCAGTGCGCGGGCGTAGCTTTCGACCTGGAGTGCCGCGCACTCCTCAATTCCCGAGTAGATGGGCGCCATGGCACCTACAGACGCAGTGACCTCCAGGAAGGGCACGGAGAAGTGCGCTTCGAGTAACGTCTTGAGCCGTAGCCCGAACAGTTCGGGGTTGAGCGCTTCCGTCGCCGGCGTCCCCACCTTACGGTAGCTGCAGCCGACTAGATGGCCGGCAAAGTGATCACCCGAAGGCATTTCCATGAAGGGCGACTCGCTACCGATCCGGAAAGCCTGGATGCGATGCTGCCGGGCGCCGGGGGCCGCGACGCTGGAGTAGAAGATCTCGCGCGTTGCAGCGAACATCTCCGCAAATGCCAGCGAACGGATGCGCTGATGCGGGATGGCAAGGGTTAGGACCGTTGCGCCCCCGTTGGTGTTGGAGGCCAGCCGATGCTCCTTCATGGCGCGGGTGATAGCTGGGATGATGCCTTCGAGGTTGAGTTGCTCCCGATGCAATTGGCCCGTGGATGCGATCACGAAGGGGATCGTGAAGAACTCTACCTCGTACTGCCGGTTCCCCAGCGCAATCGTCTGGTACTCGATGGTCGAACGGATGGCCTGCTGAACGAGCATGGCCTGCGACGGGCGCACAGTGCGAAGCAGCGCGGTGACCTCGTCCTCGGTCTTCGCTTTGAACCGCTCGAGCACCCAGCTTTTGATGCACTGCTCCCGAGCCATCGTTGCCATGACCATCTCCGATTGGTGGCCTACAGCTTCATTGATTTTCATGGTTGATCCTCAGCCCAGGGATGCGTTCTTGTGACGGCCGCCGTCGATGACAGGGGCGGGAGGGGTCGGGGAGAGAAGGTGGCGGCGCATGCAGTTGCTCAAGGACACTGCGGAGAGCAGACCAGCCCGAACTGAAAGCCACCTGATTCGATCGTGGTCGGCTTGCGGACACCGGGCGCGCAGATCGAACTCGGTCACCTCCGTCAGAAGGAGTGGCCGGCCGTCCCGGTAACCGGTTGAGATCACCTCGGGGAAGAGGTCCATCGTCTTGGCCAGGATCATCAACGCTTCAAGGCCGTCCTCCCGTCGTACTTTCCCACGCACGTCATCGACATGCAGGACACAGCGGCCGGCAGGGTCGACGACAGAAAGGCTCTCGTCGACCTGCTGCAGCAGAAAGCCGTCGAGACCAAGCTCCGCAAAGCCCTTGGCGAAAATCTCGGTGGTCGTGCGGACATCCAGGGCGCTAACCCAGACGATGTCCTCTCTGATGAAGTTCTGTTGGTGTGTTCGCATGCGATCCAAGCTACAGCCGATGTCGACTTCTGCAAGTAGGGAGGCTATCGCGATCGCGTGGGGGACAACCCCTCGTAAAACAGCCCGTTTGGGGCCTTTTGCGGGCGGTCACGCCCAAGACGAATTGGGGGCTTGAAGAACAGCGCGCCTGGGATACCGTGGATTTGTCTGTAATCCAAAGGGTTCTAGTGATGAGCACGTCAGTTTTTCTGGACAAAGATCTCGAAGTCCCGGCCCCCCTGCTGCCCTATGGGGATGAGTTCAAGAAGTTGCTGAAGAACGTCAGCGATGGCGTCTCTCCGGGCAGCTTCACGGCCACGATGGACAACGGCACATACCATGCGCAAAAAGCCTTCATCTCCAGCACCGGGATGAAGGAGCTGATCCGCTCCCCGGCGCACTACTTCGAGTACCTAAACGGGGAGCGCGAGGAGAAGGCGCCCAACCTCGGAACGGCCATCCATGCCGCGGTGCTCGAACCGGCTGAGTACGCCAAGCACTACGTGACCTATGCGGGGTATCGGAAAGGCAAGGCTTGGGATGAGTTCAAGGCAGCCAATCCGGACAAGCAAATTCTGAACGAGACGGAATCGGCTGCAGTCGAGGGCGTCGTCAAGGCGGTGGCCCAGTTCGACGCCTATCCGCTGCGGGCCGCCCTCGACATCGGCGAGGTCGAGAAGTCGATCTTCTGGATCGACGAGGAGACCGGGGTCGGTTGCCGGATCAGGGCCGATTGCCTCACGCCGTTCGTGATCTTCGATGTGAAAAGCATCGATGATGCTCGCCCCGAGAAGGTCGCACGTCAGGTGGCGTCGATGGAATATGACCTCCAGGCCTTCATGTACACCGAGGGGGTTCGGGCCTATACGGGTCAGACTCTTCCCTTCTACTTCGTCTTCATCGAAACCGGGCGCCCGCACGGCATCTGGATTCACCGCGCAGGCCAGAGCGTCATGCGCAACGGCGAGATCAAGTTCCGTCGTGGTGTGCGCGCCTTCAAGCGGCTGCAGGCCACTGGCGACTGGCACGGGTATGCGAATCCGATCTCCGACCTCGAGCTGCCGCGCTACTCCCTTATCTCCCCCACGCCCGAGGACGGGATCGATCCCGTGACGGGCTGAGAACCGAGTACAGGCGCGCAATGTTCCGTCCTACCCGTGAGCAACTCGAAGTCATCGAGCACCGCACCGGTCACGCCCTGGTGCGTGCCGTTGCAGGCTCGGGAAAGAGCGCGACGCTCGTTGAGCGGATCGCACATCTTGTTGAGTCTGGAGCGAGGCTCGACAGGATCCTGGTGCTGATGTTCAACAAGAGCGCGGCCGATGACTTTCGATCCAGGCTTTCGCGGCGCCTTCCCGATGGGGCACCCGAGGTCTTCACGTTTCACAGCTTCGGCATGCGGCTGGCGCGAAAGCTCGCCTGTGACGGTGCACTGCCTCATGCAAGGCTGGTCAATTCCTCAGCCGAATCGCGCCAGTTTGCAAGGCAGGTGCTCAGCGAACACTTCGCCGAACACGGTGATGAGCCCCAGGATCTCGGCAATGAAGCGCTCGATGAGTATCTGTCGGCCATCGACATGCTCAAAGGGGCGCTCTATACGGGCGGCCCTCTACCAGGCTGGGCCTCGGACGCCGCTCGCCTGCTGTCCTCCTTCAAGCTTTTCGAGGCTCGGCGCCGCGGAGCCGGACTGCGCTTTTTCGCTGATCTGATCTACGACCCAATTCTCCAAGCCAGAGAGGATGAAGTGGTGCGTGCGTCGCTCGCAGACGACTACGAGCACGTGCTGGTCGACGAGTTCCAAGACATCAACGACGCCCAGATGGAGATGGTGCGGATGGTCGCCGGCGAGCGAGCTTCGGTCATGGTCGTGGGCGACGACGACCAGACAATTTACGGCTGGCGAGGCGCGAGGCCGGAATTCATGCTCTCACTCTTCGAGAAGCAGTTCCCGGGAGTGAAGAGCTACAACCTAACGGGCACCTTCCGGTACGGACACGCATTGTCGCTGTTGGCGAACTCGTGCATCGCAAACAACACCATGCGGGCGGAGAAGCTCTGCGTTTCGCGCACGGCGCAATCGACCCGGATCAGGGTCCGGCTGCACACCCATGGGCCCGCCGATCTGGCCGTCGAGGAGATCCGCGCTTGGATTGACGAGGGGCGTCAGCTCAACGAGATCGCCATCCTTGTGAGGGAGTACGCAAACGCGGTTGGCGTCGAGATTGCCATGCACCGGCAGGGCATCCCTGCACGCATCGTCGGCGCTGCTTCGTTTGCTGAACAGCCCGAAGTGCTCGTGCTACGTGGCTATATGAGCCTGGCAGGGGGCAACACGGCGGTTTGGGATCCGTCCAGCGCGCAGGCAATCATCACAGCCATGCTCAATACGCCGACCCTGTACCTGAAACGCGCCGAACTATCGCGATTGATGGCTCCCGGGGCACCGATGTCACACACCTTGCGTCAGGTGAGCGCCGGCGGGAAATCGTGGCTCGCACAGATCAGGGGCAGGACTGCAGATGCTATGGAGTGGGCAAGCCGGCAACGTGCCGATTCGCCGGCAGCGCCGTTCCTGCTCGAGATCATCCGCCGACTCTCGCTCTTCGATCACATTCACCGGACGGGAGTGCGAAAAGATCGCATCGATGAGCGGTGCCGCATGATCCGCCAGGTCATCGAGCTTGCACGCGAGCACCAGCACACTGTTGCTTCGCTTCGGGAGTTGATGCGAGAGATCGTCGCCGGACAGGAAGACCCGGCTGACGGCGTGCTCATCACCAGCGTGCATCGGTCCAAAGGGCTCGAATGGCCATGCGTTCTCCTGCCCGATCTGGCCGAGGGCCAGTTTCCCGCCCAAGGGTCGCCGATTGAAGACGAACGTCGCCTCTACTACGTTGCCACGACGCGCGCCCGTGAGCGACTGATCCTGATCGCCCCGCTTGATCGCGCACTGGTCGAACACAGCAAGCTCGGCCGTACCGGGTCACCTGCACCCGGCGGCATCAAGGCCTCCCGGTTCCTGTTCGAGTCGAACCTGATGGTGGCCTCCCAGGTCGCTGAAGATATCGACCGTGGAGTCATCGATCAGGCCCGAACAGGGCTTGCCGCCGATCCCGATGGGCTGGCCCTCGTGGATCGTTACCTTTGCGCTCTCGGACAAAACGGGTGAAAGGGGGTGTTTTGCAAGGCAATACGTCCTGCAGGCTTGGCGCACTATGGATCGTCTGTTATTGCGCCTTGAGGAGATGCCTCGGATGAGAATCAAACTACCCGCCCTGCTTGTCATGCTGGCCACCCTTGGAGCTCCGTCCATGGGGCACGCTTGGCAGGTGCCAGAGGAGTGCACGACCATCCTCACCACCTCTGCCAACCGTGGAATGATAGAGGGATACTACCTTCGAGGTCACCGCGAGTACCATGGGGAGTACGGTTGCTCGGACCCCTATGAGGTAGTGCAGATCATCATCAATACCCAAAATGGGGACCAAGGTCGGGCGGGTTCGATGTATGTGGCCGCCGGTGATGGCGAAGGTAGCGCCATGGTCCTGCAAGAAGATGGCGAGTGGGTCGATTACCAAGGAGGGCTTCACGCACCAACAGCACGGTTCGAATCCCTTCCAGATTCCCATGTGATAACGGTCTTCGACTCGCGCGGAGACTTCGACCCAACGGACTACCGCGCCCACTTCTTCCGTACATACACGCGACCGCCCGGCCCAGCCCTGGTATGTGACCTGGTGCGATCGTACGGTGGCCATACCGCTTATTTCGGGGCCGGCTACGGCGCCATCCAGGATGATCAGCAAGGTGCCATTGATCGGCTGATCGCCAACCCCCACGCAAATATCGACCTCGACCATATGCGCGGCGCCTTTGCCTATTCGGATGGTATCCAGGCAAAAAAGTATGGAACAGTGCTCGAGTTCAAGTGCGGCTGCAGCACAATCCCTGTCGGTGCTGACGGACATTACTGCGACAGCGGTGGTGGTTAACTGCGGTCGTAAACGAGAACAGCCCCACTCGCCATAGGTTGGCAAGTGGGGCTTTCTCTTTCTTGGGACTACGCTGTGACTACTTCCTCGACAACGTAGCCGAACCGCTTCCACGTCTGCGGGTCGATCGCCAGCGGCGAAACCCGATCGGTGGCCAGATTCACAAAGGCGCCATGACTCTCGATCCTGCTGTATCGAAACAGCTTGAACAGCAGGTTGAGGGCATGTAACGCCATCGCCCTGTTGATGAAAAGCCCCTGCTTCTCGAGCGCTTCAGCCAGCGAACAACTCGGCTGATCGTCACTCGCATCGAGCCCCTCCTCGACCGTTTCCGGAAACAGGTCTGCGACGGTGGGAAGTCGCAACCGGCTTTGTCCGTTCCGGGTAAGCACCTTCGCCCCTTTGCCCAACTCCCCGAGCACGATCTGACCGTCGTTCTGACGGTTCCCCATGTCCAGGTAGTAGGTGCCGGCGGCAAATCCCTCGGTGATCGCTTTTCTCGCCTTACGGTTATCGACGCAGCCGATGACCATATCCGTCCGATGCGGAGCACCGGAGCGATCGACCTCACCAAGACGACCGACCTCGGCCGTCCAGTAAAGGCCGAAGGCCTGGTTGAGACGGTTCACGAGGACTTCAGCCTTGGGCTGGCCGATATCGGACCAGACGAATGCTTGGCGCCCAACGTTCGACTCGGACACCGTGTCGTCGTCGATCACATGGACCTTCAGCCCGCCCGGATGCCCGAGGGCAACCATGGCGGTATGCAGTTGCACCAGACCGTTGATCACGTGGCTGCCGGTGCCGCCGGCACCGACCACCGTGATCTCGACTGGCCCTTGAAGCAGGCGGTGATGAATCAAGTGCTCCATTTCATCGCCCCGTATCGCTGGATTGCTTGCTCATGTTGCTCTCCTTGAATGTGATTGCGCCATCGGCGGATGACTCCACCTCGAGCGCGATGTACTTTCCCAGCAAGCACAGTCGCATGACCGTGCTCATCCTCTCCTGATGGCAGTGACCGAGGACGACCGAGACCTTGACCTCGCCCCTGTCGTCCGCGTCGTCTGTTGAGGAGAAGAACGCCTTGCCGGTGCCGTGTGAGTGCAGGTCGACCACCAGATGCTCACCCTCATCGAGCCGCGGACGGTCGAAGTGGATGGCGGCCTCGGATGCTGACCGGACCCCAACGGGCTTGAACGAGAACTCGCCGGTAAGCTCGTTCCAGGTGATCCAGGCCGCCGCCTCCTTGGGAGCGCTGGCCCGGGCCATCTGAGCGAAGGCCTTGAAGAGTTCGACCGGGACGGCCGGCATCAACCATTCGATCGTCCCAGTCACCTGCCCGTATGGCTTGGCCACGGCGCCCGGCGAAAGATTCCGGGTTCGTGCGTACAGCCACGAACGACGGACCTCCAACCACTCACCGTTGCCTGCGCTCAGGAACCGATGGCCCAGCTTGCCGAGCGGCTCGAATGCCCCGTAGAGGGGCACCATCACCGTCGGCGTGACCTGTTGAAGAATGGCGTCACGCGGGTCCATCAGCGTGCCCTCCCGATGCTCTCCAGGAGATTGCTGACCGTCCAGTTCGTCTCCACGAGCGTCTCGGTGGGGAACGACTTGAACTTGCCCTTGAGCATGGCCTTCCAGAACTTCACCGGCCCGCCGCGATACTTCACCAGCTTGTTGGCCTCATGAATGTTCGGGTGGCTGAACCTGGACAGGAAGAACGCGTCCTCCCAAGCCTTCGGCTCTTGTGCCTTGGCGCCTTCGGGGATTCTGGCCGATCCGGTGCAGATCCTGCCGCCCTCCCAGACATTGAAGTACGGCACCTGGTAGAGCTTGGTCCCCGGGCGAGGACGGCCCTTGCCTCCTACTGCAAAGACCTGCCAACCCAGTGCGCTCACCGCGAAGACAAGCCCCGGATGGGGCACTTCCGCGCTTTCGTCGTCAAACCCCGAACCGTCAAACCATACGCGACGAGTCTGGGGTTTCATCCACCACACGAGCCAACCTGGTCCTTGTGACAGAACATTGGGCTCGAAGAACACGGGCCGAACCTTGCGGGACGGATCGAGTTGATCGAAGAGCTCGCGCAGGCCCGACATCGTCGCCGGCGTCCCCGCACCGATCCGGAGTGAGCCATCGTGCTGCTCGGCGACCTCATGGACCGACACGTAGGACGGGCGATGTTGCCCATAGAGCAACACCGCATGCTGAGCGCGATACGGCTGCTCACTCAGATTCATTGCTACTGACATCTTGATCTCCGGTAGTGACGCAAGAGAGCAGCCCCAGAAGCTGGTCGAGCGTCTTGTAGAGTTTCAGGCCCTGCATGTAGCCCGTGAGCCACTGTGCAAAGCCTTCCTGGGTCGCCTCGACCTCCCACACGCTGCAAAGCGTCGTGTAGCAGTCGGCACCCTGATTGGCGAAGTTGATGTAGTCGTCGAGCACCTGCTGTGTTGGATCGTCGTCATCCCAACGAATCCAGACCCCGCGGTACACGGTTTCCCGATCGGTCAGCTCCGCCGACGTGAATTGCGTTTTCTCGTTGAGCAGGCACTGCACCTCAAGCACCTTCTCGACGATATCGGCCACACCAGCTTCTTCTTCCTCGAGGCATTGCAGGAGCGCGAACGGGTCAAGCGGCTGCGCCCGATCAATGACCCACGATTCCTCGTAGTAGCTGTCGTACTCGCCTGGCCCAAACCCCGCTTCTTCCGGGTCCGAACCGTACATCTCGAGTTCTTCAAGCCACTCTTCCTGGGTGTTCGCCCCCGACCAATGCGTGTAGGAGGCAGTCTCCCGCACGAACCGTGGCGACCAGCAACCGGTCGTCTTGGCGCCGGCCGTCTCGAGCGTGTCGAGGACGGTCTGGCCAAGCCCGGGCATCAACGCTTCGAGCTGCTTGAGCTTTTCGCCCACGCTGACCGGTGCATTGCCGTTACCCAGGTCGATCCCGATCCAATACTGCTTTGGATCGTCGTCGTCATTGCTCGTGTAGCACTCAAGCCCTTCGAGCGTGGTCGAGACGACCAGCCCGATCTCGTCGACGTGATCGAGTTCGCCCAGAATGTCGCGGTGAACCCGCTCCAACCCGGTTTTGACGAGCTTGTCGATCTCGATCCCCTGGTCCGTTTCGGACACAAACCCTGCGTCGTACAAGGCCAGCGCGAAGCTGGCCAGCGCGGCGCCATTGAGTGTGTTCGCGACGAACCTTGCGGGAGCATCGATACGTCGTGGGATCCTCAGAGGATCACGTGGACGGCGGACGGCGGCGGATGAAGCCGCCCCGCTGCGTGTGTGCTCCGTTTGGACTTCTCGATGAGCGCGTAGATTGCGGTGGCGCATCGTTTCATCTCCTCATCATGAAAAACGGGCAGCGCTGGGATAGCGCCACCCGTCTCCTTGATTTCGCCGCGGGAGATGGCTTCAAGCCTCTCTCTGAGCGATTTCATGATTACCCCTTCGTGCCGGCGGCACGTCGGAACTCGAACACAAGCTTGTCGCCCTTTCGCACCGGCCCTTCGACCTCAGCAGAGGTCAGTTCGGGAAACGATGCGCTGTACAGGTCTCGGACCTGCACAGGGCTCATCTGCGGACCGGGGTCCGGCAGTTCGGTGCCTGCGTAGTTGAACACGCGGATTGCGGCGGTAACGGTGAGTGCCATGATCTCCGCCCCCTTAGCCCAGCAGCGACGCCAGATCAAACGCGCTATCCGCCTCGGCTTTCGCCTTGGGTTCAGCACTGCTCGTCGGGACAGTCGGTGCACTGGAGGTGTCGGACTCGGCATCGCCTTCGCCCTCCTCATCGGAGAGGTCATCGATGCTCACGGCCACAGGCTGTGCAGCCGTGGGCGCGGTCTTCACCGCCTTTGCCGCCTGTTGCTTCTTGGCGGCATCGAGGATCGCGGCAGTCTGCGCGACCTGGTCGGCCAGGCTCTTGCGAGCCGTCACGTAGGTTGCGAGCGCCTGAGCGAACCCTTCATCGAGCTCGGCCGGCGTACCGGTGAGACTCAAGGGGGTCTTCAGGGCGGCTTCCTTGGCATCCGTGACCTTGGGAATCACGGTGACCGTCAGGTTATCGCTGTCGCCGGTGACGAAAAGCTCCACCGAGGAAGACGAGGCCAGCAGTTGAGACAGGACTTGAAACATGGTGAATCTCCAAAAAAAATGCGGAGACCACCATGCCCCAGACCGGGGATAGGTGATCCCCGCGGGGTTGATGTGCCCTGGATGGGCGTTGAAGGCTGGGTTCGGTCTTTCGACCCGGTTTAGTCCAGCTACCGCTTCGACCCGAAGGTCAGAAAAGCCATTCTCGGATACCCCCGAAAGAGGGCACCGGAGAACGTCCTTGTTCTCTTTCAATGAGAAATGTCATCGACTGATGCAACGCATCAGTGCTTACCCTTGATCTTCCAGTACAGGAAGGCCACCGCGATAACCCCGACAGCCAGTGAGCCGCTCAGGATAACGATGATGGTGGTAGCTGCTTCGGACATTGTCCTCTCTCCTAGAATGCTTAATCGTAGTTGCCCAACACACAATGCTCAACCCATGGGGCTGATCAAGTGCTGTCGTCCTCGAAGCCGGCCACGATTGCCGCGAGCAGGTTGAACAACACGAATACAGCAATGTAGATGACGAGCATGACAGCACCCTCGCCTTCCAAAACGTCCGCCCCAAGCAAGAGCTCCGCCCCTGCCGGGGTGAGAACTGACGCTGCCTGGAGTGCGTTTGCCACTTTCTCAGCGGCTTTGAAGTAATTGAACCTCATCGATGGTCTCCATGTGATGCCGGGAGACCATCCCCGTCCGGGAACATGGTTCCCAGCGGGGTTGAAAGGCTTGCTGACTCGAAGAGTCGGCTACTCGCGTAGCCCACAGATCCGGCAAACATCGGTCTGTGATTTTCGGCGTCCGCAATGGACGACCAGAAATTCGCTTTCCACAACGCCCACTCCGAGACGCTGAGGAAAACCACCCGGACAAAAGCCGGGTGGTGTGGTTGTTACTTCTTGCCGTACAGCATGTTGCCCGGCAGCTTTCCGGCGTACTCGAAGCCGTCGACCGTGAGGATCTTCTTCACGATCTCGTCCTTCTTGCCCGCCATGAGCTTTGCGAAGTCCTTGCCAAGGTGCTCCTTGATGCCCACCTGCTCGGCGATGACCTCGATCTCGCTCTTGGTGAGCAAGTTGAGGTACTCGTCGTTGAGCTTCCAGTAAGCTGCAAGATCCACCTGCAACGTCTTCATCAACGCCACCAGCTTGTACTCATCGATCCCTTCCGCGACCGAGGGGGCCAGCGTCCGGATGAGCTTTTGGACCACTTCGTCCGAGGCCTCGGCCAGAAGCACGTAGATCGCATCGGGCCCGCCGGTCGCCGGCGCGTCCTGCTGCGTCAGGGCCTTGAAGATCGTCTTGACCGTCTTGTCGGAGATGTTCCTGCCTTCACCGGCCATCGCCAGCGCGATGAGAACCCGCTCGTTCTGCTGCGGATTGGACGCCAGATGCTTTGCCAGGGCTTTACGCCAGACCTTCACCCGGTAGTCCTTCACGCGGGTCGAGTCCTGCACCTCGGTCTGCTTCTTCTCGGCCTTCTGCACGGACT
Source organism: Propionibacterium sp. (assembly GCA_022837595.1). Taxonomy (GTDB): domain Bacteria; phylum Actinomycetota; class Actinomycetes; order Propionibacteriales; family Propionibacteriaceae; genus Brooklawnia. The sequence continues at coordinate 11,283 of JALHFX010000010.1, forward strand.
TACCCGCACTTCCAGCATTCGAAGCTGCCGACGTCGTGGCACCCTCACCGACGGTCTTCTCGGCTACAGCTTTCGCTGCGGCAAGGGTGCTCTCTTGCTGCGCCTTGACCTTCTGCGTGTTGCACTCAGCGTCGAAACACAGTCCGCGGAAGACATTGCCGACCTTGCCCGGCACCGCGCTGATGGCCGCACCGAACTTCCCGCACGAGCGGCAGGCCTGCGCCTGATCTTCACCGACGCCGGTCGCACCTTCTGCAACCAGCTTGATCACGGTGAAGTTCTCGCCCGGACGAACAATGCGCACCTCGGGGAATTCGTCCTTGAGGGACTCCTTCTTGGCCTCGAGCGCTTGGTCGGTCTTCGTGTTCCAGCAGTCGCGATTCGTGCAGTGGCCGTCATCGACCGCTTCACCGAAGAGCGCTTGCTGGTTGCCCGAGTTGTGCGGGCAGCCCGCGCAGTCGGTCTTGTCGAAGATCGCCGCGGAGAGCGCGTTGGCTAGCTTCTGGATCTGCACCTTCAGCTCAGCCACCGAGACGAGCTCGGGTGCCTTGAGAAGGGCATTCAGAACGCCTTCCTGCTTGTCCTTGGACAAGCCCGCGATCAGCTCGGCGTGACCGAGCTTGATCTTGCGCTCGACCAAAGCGTCACGCACTGGTTGGGCGCAGTTCATGAGCGCCAGCCGCTTGTCCAGGGTGGAACGGGTCCAACCCAGACGCTTGGCTGCCTCCTCCCGGTCACCATCACAGCGCGCGAGGATCTTCGCGGCAGCTTCGGCTTCTTCGGCAGGGCTCATGTCGGCACGCTGAACGTTTTCGATCAGGGCCAGCTCTTCAGCCTCGGCGTCGGTCAGATCGCGGACAACGACCGGAATCTCGTAGTCGTCACCGTGCGCCTGCTTGGCCGCCGCATAGCGACGCCCGCCGGCCACCACCTGGAAGCCGTCATTCAACGGGCGCACCAGGATGGGCTGAATCACGCCCTTCTCGCGAACGGACGAGACGAGTTCGTTCATCTCCGCAGGGTCGAAAAACCGACGCGGGTTGTTGCCAACAACGATTTGCGACAGGGGGATCTGATTCGGATACATGGTCTTCTCCAATGCAAATGGGGAAAACCACGTCCCGACCGGGGGTGGTTTCCCCGGTGGGTAGATTGATTGGCTGGGTTTGGCGATACACCGCCTGGCTGGATCCAGCTGCCATTGCTGGGCAATGCGCCCAAGAAGCAGGCTGAATCGTAGCCCAGCCGGGCAGTACGCGCAACTGAGTCGGTAACCGGTGAACGAAAAAACGGGGACGCAGGCATTACGCCCGACGTCCCCGTTCCTGCCTCACTCGACTGCCGTGAGATTGTCGCTTTCGGCCTCCTCCCGCGATCTGCGGCAGAACTCCTCGAAGCTCATCCGACCTTCGTTGTAACGCTGCAGCATGGCGCTGTAGCGCATCCCCCGTTGCCAGACTGGCGTAAGGACGAATGCGTCGAGCGCGCCTCTCGCATCCTGGACGAAGCCTTGGCACACAGCCTCATCCAGTGCCTTCATCGGATCGTTGAAGACCTCATGACCGTAGAACCCATCGGGTCCGTAGCGGACAAGGCGTGCCTTCGATGACCCGTCGGGCTCGGGCAGGATGGCAATGAGACGACCATCCGTGTGTCGAAGCTCCAGGCCCAGCGGGGTGCCGCCCGACATGGACAAGACCGCATCGATCTGGCGTTGCCGGTTGAGCAGCATGCGCAACTCGATGGCCAGAAGCAGCGCATATCCACGATCCTCGTCGAGGCGTTTCAACTCGCTGATCCGGCACCGCAGGTACTCGATTCGCTCACGCATCGCCAACTCCTTTTCAGGACAGGACACGAAGAACGGTCTGGACCTGGATGCCGCGATCGAGCATGCGATGCGTCACAACGCCACGCTCGATCGGGGTCAGGTTCGCCGCAAGCAGATGAGCGACCTCCGGCTGGCCCTGCTCGACGTAACTGATGAGCCGCGTGGCCGTTGCCAGTACGTCGTTGAGATGATGCTGCGGACGCACGCCGGCGCCGTCACCGTTGATAAGGGTGAGCATGATGTTTCTCCTGGGATAGTGCGGTCGCCGCCACCCTGAAGGTGGCGGGTTCCGCTTGAGGGTGAAGTGGCTCAGGCCGCCTTTCGGCTATGCACGAGCCTTGGTAGGTCAGTGTCGATCGCCATCTGAATCAGCGCTGCATCGTTCGGGCGTTCGACGCCCAGCATTGCGATGCGCTTTCGGATGAGATCGAGCAGGGCTTTCGCCCTTTGAGCCCGCTTGGCCATGGTTCGACTGTGCGGGTGAGCTTTCGCCTGCGCATGCGCTTCGAGGAAGCGGTGTGCGAAGAGGCCAAACAAGCGCAGCAGCTTGCCGCGGTGATTCGTGGCGAGCACTGCGGTTGCCAGTTCAGCTGCGTTTCCTGTCTCCAGTGCGGTGACGAGCGTTGCGGCCAACGGTTTCAGGGCTGTAGGCATGCCAATCTCCTTGTCCGGCGTCACGACTGAGGGATCAGCGTGGCGTCTTTGAAGGTGAAGTAGCGGCCGTCGAGCTTCATCACACGAACTGCCAACTCAACCCGGATGGGCAGGTTGCTCAGCGCATGCACGCCGTCAAAGACGGTTGAGTTGAGTTGTTCCACCGCTTGAAGAAACGCTGCCGGCACCGCCTGCTGGGACGTCTTGAGGATGAATGTCTTCCAGAACGTGCGGGTTTTGCTCTCACCGCCGCTCATGTACTCGTTGATCTGCGCGGAGACTCCGTGCTCTTTGGCGAGTTTGGCGACGGCACGACGGAACTTCGTTTCGGGTTTCATGGGGTACTCCTTGGCTGAAAATGCGGAGCACCCTCCCCTGTCGCGGGAAGATGCCCCGCGGGGTTGTGTTTGTCCTGAACGGACAGGGTTGGCTGGGTTGCCCTCCGAGGAGGCCGGTCGATCCAGCTACCGGGTTCAAACTAGATGTGGCACATGGGACAAGGAATCAGCTTGAGGGCTTCTTCCTCCGTCTCGGGCGGATCCTCTTCGTCCTTCGCCTTGTACCACTGGCTCAGCAGCACTCCACCCAAGGGTGCGTCCGCTTCGTTGATCGCCTCCTGCGCCGACTTGGCCCACTCGTACTGCACGGTGAGCTGGTGCGGACTCGACGCTGCCTGCTGGCGTTGATAGTCGGCATTGAGTGCCCGGGTTGCCCAATCGACCACATGCTGGATCTGACGATAGGACGTACCGTCAGCCCAGGTGTAGCTCTCGGGGCCGGGCTTTTGCGGATCGAACACCTCCGAAGGCATCTCGATGTACCAGATCGCGAAGCGCACCTGTTGGCGCACCTCATCCGGTGTCATGTCGTTCACTTCCGCAGTCGAGAGCAGATGGACATAACGGCCATCCAACTGCTTCTTCACTCCGGCGAGCGTCGGGCTGAAGCACACGAGCCTTTGAGCCCATACGAACTCAGGCTGACCCGGCATCGCATCGAAGAAAAACTCCCCCCCGACGAAGATTCTCGCGCCAAAGAGATCGTCCCCCTTGGCTTTGGCCAGGCTACCTTTCTCGATCGCGTCGTCAGATTCGGGCATGGGGAAACCGTGCCAGTTCTGAGCGATTGCCGTGTCTTTCCAGAGCGGAACGCCGGGGGCATGCCGGTGCAGATCGATCACCGATAGCTTCTCGCACTGGGCGCCGCGGTCGAACTCGTGCGGCGCGCGCTGAAGCAGACCGATGATCTCGGATTTGCGCTGATACGGGCAGACCGTGCAGCCAGAACGAGACCTCGTCTGGTACGAGCGAGGGATGCCGATCGTCTCGGAGAGCTTTCGGTAGACCCACGCCCGGTTGACGCCCAGATCCACAAAGGGCATCTCGGTTTCGACTTCAGGGAGCGCGAACGCCAAGCGGTCTGCTTCATCGGCTCGGACACCAACGAACATCCATTTCTGCCTGCCTTCGAACTGCTTTATCCACGCTCGAAAGGGCACGAGCTTGAGTTCTCTCGTGCACCACCGATCTCGGGGTGAGGGCAAGAAGCCGTTGTACTCATCGATGAGCGAGAAGAGCGTCTTCTCGCCGATCCGCTCGATCTTCTTTCCTAGCCAGATCTCCAGTCGGTCGAGCGACTCGATCGTTTCCTTCTCCTCGGCACCGGTGTCGGTAAAGACCATCCGGAAGTCGATCTCAGGGGCGATCTCGTGCAGCAGAATCGCCAGTGCCGTCGAGTCTGCCCCGCCCGAAACCGGCAGCAGATAGACGTCGGTTTCAGGGTTGCCGGGGATCTGGTACGTCCCGGACAACGTGAGGGGGTTTGCATGCATGGTGTTCCTCATGGGTTGATGAGGAGCCCTGCCCCGAAGGGGGCGGGCCCCTCCGGGTTTAATGAACGACTCACGCGCGCTCGAAGCCGGACACGGTGATACCGGGCGTTTGCGAGAGCACGCGCATGCTCATGTTGGTGAGGAAGTCCTCGACGCTCACCCCAGGGGCGACGCGAAGATGGATCTTCACCGGGACCTCAAGCGTGTGCTCTTCGAGCGGCTTGGGGTTGTAGCGACTGCGCACGTATGCAAGCGCTTCGGGCGTGATCTCCTCGAGATCGCCCACGCCGAAGAACGCACACACCGCCTCATCGAGATACACGTCGAACGGGCCGTCCCACTCCACGTGGTCACGACCGATGGCGTCGGTGAGCTCGTACATGCTCGCAAGCTCATTGAGTTGGTTCGGCTCGAGTAGCAGCACCGCATTCGTCGCGTCGAACTCCTCTTCGCCGCACGAGATCGCCTGATCATTCTTCCACCCGCCCCAGCGTTGCTTGTGGAAGGTTCCGATGATCCGGCGATTGGTGAGCGAGGCCTTCAGGTTCCCTTCCTCGTCATGAACGGAAAAGGTCGCTTCCTCGCCTTCCTGAACGCCGCCCAGCAGTACCTCGGCAAGGCTGATCGCCTCTTCGAGGGTGTCGATGGTGGCGTAGTGACCCCGGTCCTGAAACACGTCGAACTTGGACATCTTGATCTCCTGAAAAAGATGCCCTCCGGGCCGCCCCATCGGGACGGTGAAATCCCTTCGGGCGTTGAAATTGAACAGCGGCGCGCGCTGGTGTCTCGCGGGGAGACTTGATGGGCCGGCTTACCCTGAACTGCAGGGACGGTAGCGCCGGCGACCGTTTCGGCCATGGGCCAGAAATCAGGCTGTTTCCGGAAACGCAGAACTGCGCCTCGGGAAACCGCCCGAAGGCGGTTGGACGACTACCTGGCGGCAGCCATCGGATTGCGGGACTTCACGAAGTCGACCAACTCCCCGAAGGACTTGGCGGCGACCTTGTCGGCTTGACGATGCCAGGCGCTCTGGATGCGATTGCCAAGCTGATCGAGCAGATCGACCTTTCGTGCCGAGATGCGTACGCCGTACACGCCGTGGATTTTCGCCAGGGCCATCGGGGGCACGACCACCGTTGCTTGTTGCTGCATGGATGCTCCTTGAATGGAGGAGCCCATCCCACAGGGATGAGCCCCTGTGGGATGAATGTGTCATATGCCGTAGTGCTGCCGCACCAGGCGCCGTGCTTGAAGGTATGGATGACCGCGGGTGACTTCCAGCGGCGCCATCTTGATCAGGTTGCGAAGCGCAGCCGCCCGAAGAAGCGGCGAGTACCGCTCCTTGGCCCGGACGACCTTAACCGCAGCCTCAACGGTCTGCAGTTGCCTGTAGCAGTAGGTCACAAGCAGGCAGAAGTGACGCATGCGTTTCTGCATGGTGCTCACTCCGGCTGCTCGACCGTCTCGCCGGCCATGAACGCGACCCACTTGCAGGCCTTGGCGTAGCTGCGAAAGCGTGCGGCCACAGTTCCCTCGACAACCACCGAGGCCTTGAACTGATGATGCTCGCCCTCGACGATCTTCATCTCGGGGACGTGAAAGCCAGGGTGCTTGTAGAGGTTTTTGTGATCGCTCACCCGGATGATCCTGATGACCTTGTCGTCGAGCAACGGTGCACCAAAGCCGTCCGACTCGGACAACAACAGCGGCGTCTTGAGTACGCCAGTGGATCGGGCGAGCGAACCGATCATGTCGAACTCATCCAGAGTCGACTTCCCGGTTTTCGGGTCGCCGTAGAAGACGCGCACCTTCTCGCCGGTGTGAATCAGACGATCGATGACCTTCTTGACTGCGTCGGGGGTGCCCTTCTTGAACCAAGTCCCGAGACGGGGATCCTTGGCCGCCAGCTTGATCAGCTTGGCGTACTTCTTCAGCACCTCTTCGGTGCCGTAATCGGCCATGAATGGGGCCAACTCAGGATGCCCAAGACGTTCGGCCAACAGCGCCGTTTCGTCGAAGGCGTTCTGGAAACCCCAGGTGGAGCAACCTTCGACGAAGGTCTTCACGTACTGGGATTGCTCGGTGTTGATGGTGATGTTCATGATGACTCCAAAGATGAATTCGGAGACACCATCCCCGCCTCGGGGATGTGCCCCGAGTGGGTTGAGAGCGTCCTGTGCGGACGTTGAAGGCTGGGTTCGGCTCGTTGAAGCCCGGTGGCACCAGCTACCGCTTCGACCCGTGGGGTCGAGATGTACTGCAATTCTGCATTGCGCTGTCGTCGGTGTCCAGTGCGGGAGAATGACTCACGCGGGAGCTTGGGCGAAACCCAATTCGATGAGTCGCGCCCCCCACCCCCTCTCCAGGCAGTCTTGGAGGAATGACCCCTTGGTGATCTCCCGGGGGTGGCTGCTGATGACCGGCACCTGCCGCTCGTAATCCCAGAGTGCAGAGACCGTGAAGAACCGACCAGTCGAGCTTATGGCGTAGACGACCCACCCCGGAGGGATGCGGCGATGCTCAAGAAAACGGTACTCGTGACGCATGGGGGTTTGCTCGACGCCGACCACCTCACTTCCCGCGCCCGACCAACTCAACAAGCGCGAGGTGGCATGGTCGACGGTCTGCGCACTCCAGGCGCTGAACATCTCCCTGAGCACCCGATCAGTCCCCGCCGGCGGCGCCAGCTGGGCAAAACGCTGCTCCTCGACGTTCGACGTCCAGACACTGTAGGTGGCAACGCCGACGAACACGGTAGCCACGGCAGCCATCCCCAGCGCGAACTGGCGAAACGATGTCTTGCCGGCCGACTTGGGTTGGTCTGTATCCGGCCTGAGTTGGATTACTTTGCGCATGCACCGAAAATAGCACAGGGGCGCGGACGGGCAACGCCGCCCGAGTAGAAGCAAAAAAGCCCGACCTTCCCCTTTTGGGGGAAAGCCGGGCCTGTTTGTGGATTTCCGGTCACGCGGCCAGCGCGAACAGATCTCCTTGCGCTTCCTGCGCGCTCCTTGACTGCTTGGCGTCTTCCAACGCGGACAGCCTCGACTCGCTCAGAAATGCCTTCTGCACCGTTTCATCGACCTCATCCCAACTGCTCGAGGCCTCAATAAGCCTTTCGACATCCACAGTGGAGCCGTTGACGCCGATCAGCCGTTTGAACGCGGTTCGCTTCAACGCATCATCGTGTCGAAGCACCTGCATGCTCGGGATCTTGACCAGGCCGTACTGCAGATACCAGCGTGCGGTCCAGCCACGCCCCTGGTTCTCCCGGTAGGACCGGTAGTCCTCGATCAGCCGCTCCGCCTCGTACTCGAAGAAGAACAGCAGGCTCTCGGGATCGATCGTGAATCCCTCCTCGATCTCCTTGCCCGTCTGTTCATCCACGCTACGTTGCGTCACGTCCCACAGGCGCAGCGGATTCGACTTCCCGTAGGTCCTCTCTTCCATGCACCCTTCGAGCATTGCGACCATGAAGGGGTCACGAATGCCCGCCCAGGTGTCGCCGCAGGCCTGCGCCCAGTCTTCCCCAACATGGAGAAAGCGAGGCTCAGGAAACTGCTCGCAGCCGATCACCGGGTTCTCAGGAATCGCGTAGCGCACCACGCCGTTCCAGATCTCCAGGTAGTCGGAGATGGCCGTGAAGCCATCCCAGTGCCCGTTGAGCGACCACAGGTAGTCGATGGCCACGGCGTGATCTGCCGGGATCAGCCTGAACCGAGGTTCGATCCCCAGTTCGTACGCCTGCTCGTACTCAAGCACATCGAGCGTGACCGCGTAGCGGAACAGCTCACGCATCATCGCCGGCGAGTACACGTCCGGCCGGATGGCGATGAAACCCTCCTTGATGGTGCGACCCACCCACAGCCTGCGACTCACGTCGTTCTGTGTTGCGGCGATAAAGTTGCGCAGCTTCCCCAGGCCCGCCATGAAGGCGTACTCGGGGTCTTCGAGCAGATAGTCCATGCTCGAATCGCTCTTGACCATCTGGCATTGATGGCAGCCGAACCGGGCTCCGCAACCGCCCTTGCCGGCTCCACCCGCCGCGATGCCATCGTTGATGACGGCGCAACTGGTTGGACCTGCGTCGGCATAGGCCTTGATCACATCGACCGCGTCCGTGTAGGACGGGTAGATGCCTGCCCTGACCAGCCCGAGCAGCTCCCAGACGTCATCAGTGCTCCACTCGGCCAGGGGAGAAAAGCACAGTTCCCCTTGCTTGTTGCGAAACGGCTCGTAGGCTGACTCGCCCCGCTGACGCATTTTCGAGCCACGGGCGGCACTCTCCGAGAAGCGAGACCCTGTGAGGGTGATGCACTCGCTGCCATTTCCCCATACCGGCAGCAGCCGCTTACGAAGGGCCTGCATGGGTTTTATCTTATAGTCCTGAGAGCAATCCCCATTTGTCATAGGAAAACTGGGTATTGCTCTGCCGCCGATAATACGCGGCCCCCAGCTATCGAGCAACGTCGGAGAGGCAATCTCCACACGCATCTCGATGCCCAACTTCCTTGCGTATGCCCGGATCTTGTCCATCTCGGATCGGGCAAGCTTGTGGATGATCGGGTTCTCGATTCGGGTATCCGAGTGCAGCACCATGAGCCGGGGTTCGATCCCCTCCTCCAGTGCTTTCTCGGCCGCCATGAAAAATACAACCATCATGGCGCTCGAGTCCTTGCCAGATGAGAAGGCGGCGCACAGTGGCGATCCCTGTCTCATCAGCCGCAGCAGCGCATCAACGGCTTCATCGATGCGCTGCTCGAGCGGAACGACCTTACGGATTTCCGCGGGTACAAAGAGGTCCATCGTGGTTCTCCGGTGAATAGGGGAACCACGCCCCGAGGGGAAGTGATCCCCCAGGGGTTTGGATGCTGATTGTTCAGGCGGGCCGGGCGCGGCTCGGGATGAGCGAGTAGGCGTCATCCCATGACCACTCGGGATCCTCGGGCGTTTCCATCCAGAGTTTCTGGTAGGGCACGTCGAGGGCCTTGGCCACGTAGTGTCCGACCACGGCCGGATCCTTGCCCTCTTCGTCGGCTTCCAGCGTGAGCACCGCGTCCTTGTTGACGTAGAGCGCGGTGTCGCCGTTGGTGAGCGTGAGGACGATGATTTCGGGTTGCTTCATGATTGCTCCTTCGCGTTTGAAGGGCTCACCTCCCCGAAGGGCGCGATGAGCCCTTCGATGGGGTTGATGTGCTTACCTGGACTGGAGGGTGTTCTTTCCGGACCAGGTGAAGCCTTGAATGCGAGCGCGCTCGCGAACACGAATCTTGAACGACTCGGATGCGTGCTCTCGGTGCATCTGGCAGTGCTCCTTCTCGACGGCAAGCAGGAACTTGATGTCCGAGCGTGCCGTCTCGAGGTCTTCCGCAAGTTTCTTGCGGCTGGTGAGGCGCTGCCCGATGAAGGCGGCGCAGATTGCCGCGATCACGGTTGCAACCACGGAGCCGAGCGCCGTGATGATGGCCGCCTGGACTTCGGGATCGTGGGTGGCGATTTCTAACACCTGAATCTCCTCTCGTTTCAATACGTCAGCGGCGGGGCCTGATCGACCCAGCCGGTACCGACGACATATCTCGCCGTGCGGTACTCGTTCGGATAGCACGACTCGGTGATGCCTTCGTCGATGCGCTCCTTGTTCAGCGCGGCCAGCACGTCAGCCGTCACAGGCTGGCCGATGTAATCGGCGATACCCGAGGCGGCAACGATGTCGCGCTCGTACTCCTCCTGGCTGAGATTCCAGCCGTAGCCCCCGTTCCAGTCTCGGACATAGAACTCGGGCTTGAGGTAACGCACACGAATGCGCTTGTCCTTCATCGGCCCGCTTTGCACCTCATAGGAGGCACAACCGCGGTACGTGCAGACGAACTGCAGCTTCGCCGGTTTCACAGCGTCCTTGGACGGGAGCTTGTCGAGCCAGCTCTCGAAGCGCGACCAGAGTTGCGGCCGACGCTCGATGTTGCGGGCCAGCTCCTCGCGGGTCAGGCCTTCCTTGACGAACTCCAGGAACTGGAGATTCGTCTCGGCGATCTGGCGCGAGGCCGTATAGAACATCTGCTCTTGAGTGAGTTGCATGGTGGTCTCCAAGTCAACCGGGGCCGCCATGCCCGTAACGGGGCGGTGGAGGCCCCGTGCGGGTTGTGATTGTCCTACGCGGACATGAGGCTGGCTTTGGCTCATCTGAGCCCGGTGGTACCAGCTACCGTTGCGGTCGAAGCGACCAACAAATCGACTCGGGATTGTGTCTGGATTGCACAATCCACAGCCGACTCAGCTTAGGAAGCCAACCCACCCCGTCCTTGTCGGACAGAGTGGGCTGCTGCCATTGGTTCGGCTTACGCGGCGACGGCGATCGTGTCGATCGTCGTCACCTCGATGGGCGTCACCTTGAAGTAGGACTTCACGATGCCGTAGACCTTGTTGATGCTCCAGTTCCAGCGCGCTTCACCGGCAAAGCCCGTCGCGTTGGGGGGGATCACCAGGTAACCATCGTAGGCGTCCATGTACCCTGCGCCGTTGAGCACACCATCGTGCAGACCAATGTGCACCTTGCCGCCGTCGGTACTCCAGAACATCGGCTTGGTGCAGTCGTGCTCGAAAAGCGCTCGCACGTTGATCTGTGCGTGCGCCATCGGGACGGCCCACTGGTAGCCGTTCTCGATGATCGCCACCACCTGCTCGGGCGTGAGCACTGCCGGCCGAAGCGGATCAGCCTCGACCTTCCAGCGCAGATCCGCCGTCTCCTGCACGAAGATGAGGCCGTTGGCCCCTTGCTCCTTGCAGTAACCGCGCAGTGCCTCGCTCGAGCAGTTTCCGAGCTTGAGGAGTTCGACCAGCCATCGGCCGGGCTGCACGTCCTCGAGATAGTTCGACTTGGAGCGGCTGCTGCGCTGACCGAACTCGTCCATCAGCTCGTCCAGATTGACGCCGTTCCAACCCGGCACCCAGCACAGCTCGCCATGCAGGCTGCTGGGGATGAGATCGAAGGCGCGTTCGCGGTTGGCCTGGATGTAGGCCTGGTGCATCTGCTCTTGCACCTCGTACGAGACGCAATCGAAGCTCATCCCTTCCTGGCGTGCCGCCTCCAGGAACTCGGCTTCCCATCCGCCGCTGAGTTCGATCACGAGATCGATCAGGGCGTCACGGAATCGGGTGTTGTCCCACTTACTCTCGACTTGCACGCGCTTTAGCGCGATCCAACCAGCGATGAGCTTGTCAGCCCATGCATCCGAGTAGTGATAATCGTCGGGGTAGATGCAGTACGAAGGCAGAGACTTGGCCGTCTCGAGGTACTTGCGATGTTTCTTGCTGTTCATGGGTGTCTCCAGGAAAAAGTGGAGACACCAGCCCTGCGAGGGGATGGAATCCCCACGGGGTTGTGGTTGTCCTGAGCGGACATTGAAGGCTGGGTTCGGCTCGGGAGAGCCCGGTTTGATCCAGCTACCGGTGCGGCCAAAAGGCTGATGTCTTCGAATTGTGCCGCCAGGCGCGGTCGGTGTCCAGCGAACGCGCACCGGGCTAGTGTGCAGGGTTCCCGTTGAGCTTGTAGCGCGCCCGCTCGTTACGGCAGGCGGCAAGGTATACCTGCGACGATCGGTGTTGGCGCACTGCCGCAGCGATATGGGCCATGGACCACGAAGAGTTCTCCGCTGCGATCTCGTGCTCAATGCCGTCAGCCAGAGGCAGCTGGAGTCGGAAGACCCGATACTTGCGTTTCAGCTCTACGGCGATGTGATGCACGATCTTGCGTTCGATCTCCTTGGCGCGCGCCTCTTCTTCGCGGAAGATCCCCCTCATCTTCGCCTTCACCTTCGAATGCGAGTGCGCATCGGCCGGCATGCTGCCGAAAACACCCGTGCCGAAGTGGTGCTTTCGCGCGTACGTGAAGGCCAAATACGCCGTCGGGAAGCTGGGCAACTGAATCTCGATGAGATCTCGTACGCCCGTCGTTGATCTCACGATCGTGCTGAACTCGAAGCTGCTTTCATCGCGCTTGCGGACGAGCCATGGTGCGCGCGGGTTCAGGTGGTCGTGGGGTGCGAAAACCCGAAGGCCTCGGCCCCAGGCCTGCCCACTGACTTGCATGATGGTCACGCCCCGCTCTTCGAGCTTGTGCAGGGTCACACCAACGAGCGGCTCCCAGCCCTCTTTCTGCCATCCGAAGCCACCGTGCCCGGCAGAGCCAGACGTGTTCGTCCGCGCAGCGGTGGCGGCCCTACCTCCGTGGGCGCTGAAGGCCGGCGCCCGCGATGCGGACGATGATCCGTGATCTGTGCACGGATGTTTTGGCCAGGGCGGGCCGAGTTCGTCGAAGAAGACGCGGCCGCCGTACTCGGACTGGTAGTAAAAGACCGCCGCACCGCATACCGGGCAATGGGCATTGGGGTTGGTGTAGCTGGATCTGCCAGAAATTGGCGCGTACCAGAAGGAGCGGTACTCGCCAAAGCCGTAGCTCTGCGCTAGCCCGTTTCCGCGAAAGCCTCCGGGGGGGTGGCCGCTATAGCCCGCCCCACCCCAACCGCACCTGCAGCCAGGCGGGTGGTTCCATGCGTTGCACATCCGACCCTCGAATCATGAGTCCAGCATGCAGATGAACTTACCCGATGGCTATGCGGACGGCAAGACGCCTAGCGCGGCTTGAAGATGGTGCACCCTTCGGGTCTGCATGGAACGTTGCCCTTCTCCGAGCACACCACCTCCATGCTTACCGGGTTCATGCGGCTGTACCGGCACGAACGGGAAGTCCTACCTTCTGCTTGTGCCTGTCCGCCACCCATTGATGGCGCCCCCTTCTTCGTCACGAACACCACACGCCGGCTCACCGTCGTTCTCTGCCGCATTAACCTTTCCTTTTTTTGCTTTGCCATGCCCTGACCGGGCCAGTGTCGACGTGGATGAATCCGCGGTCCTGATACAAACCCACCCCGCCGATACCGATCATCTTGGCCATGTTCGAGAGCACCCCTGGCGCCATGCCAGGGATGTGAACGTCGGCTGCACGCCCCTGCAGGTGCATCGAGTTCTTTGCTGCGCCTTCGAGCTTGGCGTTGTGCTCGGGTGTTCGGTAACCGGACAGGATCTGGATCTCGTGCGGCAAGCCGTATGCCTTGAGCCAGTGCTGCATGATGTAGAGGGTGTCGAGCAGCACCGGGTCGATCTGGTGCTGGCGATCGAACTTCACATCCCTCATGAGATGGCATGCCGCGAGGTACCCCTTCACATCCCAACCCAGTCCGTGGCGCCAGTAGCAGACCTCGATTTCTTCCTTGGACTGTGGGCGCTTCAGGTGGATGAACCGGTCCCGAAGCAGCAGGCCCTGACGCCAGTCGCCTGCCGCCGCATGCGACATCGCCGGCTGCAGCGCAAGGGCGCCGGCGCCAAGGAGTGCAGTCAGTGCTTGTCGTCGATCCATGGTGGGCGATTCTGCCCGCCCTTGGCCAACGACTCTTCCTCGTAAAACAGGGCTAAACCGGTGTTTTGCGGAGGATGTAGGTGCGCGGCGCCACCGCCTGGCGCCGCGTTTTGCCCGGCACGAGGGTTATTGCCTTTCGGACGGCCAACCGGTGATGGACTTACGCGCCGCGTGAAGCTGACGGATTAACTCGCGGAGAGGCGCACAGTCAGGATAGTGACGCTTGAGCGTTCTCTCGACCTGATCGACATCATTGAGGAGGCTCAACCGCTCACTATCCTGAAGCCGCTTCCCAAAGGGCTTAGGCCGATCTCCGTGGTAATAGACGTCGAAGAACCGGGAGCTGTCGAGCTCATCCCTTGAGTATTCATGCTCCAGCCAGTTGTCGAGTTTGCTGCGCACCCTGTCCAGACGGGAACTCACTCCGGCGCGGTCGGCGCAACGCCCGATCCCCGCCTTCAGCAGCGCACCAATCTCCTCATGGACCTCCACCGGCATTTTGCCGTTCGGCTTCCGACGGGTCTTGTCCGTGCCAAAGCCGGTCACGACAGTCGACGCGGTCGCCCTGCACAGCAGGGGATCAAGAGGCACGGTGGCCTTCAACCCTTGCTGGATCTCAAGCGACGAGCGGAATGAAGGCCTGTAAGTCGCGGATTCGCCCTGCCATTGCGCTTCAACAACGGGCGCCGGGGCCTTGTCCAAAGCCTTGAGCATCCCGTCGGCCCGTGAAGCCAACGAATCATGCACGACAAGGAACATCACGCTACCGATATCAGGTGCATACATTCCTTGCCATGAGGCGCGCAGGATGCGATATCCATGCTTGGCAGCCCATTCAGCCCGCCGCGCCAGTTTGTCTTCATCCAGTGCAGCCGCATAGGGTTCATCAACCCTCAGCTCAAGACCAGACTGGGGGTCAGCCCACGAAGTCATGTGATCCGCGCCGGGAAGACGTTCGCTAGGCCAAGGCTGGGCAAAATTACGAGCTGACGCCGGTCGAAGCTTCGTAATCGCCATGAACTGAAGCTCCCGAGCCGCAGAACACAAGGCCCGTCGGGCACTCGCCTGGCTCCGATACAGCGTCTTGCTCACCAAGTGATCAGCGGCACGACCGCGGAACTTGTCCAATGCGAATGAACGATGAAGCTCGCGAGAGCCGATCAAGGCCTGCCACGAGCACCCAAGGTTCAGGTGGAAGGTTTCACGTCCCTCGTCGATGCTGTTTCGCTCGCGCCAATATGCGGTCAGGAAGATCGTTGTCCCCTGACTGGCAACGCCATGGGACCGCGAGCCAAGGATGGATCTGGCGTTGCGATAGTTCGTGAAGCTCGCCTGCCTCGAGGCAAGATCCAGCGCATGCTGGTGGCAACAGCCAGTGGAATTACGGATGGATTTAGCGAGGCGCTTGATACCGACGATCGTCGTCGGACGGATTTCTTTGCCGTTCATGTCAGGTTCCCGGCCCATATCCTGACGTCACCCGTCTACCGCCAACAGAGCCAAAGGGTCACTCATGAAGGCTGAAACCTTGAAGGCAGTGCTGTCAACAGCTTCGGTGAGACGGGTGCCCGGCACCTGCCAAGTGCCGTGGCACAATTATGCATGCCGTATGGTGCGCGCACAAGCCGCCACACTCACCCACTACTCGAACTGGTTTTCTGCGTATGACTCAACACATGAAGGTCTTCTGGTCCTGGCAGAGCGACACGCTCGCCAAGCTGAACAAAGATTTCGTCAAGGCCGCTCTTAACGATGCTCTCGCTGCAGTCTCTGACGAGCTGGACCTCTCCGAAGCTGACCGCCCCGAGCTCGACCATGACACGAAGGGCGAAGCGGGTCTGGTGGAGATCGTCGCAACCATTTTCAGAAAGATCGAGGAGGCCCAGGTCTTCGTGGCCGACATCACGTTCGTAGGGAAAACGGCGTCTGGGAAACACCTGCCGAATCCGAACGTGATGATCGAACTGGGTCATGCCCTGACGTCTCGGGGCGCAGAACGCATCATCCTAGTTGCAAACGAGGCCTTCGAGTACAGACCGGAGCAT
This sequence comes from Propionibacterium sp., assembly GCA_022837595.1. Classification (GTDB taxonomy): domain Bacteria; phylum Actinomycetota; class Actinomycetes; order Propionibacteriales; family Propionibacteriaceae; genus Brooklawnia. The sequence goes on from JALHFX010000010.1 coordinate 27,056, forward strand.
CTTCCGTTCGACTTGAGACATCGCCGAGGACCGATTACCTACAACCTCCCGGATGGAGCGACTCGAGAGCAGCGGAAGATCGAGCTGGCCAAACTCACACGGGACCTCACTGTCGCGCTACGCCGCAATCTTGGGGCAGCCGTGCAGCAGCGGACAGCAGCTACCCCGTTCAACTTGCATCCGGCACGACCTGGCGATCGCTCAACCTGGCTTGAACCGGGAGCGCAGATCCGACACCAAGACGAAATGAGCCCCACCGGAGAGAGTGAATGGGTGATCGAAGACGGTGCTCGATACTACATGCGACTTGTACCAGCAGAATGGACATCGTCTGAGTCTTCAATTGTCATTCTCCGGCGTGCTCAAGAAATGTTTGCTCTTGGACCTTGGCGTAATGGTAACTACGGGGTGAACAAGGAAGGCTTCGTTCAGGTGGGAATACTCAACCACGAGGAACGCACCCTCATCGGCGTTTCGCAATGGTTCAAGAGGACAGGAGAAATCTGGGGCTTTAACGGAGCGGTTGCCGGCCCAAGCGCGAGACCTGGGAGGAACGGAATATCTCGCGCGACTATGATGTACGAATGGGCGAAGTATCTCAAAGGGTGCATATCGTTCTTTGAGCACTGTGAGGCTCGCCCTCCCATAAGGGTTGAGGCTGGTGTTGTCGGCGTAGGAGATACCTATTGGACAGACTCATCCTGTGAACAGAAGAAGGCTATCGAGTCCGAGATGTACATCGAGCACGTCAGTCGTAGCTGGGACACCAACACCCAGCACGATTTCCTTCTCAGGCTCTACAACCGACTTCGGGATGCCTACGGCGTCGCCCCCATTTCCAGCGTTGAGGAGCTTGCCAAAGAACTCGGCTGGTGAGGGTCACGGGGCATCTGCACTCCCATCGCGGTAAACGAGAAAGCCCCGACCTTGTTTCGGCCGGGGCTTTCAAATCACCCTTGGTCTAGCACCTGCTGCTGAGGCATGTTGCCCTCAACCCAGGTCGTAGTGGCGTCGATGCATGCTCGTTCGAACGCCATGTGGGCATCGGGCGGGAAGTCGCCCGACCTCACCTCCGGGAAAGCAGCCGCAATCGACGCCCAGAAGGCTTCCTGAGCGGCTGCGGCCGCATTTTCGATTCTCTCTTCCATGGTGCTTCCTATGTGAAGCCCTTGGGACCGCCACGAGGGACGGTTCCCCTCGGGCGGATTTGTTGTGGTCAGACGATCCGGTAGCCGTAGGTCTGACTCAGCTCCTGGGCGTAGGCGTCGGCGAGCGGGCGTGTGGCGAAATCACCCACACACTCGACCCCACCTTCTTTCCGGTGCAGATACACCGACCAGAAGACCGGATTGACGTCATCGACCTCGATCTCGGTCTTACCCGTGCTGGGGTCACGGTCCACCACACGCACACCATGAATCTCGATCGCGTCGTAGATCTGCGGCGCGTCGCCGATGATCGCCGTTGCGTAGCGTGCATTGCCCGGAAGCGCTTCTCCGAGAGCGACCAGTTCATCCTGGATACCCATGCGCTTTGCGTTCAGAGCGCCAAGCGCAGCTTCCATCTCAGGCTGAGTACCCAGACTCCCGATCGCCTCCTGGAGTGAGAACGCCGCCTTGTCGAGCGTCTCGAGCTTCTCGCGCAGCCGACCGATTGCCGCCAGGTGCGAGTTGCCCTCCTCCACCACCTCGAAGCCAACGAGACGGTAGAGATCGTTCCAGGCAGCGCCACACTCGGGGCAGGTCACCTCCTGGGTTGCCGTTTGGCCATCCACTTCGATACTGCCACCCTGCGGATCAGCGCAGCCGCACATCGGACATGTGCTGAAATCGTGGCTGGCGTAGCGCCGCTGGGCATCATTGCCCTTGGCGGCTTCGGCCCGCAGTAGCCCCAGCTCGGACTTCATCGGCGAAACCGCAATGCCTTCTGCAACCAGCGTCTCGTTCAGGTGTGCCAGCGCGGTGGCCAGCGCAAGGCTAATGCCGTAGGTCTCCACGGGGTCGACTTCGAATCGACCACACTCCGAGATGAGCGGATTGGTGATGTTGAGCTCATTAACGACGATGGCCACTTGTGGGCGACCGTCTTCGTTCTTCGTGACAATGGGATTGTGATGCATGATTTTCTCCTGGTTGATGCAGGAGAACCCGCCCGCAGAGGGACAGGCCCCCTGCGGGTGGTCGAGGCGCCTGGGCGCCACGTTTTAAGCGAGTCCGACTTCTTGGGCGGCCCTTGCTGCGCCACGCAACGACTTGGCGGGCAGAGAACCGAGCACCTGCGTCTTGCCGTCTCGTTGGAAATACTCCTGCGTCACGGGCAACCACATCCGCTTGTTCAAGCAGAACCTGGTGTCCTTGGCGAGGAACGCCGCATCCTGGCACCGGACGGTGAACTCACCTGGCGCGTTGCGGCTTGTCTGCTGGCTCGTACCGTAGGCCACCAGAACCTCAAGGGTTCCATCGGGGCGACGATTCTCTGCCAGCAGCAGTACAGGTCTGAACTTCGGACCGGGCGCGCAAGCGTGCTCGGATTCCGGCATCCAGGCCATGACAATGGCCCCAGGGAACGGGGCGAAGAGATCGTTCACGATTGCTCCTCGCCCCGATTGCTCAGGGCTTAGTCTGTTGGTTTGTAGACTCCGGTCGCGACGAAGACCTCGGTGAGCGTCTTCGGCTTGAACCCCTCGGGCGGATCCTTCAATCCGTAGTCCCCGAGGTACGCGTTGATCGCGCGCTTGATCAGGTCTTCGGGCGTAATCCCGTGTTCCTTCGCAAGCGCGGCGATGTGGTCTGGGGTTGCGTCGTAGTCCGGGTACTCGATCTTCAGTGTCGGCATGGCCATCACCTCCTTCGAGAACAAGACTACGTCACTTCCCCTTCGTTGCAAGATGCAGCTTCCGATCACACTTCCCCCCGAACACGCTGGAAGAGGCATTCGACCTTCCAGCGGAGCTGGTCGATCAAGCCCCAGTTACGGGCCTTCGGGAGAACGACGGAGTCGGATTTCATGACGAGTGCGCACATGGTGAATCTCCAAGGTATGCCGGGAGACACCATGCCCCGAGGGACAAGTGCCCCCGAAGGTTGAAATGCTGATGAAGGTCAGCTCCTGTCGTCGTGGTCCGCAATGGACACACAAAGAACGCTGGCGGCGCACGAAAGCGCACAGGGGTAGCCTCCTGGCGAGGCAACTAGCCTTGTGCTCCTTCGAGCAAATGCGGGACAGGTGCTGCAGTTGATGGGCTGGGTTTGGCCAATGGCCCGGTTTTATCCAGCTACCGGCGCTCTAGCGAGCGGCTTTGATTGGAGATTCTATGGGCATTTGGCGGACGTGCCAAGCCGGTCGCGTCCGCCACTTCGACGCTCAGCGGGACACAGCGTCCTTGAAACCCTTGCCCGCGGTGAACTTGGGACGAACGCCGGCGGCGATCGTGACGGGCTGACCAGTCTGCGGGTTACGGCCCTGACGCTCGGGGGTCTTGAGGGCTTCGAAGGTGCCGAAGCCGACCAGGGCCACCTTGTCGCCATTGGCCACTGCTTTTTGGATGTTCTCGATAACCGAGACCACAGCGGCCTTGGCTGCGGTCTTGCTCAGGCCAGCATCGGCCGCAACTGCTTCGATCAGCTCTTCACGATTCATAGACACTCTCCGTTTATTGACAGGCAACTTGCCAGCAACGCCATTTATACCGGAGCTTGGCGAACCTTCAAGCCTCGCAAAACACGGGTTTCAGGCACTTTTACACGCGGAAAAGATAAACCCGGCCACCCCCTTTCGGGGATTGGCCGGGTCTAGTCGCTACGCGATCATTGGTGAGCTACTTAACGGTGCCCGCGAACGAACCCCGATCCTTGCCGTCCAGAAGCGACACGGTGACCCATGCGGACTGGTCGTGCGACCACCAGGTCACACGTGGCTTGTCTGCCGATGGAACCAGTGCCTTCCAGGTTCCGGGCATCACGCCCTTGTTGCGACGAAAAAGCACGAACGCGATCTGAGCCGCGGCCTTCGCCGCCTGGCGCGCACTGGGGAAGATGATCCCGGGGCTTGCGCTGATGCCGCAGGGTGCGTCGCCTTGCAATGCCGCTTTGGGGATTCCAAACTCGACGATGGCCTTCATGGCTCTCTCCTCAAGCGTCTTCGCTTGCATACGGAGAGACGTTCCGCGTGCCACACTCGCCGCATTCATCGTCCACCTGGCACTCCCACTCATCGCTCCACTCACTGCTGCAGTTGGGGCACTTATAGTGATTGAGAAATCGCTGGGCTTGCTGCTCTTCCTCATCCTCGCCGAAGGTCGCCTCGATGGCTTCGCGCTTTTGCTGCTCACTCATCGAACCCCAAGCGACAGCGCCGATGTCCTGGTGCTCCCGGACATGGGCAAGCGCTGCCGAAAGGGCTGCACTTCGGGCCTCGGAAGGATCGTCGTACGAGATCTCGGAACCTTCCCCGCGAAGGAAGTAGCAGAACCGTCCAGCCTGGTCTGCGTCTTCCTTGACCTCGATGGCACCACGCGCCTGCAATGCATGCACGACTGAGGCCGGTTCAGCCGCAGTGCTCTGGTGTGCATCCAATGCGCGGATCTCGATCGCGTCGATGTTCGTTTCGACATCGAGATACTCGTCCTTCCACGGCTCGAACGTTTCCTCCAGATACTCCTGGAAGTCGTCCTGACCAAAAGGAATGAAGGGGTCGACAGCGAACACGTACGGGGAGACTCCCGAATCGTGCGTGTGCAAACCGACGACGAGCGTCGGCGTGTTTCGCTCAAGCTCCAGGGCGGCCGCATAAAGCACCTCAAGAGTGGCCTTATCGACGACGACCTGCTCCTCAGCGCCCGGCACCTCGGCAGCCTCGCGGTACAGCGCGCGGATCTGCTCGATCACCGGGAAGACGCGACGCGCCGGAAAGATCTTGTTGTTGCTCATGGTGGTTCTCCTTGGTCGTTGCGGAAAAGCACCATGCCCAGGGGGACAGGTGCCCCGCGGTGGGTTGTGGAATGCTGGGTTCGGCAAGATGCCCGGTCTGGTCCAGCTACCGCTTTGGCCAAAGGCCGAGAAGACGTTTCCGGAAACGTGCTGGCGTTTTCGGAATAGCCCTCATTGGGCAAGGGCCCGAGCCCCGGAAGGGACTCGGGTTTGCCTGTCACATCAGACGCCCCATCTTCACGACTCGGGTCACCGAGCCGCTGACAAGACGAACGCGATCGCCAGGACGCAGCGACGCCGCATCCTGATCGATCTCTTGGGTGACGGCGATCACGTTGCCTCGGTCGAGAGCAACGATGATCTCCAACGCCTGACGCTCTTCACGACCGACGTGCTCACCGATCGCCTGACCGGCCAGCGCGCCCAGGGCGCCACCGACCAACGAAGCGATTTGCTTGCCGCTGCCATTGCCGACCTTTCGGGCAGCAATGGCACCCACAGCGCCGCCGAGACCCGCCCCGATGTACTGGGACGCTTGGCCACGGGTGCTGATCGTCACGACGCGCATATCCTCGACGCGGCCCGTGACGACCTGCTGGACGCTACGCGCGTCCGCCGTGCCGTAGTCCGACCCACGGTAGGTGACCGATCCGCCGGTGTTGTTGCTCCAGTAGCCACCGGAGCTTCCGCCCCAGTAGCCGCCAGAGCCGAACTGCGCGAAGGCGGAGGACGAACCCAGTGCGATGAGGGTGAGCAGGGTGAAGACGATCTTTTGCATGGTGTTTCTCCAGAATGAGTGCGGAAACACCATCCCCGTGGGAAGGTGCCCCACGGGGTTGAAACCGCGCCTAAGACGCCGTTTAAATGAAAAGCTATGCCGCCAGAGGCAACAGATCCTTGGCGTTCTCCAGTGGCCAGTAACCATCAGCCTTGGCATTCAGAATCGTGATTTCCGCGATTCCCGTCGCCGTATAACCGATGTTGACGTTCCAGCCATGGGAAACATCCTTGATGATGGGTTCGTTTGAGAACTCGATGTGGAGGATGTCGTCCAGTTCATCGTACTTGATTCTCACGGCTCGCCCTCCAGCTCCCAGTTGATCATGACGGTCTTGATGACCACGGCGGTCTGTTCGACCACCGCAGCACACACCAAGTTGTCGTCTCTCTCTTGAATGTGCATGAACACCCACAGATTCATCTCGTCGCGGCGTTTGATTGCCCCGTTTTCGATGACCTGCAGCAGGGTAGCCATATCTACGTTTCGGCGCAGCATGCTTTCCCGAGCGTGGTTCGTTACCCACACATTCTTGCCAAACCTTTCGCTAAGAAAGTCTGCCAATACATGCTCCTGAACTGAGTCTAGGGAGGCGCTATCCGTACGTCAAACACCTCCCCCGCAGCCAACCTGGTGGCTGAGGTTGGGTGAAGCCCTTCTGGATCAGCGTGACATCGACCCGCGCACGTTCTGTGCGGGGACGAGGATTCGCCGACCGTCCAGTGGGAGGATCGAATACCCGAGGCCATCGGCCTTGAGCACGGTGCCTTCCTGCATCACGCCGTCACCGGTGTGATACTTGACTCGCATGCCTTGCGGGAGTCGTCGGTTCATCGTCATGGTAAGTCTCCAAGTTGTTGCGCAGAGACCCCCTCCACCGCGGAGAAGGATTCCCGCGCGGGATAGATGATTGACAGGGGTGATCCCCGTGGTAGAAATGAGATAAGGCCAGATGCGCCATACCCCTTACCAGGAGATCAACATGCCCATTTGGATGAATCGGGATCGCGACAAGATCGCGGCCACGGGAGAACCTCCCAAGACTCACGAATCTGGACTGGTTGTCCATAGCAACGATCCGTCGGAGCCGCCCAAGAAGCTGGTGGATTTGTTCACCAACATTCAGGCGGTTGTCGAGGACTACGAGCGTGAAGCTGCTCGCAGTCCCCAACACCTGAAGCGGGTGAAGTGATTCACCCGTTCATTGCAACCGCCGCGTCGAGGATCGGACCCTCGCTAACAGCAGTGTCGTGACGCCGCCGTTGCTCCGCGAGCTGGACCCCGATGAAGGCATCGAGATCGCTCTGCACCGCCCCATTCTTCTGGAAGTGAAGGCGCATCTCACCCGCTCGCCGGACCGCCGCGATGAGTTCGATCGACTCAGCCTTGCCGGCCCAATCGATCCAACCCTCCATACGGAGCAGATCCACCTGCTCGCGATAGTCCTGCATGCTCTCTGCACGTAGGACCTTGTAGCGGGCCGCTCCCGAAGGATCCCGCAGTTCTGCAACGCCGATGCGGCCATAGCCGCACAGACGCACGTCACCGATCCACGTCCTTTCCTGCCAGACGCGATGGCTGATGCCACTCACTCCGTCGTACAGACGGTTGGCGAGTTGATAGAGCAGCCCAAAGAGTGTCGAGATGACGTTCATGGTTTTCTCCAAGTTCCCGCGCAACACAGGATGCGTCGCGAGGCCCCCAATCGGGGTTGATTAAAAAAGATCGGCGATATCGAGCACTTCGCCTTGAAACATCGGTGCGTGCTGGTCGCACGAGAACCGATGCGGGGACAGGTACCGCCACTTCGGCTGATCAGGGCACAACACGAAACCCGTGCCGCACATCAGATCGTTTGATGCTGGCGATACATGCTTGCGGCAGTTGCCGCAGCGCTTCACTTCATCCACTGACTCGCTCCTCAAGGGCCTTTGCCCTTTCAAGCTGCCAATCGGCCAGATCCTCCGAGTACGGCCGAAGGTCTGCGACTGACTCCCACATTGCCGCCATGCCGCCACCGATCGGCCCGAAATCCCATATCACCGGGATTGAGCCTTTCAGCCGGTCACCACGGGCTGCCAGGTACCGGTCAATCTCCTCTTGCGATGGAGACTGCCCGAGAACGCTTCCGACCCAGATGCGGTCGTCACGACGGGAGATGACGGTTCCCCGAACAGGTTGAAGCCACTGATCGGGGGATCTACTGACCCAGGGCCAGCGACGTGCGCCGACCTCGGCGCCAACCTCAACCGCAAAGAACGCAGTCTCAGTCGGGGCGAAGAGATCAAGCTGCATGGTGGGCTCCTACCGGGCGAAGACGTCGAACAAGACGCCTGCGACCAGCAAGAACGCACAACCCAAACCGATCGCGCGGTCCCAGCTATTGGGAGAGGTATGGAAAAACTTCTTCATGGTGGTCTCCGACAAAACCGGGACACACCACGCCCGCAGGGCAAGGAGTGCCCCGAAGGTCAAGGAAGGCGGTGCATTGCGCACCATTGAAAGGCTAGGCAGACCCCAGCTCAGTCGGCAGTGCCGACCGGATGCCGACGCAATGTCGGCGCTTTTCGACCACAACGGCCGAGAAAGTCCTCGAACGATACCGGCGAGATCCCCGCGCTGTCAATCCGGCCGATAACACGTGGAATGGCCTGTTTTATGCCGATAGACACCTTGCGGGTTCGTGTGATGATGCAAGTTGCTCCTCATGACGAAGGCACTCATGTCCGGACACCAACTCACTCTCTCAACTGCCATTCATGCACGTCTTGGCGAACGCTGTTTGCGCTGGCTCGCGCGTCGAGCGCTCAGGCTCCAGGTGACCAACGTCCATCGATGGGAAGCGCACCCGAGCGCCCTTGTCGTCGCCAACCACGTCTCCTATATCGATGGGCCTCTGCTCGCGTGCGTTTCACCCCACGCACTGACCTACGCCGTGACCGCGGAATTTGCCAAGCATCCTGTCTGGCACCGGGCCCTTGATGTGCTCGTTCGTTGTGGCCTGGGCCGGTACGTGCCCGTCGATCCCACCTCGCCGTTCGGGATGCGCGACATCCTGCGCGCGCTGCATGCCGGCCAGGGCGCGATGGTGTTCCCGGAAGGAGGGATCACACGAGACGGACTGCTGGCGCCGCTGCAACCGGGCGCGGCCATCGCAGCCATGCGATCGGGGCGAGTGATCCTGCCGGTGCGGATTCGAGGCCTCGAGCGAAGTGTCTTTGGCAAGGTGAAGGGTCGACGGCGGACCTGGTTGCCAACCGTATCGGTTGAGGTGGGGGAGCCGATCAACCCTGTGGGGCTCGATGTGCGGCAACTCCAAGCCAGAATCACGGAGGCGCTGTCGTGAGCATCCGGGTTGACGCCATCCTGCCGTTTCCCGGCTACCGGGAGGCAGATCCAGGCTATGGGTTCGGTCGAAACAGGCCTGTGCTACACCCGAGCCTCGAGCACTTCTACCAGTCAGAACGGTTTCGCGGATCGGACGAGGATCTTCGCGCGGAGATCATTGGCATCCCTACCGCAAAGGAAGCACGCAAGCTGGCCCTCAAACACGCGGAGAAGTCCCGACCGGACTGGGCGCAATGCCACGAAAGGATCATGAACGCAGCCCTCTGGATGCAGCTTCGTGAGCACCCGCGACTGGGCTTCGCGCTGCGCCAGTTAGCCGACGACGCCACGGTTGAATACCCCTACCGGGACTCCTATTGGGCGCCCCCTTCAGGACAGAACGCCGGCGGTGGGTTTGCCGAGCTTGTGCATGCAGCACGGCGAAAGCTCAACGGCCAGACAGTGCGAGTCGCAGTTACCGGCGGGCGGGGATTCAGCAACGAGTTCCTGCTCAAGACCAAGCTCGAGGGGTTCTTCGCGAACCTCACACCGGACGTGATGCTGGTGGGCGGTAACAAGGGCGCCGAAGAGATCGTTGAGCGATGGGCGATCGAACAGTGCTTGCCTGTTAGGCACTTCTTCATGCGCGGCCGCGGAAGCCGCACCGAGCAGGACCGGCACTATCAGAGCCTGCTGCGGGCGGCGACACACTTAGTGGTGTTCTCGCAGGGCGAGGCCAGCATCGATCGCCTGGTCGAACTGGCCAAGCAGTTCGGACGACCAACACGGATCGTACTCACCGACCCCTCAGGCGCGGCCCTTCGAAGCCAAGGGGCCGGACAGGGCCGGCCGGTACGCGGCGGTACGGTGCATTCGCTGCAACCCCGCGGCGCGGTGCAAAGTCAGCCTACTCGCCCCTGACGTCCCAGCCCTTGTCCGTCTTGATGGCATGCAGGGGCATGAAGTTCTTCGGCTTGCACTCGGCCGCCACCTTGTCGTTCATGTACATACGGTATATCAGCCGATAGTGCGCCCCAGGTTTGCGCTCCGTCTTCTCAAAGACTTCGATTGCTTCAAGGCCGCCGCACTTTTTAGCGAGTTCATGGTACTGACCAAAAGCAAACTCTACCCAGGCGATGTAATCGCCTTCACTCATCTTGCTGCCCTGGCTGCCGAATGACCTGTAAAGGCCACTGTAGTCGCCCGAGATGGTCATCGTTACAAACTTCCGAGCAGGGACTTCCTCTTCGGGCGCATTCTTGACGAACGGGTCACTGGAGTCCTTCTGTCCGCAGGCGGCAAGCAGCAGGGAGGTTGCGATGAGCATCAAGGAGCGTTTGTAGCTGGTCTTCACTTCAATTTCCTTCGGGTCGATCTGGTTATGCACGCGTCCTTGCGTGATCTGAGTTCCAGATTACCGCATGCGAACGGGTTTGCAATGGGGACCGCGTGAATGCTATGCGTCCTGAGATGCGCTCGCCTGTAGGAAGCGGTGCACGAGGCCCAACTCCATACCTACCTCACCCGGCATCAGGCGGGATAGTCCGTCGAGCAGCGCGAGCCGGTAGTCGAGACCCTCGCCCTCGACCTCAGAGGAGCCTTTAAGGAAGAGGTCGGGCCAGTTCGCCGCGGCCCGCTCGAGCAGCGAGACCTCCATCGCCTCGACCAGGTAGGGGAATGCCGAGGCCGGATCTTCAGCGTCCAGCAATTCGGGGTCTCCTCCCCTTTCCGAAACGAGGCGGCGAAGGAGGTCCATCTCCGCGAGACCTTCAGCATGCGCTCGTCGCTCGACGAACTTCTCCAGTGCGTTCAGCAGCGCGATGGGGATTGTGGAAGGGTTCATAAAAAACCTCGCGCGGATACCCCTCCGCTTTAGCGGGGGGAGGAAGCGCGAGACGGGGCGGCAAGCCTGAAATAGCCGTACCCGTCTGCGCGTTGAAGAATCCGGCAATGACGGTGCGAAATGCCTTGCACCACCGCATGGCCGGTTTGAATGTTGAAGTTGCCTGAAGCTCGCACCGCGACCCGACCCACATGGCACCCAGCTTTCTTGCTCGATGCTGGCACCTCGGCGCGCACCAGGTCGCCGGTTGCGAAACCCCGCACCCGCTTGTTGCGCATCAGGTAGCCGCGTGGAAAGCCGTACCGATCCAAGCGGGTGCGCTGATAACTACCCCGCCCGGTGCACTTCACCTGCAACGTAGGCCGCTGCCAGCCCTGCACCGCAGCCACCGCACCCACGCACACCGCATCGAGCGCATGCTTTTTCGGTAGCCCGAGCTGGTTACGATTGAACTTCGTGCGCCCGCCCGAGGCTGTCTCTACCGGCAGCCCGGTCGTCTTGAGTGCTTCAACCAGTGCCCAGCGGGTCGCATTGACCGCAGCCGCATCCTTCAAGGGGCGCTTGGCCTGCGCCTGTATCCGCGCGCGGCGCGCCGGATCCTTGACGAACACGTCCAGGGGCTGTGCGCCCTTGCGGGTATTGCACGGCACGCAGGCTATCGCCAGGTTGGAGACCCGATTCGAGCCGCCGCGCGCCTTGGGGTGCAGATGCTCGATATTGAGCGCCACCTCAGTCGCATCACAGTAGCAGCACTTGCGGCCCCACTTCTCCAGCAGGTACTCGCGCACCTCGTAGCCAAAGAGCGTGCCCTGCTGGTACTCCACACCCGAGATTTCGGGGTTCTGCAGGGCTTGCAGATCAAAGCGCACCTGCTCTGAACTGATGGCCGTCACTGGCGCCCAGCGACGAAGACGCTTGACCCAGGCGAGCGTGGTGACGACCCGATGCTGCAAAGAAGGCGCCAGCCAGCCAGCCGGCCGGGTGCGATTCAGGAACCGCGGTGCGCGATAACGCAGGTTGCCACGACGCCGGCGACGCATGGCGGCGCGGGCGGTCAAGGCTTCGCTGATTTGACGGCCCCGATGCACGAGCTCGAACAGGTTGAGCACCGCTGCACCGCGCTCAAGCTCACCCGTTTCGGTGACGACGTGCTCGGTGTCACGCACGAGCGCAAGGCCGGTAGTCTTGCTGCCCGGGTCGAGCTTGAGCCGCAGGGGCTGGAATGCACAGGAGTCTGCCTGTCGGTCGATGAGTCGGATCACAAAAGGCAGCACACGATGCACGCGCGCACGACCCCGCGCGAGCAACAGCCTCGCACGCTTCTCGCTACACGGCATCAGTGGCTTGCCACTGCGATCCAATACAAAAACCGCCACGAGATCTCCTCTTCTACAACAACCGGAATGCGTCCGGTGCGCGTGCCCTTACGGGCCTTGTTACGCAAGCCTTACGGCTTGGCTCCCTTCGGCAAGGTCGTACGCCAGGTGGAAAGCGGGATGCCTTCCCGATGCCGTCCGTTTCGTAGCACTGCGAATGAATCCCTAGAGATCCAAGTCTCGCAGCCGTAGGTGGTGGCTGCCACCACCACAGGACCCACACCTTGTCTGCTACGGCATCTTCGAGCGGTCGGAACTCAGGAAGCATTCCGACGTCGGTCTTCTGTCTTGCGTACAACGTAGCGCCTCGCGGCGCTGAGCCTGGTCAAGCAGGGCTTGCTTTCACAAGCCCATTCCCTTTAGGGAATTGGGTACTTGACGCTCTCTTGAATTCCGTCTTGCATTTTCCGCAGATGATGTTCAGCGAGGGTTTCCCCCACGCTGCATCTGCGCAACCCGGGCAAATGAACTTCGCCCGCGTGGTGACACCCTTCTTCGTCTCGTCCGAGCCTGGCAAGACAACATCCAGGCCCTTGCTGGCGAGCGATGCGCTCAATGGGGATGCCGGCCGGTAGGACGGCAACTCACCCTCACTGCTCCCGCCCACGCCTTCGGTCACGCCTTTGAGCTCTTCGCCCCCGAGCGGCATGCCGTCCGTGCCGGTGACGTCCGCGAGAAGATCGTCCTCCCCTTCCCCTCCCACATAGATTGGTAACTCCGCAGCGGTCGGGAACCGGTCGTACCAGGACAGCGCAAAGCCCGACTCAAGCAACTCCTTGGTCAGCGCCATGAATCGGCCATTGGGGTCGATGTAGTGCGTCATGTGCTCACCGACACGCTTCCCACCTGGGCGGCCATGGCTCGATGGAATCAAACCGACCTCTTCCATTTTGTCGGCCCACTCGGCGTTGTGATAGCCGCGCCGGCCGGGCTTGCCGAAACAGGCTTGCCACTGATGGCATTGCTCATGCACCAACGTCGATAAAATCGCCTCCACCGGTCGGACAGCGAACACCGACGGATTCATCGCAATCTCATCGACCTGCTGGCCGCCTCGGTGGCCGAAACGCTTTCGCGAGAAGAAGCCAAAGAGGCGCTTGTTCCGCTGGAATGTGAAGAGACACCCCGGCAGATCACCATTGAAAAGGCGTTGATTGTAGAAATCGTATGCCTTGACCAACTCATCATAGGCGTCGACGGTCGGGCTGAGCGTTTCGGCGCTCGGTATCTCACTGAACAGTTCTTCAGCCTGCATTTGCCTGTCCTTCATTGCGTGATCGGATCGTGGCATTAGCGAGCACGCGCCTGCCATCGAAGTTCGGGTGCTTGGCCATCTCGACCATGAACGCACAAAGCTCAGGCATTAGCCTTCGCATCTCGTTCCAGTTGTCCTTCGCCCGCAACTCATCATCCTCGGTGAGTGGCGGAGGCGCTGCCGCTATCGCCTTTTCCTGAGAAGCCTGAGCGGGCGGCTTGCTCCGCTTGACGGCGTCGTATCCCACCTTGCCAGCCCCAGGCGATATTGCAACTCGCATTGAAAGTCCTATTTCCGCTAGAATGAAATCGCAGAACCAATTAATCGACTGGAGTCAACAGATGGAACTCAATGAAATGTCGCTCATGGAGCTTCGCAAGCTCCAGACGAAGGTGCAGAGCGAAATCAGCAAGCGTGAGGTGAGCTCGAAGAAAACCCTGCTCAAGCGACTGCAGAAGATGGCTGCTGAAGAGGGCCTGAGCCTGGACGAACTGCTCGACAAGCCTTCGCCTGCCAAAGCTGCAAAGGCGGTGAAAGCCAAGCCTGTCGCTACCAAGCCTGCAAAGAAAGTGGCTGCAAAGCCGAAGTATTGCCATCCGACCGACAAGGCCAAGACGTGGACGGGCCACGGTCGCAAACCGGCCTGGTTTGCGGAGTGGATTGCCGAAGGGAAATCTGCTGACGACCTGCTCGTCAAGGCCTAATTCCGCCGGCGCCGCGCGGGGTGTCCTCACGCAGGCACCCCGATTACCAAGCGTGCGCTGGCTTGGGTACGTCAAATAGGTACCCCTGAAACAGATCGCACCCCATCTCCTTGAGCAGTCCGAACTGCTCTTCGGTCTCGACGCCTTCGGCGACCACTTCAAGGCCGAGATCCTTGCCCAGCCCAACGACGGCATTCACGATTGAATGCGCCTTGGCATCGCGCTCGATGTCGCAGATGAAATCCTTGTCGAGTTTGATCTGATCGACAGGAAGACGGCGCAAGTACGTGAGGGCGGAATAGCCACTGCCTACATCGTCGAGGGCGAACTTCGCACCCATCTCCTTCACCTGAAGAATCTGCTTCTCGATCTGGGGGAGATTCACGAGCGGCACGGATTCGGTGAGTTCAAGCACCAAGCGACTGGCGTCAATCGCCTCGGCCTCGATTCGGGAAGCGAATCGGGATGCGAAATCGGGTGCATGCACCTGGACGGCGCTAACGTTGATTGAGATCGACGCATTGCCAAGGATCTCGTGTCCCCGCCACAGATCAAGCTGGCGGCCGGCCTGACCGAGGATCCAAAGCCCGATGGGAATGATGGCGCCCGTCTTCTCGAAGGCGTCTATGAACTCGCCAGGCCTGAGTTGCCCATGTAACGGGTGGTTCCACCGCAGGAACGCCTCGAGACCCTGGACGCGCTCCTCGGCGCACACCTGGCTCTGGTAGTGAAGCTCAAAGCCCTTCGTTGTCGCTTCCGATCCATCCCCCTCGCCCACCCCATCAAAGGCGCCTAAGGCCGCTGTGCCGCACACTGTCTCCATGCTTCTCGTGCTCGGTTGTTTGCTCAGCTGACAAGGTTATGCCAATGCCGAGCAACGCACCTCTTCACAAAACACGGTATTCAGGCCCTTTTGCGCCAGTCAGTCTTGCAGTTCGGATGTCCTGTGTGATTCTGGATTCGTTTCCGGAAACGCACACGGAGTTCTCAATGCCCAATCACGCCCCTCCTGCTCGTCGGCGCCAGACCAGCACTGAGCAAGACCGAAAGGCGAACGCTCGCCAGCGCGTTCAGAGCTTTCGCTCCAACGGCACACGACTCGATCTGCTGGTGTCGGCCAAGTCAGGTCGCGACCTTGACCGGCTGTGCAAGCAGTTGTCGACCTCCAGAAGGCACGTTGTCGAAGCGCTGATCCGTCTCGCCTCGGCGAACCCCGACGACGCAGCCCTTCGGGCCTTCCTTACCGGCCAGGCCGCCCCCGACGAGAGCTTTTGAGCCGCCTCAGTCGCGGATCACCCGCTCAAGCATGAGTTGAACGGAGCGCCGGCCGTTCCACTCGTTGATCTCGAGC
Source organism: Propionibacterium sp. (assembly GCA_022837595.1). Taxonomy (GTDB): domain Bacteria; phylum Actinomycetota; class Actinomycetes; order Propionibacteriales; family Propionibacteriaceae; genus Brooklawnia. Next base: position 42,618 of record JALHFX010000010.1, read on the forward strand.
TTGGCGTGGACGGTGAGATCCTCGGCGTTTTCGATCACCTGGTTGAAAAGGATCGCATCGACCGGTCGCCCGTCGATGTTGAGCGCGAACTTGGTGTGCTTGTCTTTCAATATTCGCGTCGAGCGAACCTTGGCTCGCATCAGAAAGCTCGGTGCCGGGAAACCCTGTCCCCACACTCCACGCCGGATCCAATCAGCGTTCTCGACCGTGAGGTCTTCGGCGCTGAGCGGGCCGTCATGCTCGATCACCTCCTCCAGATCCGCCGGCTTCAATGAGGCGCGCACCTGATCCTCAAATGCCTGCCGGAACTGGTCGAACATCGCCGCCTTGATCGTCAGGCCTGCGGCCATCGCATGACCGCCAAACTTCTCAATGCAGCCCGGCAGGCGCCGATCGACCGCGTCGATGGCATCTCGCATGTGAAGCGCCGGGATCGAGCGGCATGAGCCCTTCAGGAGCCCTTCCTCGCCAGCAGCGAAGACGATGGCCGGCCGTCTGAACCTCTCCTTCAGCCGGCCCGCGACGATGCCGATGACCCCTTCATGCCAGTCCGGGTTCGCAACCACGATGGAGAAGTCATCGGTTGCGGCAATGCCCTCGGCCAGTTCCTCGGCCTCTTCCTGGATGTCGGCCTGGACGGCTTTTCGAAGGGTGTTGGTCTGATCGAGTGCTTCGGCCAGCTCCGCTGCTTCAGCCTCATCGTCGGTGATCAGGCAGCGGATGCCGACGCTGGCGTCATCCATGCGCCCGGCGGCGTTGATGCGGGGGCCGATATAGAAGCCGAGGTCGATCGCCCCTGCCGCCTCCAACGCTCGACCGCTGAGACGGAACAGGTGGCGAATCCCCGGGCAGGCCATCCCGCGGTGCATGCGTGCAAGGCCAGCTGTCACTAGCAGGCGGTTGTTACGATCGAGCTGGACGACGTCGGCCACGGTGCCAAGCGCCAGGATGTCGAAAAGGGTGTTGAGCGGTACTGCCCCCCGCGCGTCGCCGCGCTCGCGGTAACGCTTTCGCAGGGTGATCAGGACATAGAACATCACCCCGCAGCCGGCAAGATTCTTGGAGGGAAAGGTACAGCCCGGCTGGTTGGGATTGACAATGGCTGCCGCCTTCGGGAGCTCGTCGCCCGCAAGATGGTGATCGGTGACCACGACGGGGACGCCCCGGGCGTTGGCCGCATCGACGCCGGCGATCGCCGCGATACCGTTGTCGACCGTGACGATCAATGCAGGGTTCTGCGCAAGTGCGCGATCGACCAGAGACGGACTCAACCCGTAGCCGTCGGTGAAGCGGTTCGGCACGACAAAGGACACGCTCGCGCCAAACATACGCAGACCGCGCACGGCGATCGCGCAGGCGGTAGCGCCGTCGGCATCGTAGTCGGCCACGACAACGATATGACCACCGGCCCCGATCACCGCCTCGATCCGCGCGGCTGCGGCCTCAATGTCCTTCATGGACACGGGCGGCAGCATCATTGCAATCTCGTCGGTCTCAGCCGGGTCAGCCCCGCGGGCGGCCAGCAGACGGTCACGTAGGGGCGCTCCGGGGGGAAGCGCAATCTTGGGGGTGCGTTGGTGCGTTCTCATGCGAACGATGAGAGCACAAGAAACGCGATTCGCAAGTGGGGACTAGCGCACCGAGGTCGTGATGATCTCGTGGAATAACACGTTGGCAATCTCCTCGGGATCTCCGTTGTTGCGGCCGACGACGAAGCGAACATGCTCGACTATGTCTGTCTGCAGCCTCTGCTTGCCCTCGGGCGATTCGAGACGCTGCACGGGGTGCATGCTGCCCAGGGCACGGATATCCTCGAGCAAGTTCTGCTCGATGGACGAGACGAGCGAACACGTGCTTGATGAGGTGCAGGTGACGGTGGGCCGTATGCGCTTGACATCCTCCCCGCCCTCTCGCTTCGCTCGCCGCGCAGCGGGAAGGGCGGGGATTCCGGCTGGGCTAGGCCGCATGGCCTACCCCTTCGGTGGGTTCTCGCTTCACCGGGCG
>JALHFX010000010.1:44640-45591 GCA_022837595.1 Propionibacterium sp.
GGCCAGAACCGCGTGTCCCGCGGCCAGAATGTTCTTCGCGGCATTGACGTCCGCGTGGTCGGTGTGGCCACAGGACCGGCACCGGAAAGCTTCGCCCTTACGGTTGTCCGCATGGGTGTGAGCGCACGCGTGGCAGCGCTGCGAGGTGTAAGCGGGGTGGACGAGCACGAGCACTCCATCGCGCCATTCGAGCTTGTACGCGAGCTGGTCCTTGAACATCGACCAGCCCTGATCGAGGATCGAGCGGTTCAGGCCCGCCTTCTGACGCACCCGCTTGCCGGGCGCCTCCTGCGTGCCTGCGGCCGACGCGCTCATCGATCGAACCCTCAGATCCTCTAGGCACACGAGCGCGTGTTCGCGGGCGATCCGCGTCGACAGCTTATGCAGGAAGTCCGCCCGCTGCCGGGCGATTCCCTGGTGGATCTTCGCCACCCGGGCCTGTGCCTTGCGAAGCCGGTTCGAGGGCTGCAGCCGGAACCCCTTCGGGAAGGGTTTCCCTTCGGGAATGCCGGCGGCGACCTTGGCCGCTTCGAGCTTGCGGGCCACAGCTCGCTGGTAGCGACGCAAGCGCTGGACGGCACGCTTGTGCGCATCGAGCGGCGCGGACGGCACGCTTGTGCGCATCGAGCGGCGCGATCCGCTGCCCGGTGTCGAAGGCGGCGAAGTTCGCCACCCCGCGATCGATGCCGCAGGCCTTCGGGCCGCGCTCGAGCGCCGTGGGCTCGAACGCGCAGGCGATCGACACGTACCAGCCATCGGCCTCGGCGCGCAGCGTGGCCGTGATCGGTCGTCCCTCGATGGGGCGGCTCGCCCGGTAGCGCAACCAACCCACCTTGGGAAAGCGGATGCGCCCGTTGGCCGCGTCCACCGAGAAGCACTTCACATCGGTCTCGCGCAGACCGATCGGGTCGCCGCGGCGCTTGAACTTCGGGTAGCCACCTTCCTTCCTGA
>JALHFX010000205.1 GCA_022837595.1 Propionibacterium sp.
AGAGGGCTTCTTACGCTCCGAGCGTTCTTTGATCCAGACCATCGGACGAGCCGCACGGAATGTTTCTGGTGAGGTACACATGTATGCCGACCAGATGACACCCTCGATGGCGAACGCTATCGACGAGACGAACCGACGGCGGGCCAAACAAGTGGCCTTCAACACCGAACACGGCATCGACCCGCAGCCGCTGCGCAAGAGGATTGCTGATATCACAGATTTGATTTCCCGAGAGGACGCTGACACCGAATACTGGACATCGAATCTGCCGGGCAAGATGAAACGCGGTGCTGCAGCGCCTGCGCTGAGCGATCAGCTCCGCGACTTGGACACCGCCAATCTGCCCGCCGCGGAGCTGGCCAACCTGATCCAGGAATTGACCGAGCAGATGCACCAGGCCGCGGCAGAACTGCAGTTCGAACTCGCTGCCCGCCTGCGCGATGAGGTCGCCGAGCTGAAGAAAGAACTGCGCCAGATGGTGGAAGCCAATCGTTGAGCCTCACGCTGGGCCCTCGAACCGATGCTGACGTGAGGGTTCGTTTTCTGCCAGAATGAACCCGTGCGCAACGAATGGCAACGACGGGCTAGTCGACGCCTCATGCGGCGCGTCGATGCTATAGTCACGTAGGCGACATTCAGGTGTTGTTGAGTACTTCATAAGTCCACATGGAGGCTGATCCCGGCAGGCAGTCTCCGGCCCCAGCCCCACCGCAGATGTCTCCGCTTCTATGGTCCGGTTCGTCAGCGGTGAGACCTCCAGGCATCCCTCTAATCGGAAGGCGACCCGATGCACGTAACACCGGTGGTATGGATTGTCACCTTGGCCGTCCTGACCGCGGTGCTGGCTTTTGACGTCCGGCACATGATTAAGAACCCGCATGAGCCATCGATGAAAGAATGCGGGCTGGCGATCACAGGCTTCGTCTCAGCCGCGATCCTTTTCGGCATCGGCATCGGTCTATTCGCGCATCCGCTGCCTGAATCGGGCAAGACCAGCTGGCAATATGCGATCGAATTCTTCGCGGGTTACCTGACCGAGTACTCGCTGTCGATCGATAACCTCTTTGTGTTCATCATCATTTTGGGCAGCATGGGCGTGCCCCGTAAGTATCAGCAGTTCGCGCTGATGTGCGGCATCATCTTGGCTCTGGTTTTCCGTGGCGTCTTCATTCTTCTCGGCGCCGCGCTGATCGAGCGGTTCGCTTGGGTCTTCTTCATCTTCGGTGCATTCCTGCTCTACACCGGTATTAAGCTCGTCATCGATTACCGAAAGCAAGATGACGATGAGCAAAGTGAAGGCGATACTGCGCTGATGCGCTTCATCAAGCGGGTGGTTCCTTCCACCGATGAGTATCACGGCACCAAGTTCTCCGTGAAGATCGACGGCAAACGGCTGTTCACCCCGATCTTTTTCGTGGTGGCCACACTGGGCAGTGTCGACATCATGTTTGCACTCGACTCGATCCCCGCGATCTTCGGGCTGACGCAAGAGCCGTACCTCGTCTTTACTGCAAACTTCTTCGCGCTGATGGGTTTGCGACAGCTCTACTTCCTGCTGGGCAATCTGCTGCAGCGGCTGGTCTACCTCTCGCTGGGCCTAGCCTTCATCTTGTGTTTCATCGCAGTGAAGCTCGTGCTCCACGCGATGCATCACTACCACTGGATCAGCTTCGAGGTTCCTACCCTGCTCTCGCTGGTAGTCATCGTCGTGACGATCGCGTTCACCGCGGTCCTCTCGCTAAGAAAGACCAGGGGCGA
>JALHFX010000081.1 GCA_022837595.1 Propionibacterium sp.
GGGGTTCTAAGCCGGAACCGCCGAAAATTCCGTCAGCCGATCAACGTGGCTTGTCCTCGGGCACCTGCCGGGCGTGCCACTGGCGGCACCTCATCGCCCAGCACGCTACACCAGCACCGGAAAGTCGATTCCCTTAGCCCCTCCCGCACGCAAAAGGGCTCGACTCCCAACCCGCTCTTGGCAAACCGCGCGAACACGGTTTGCCATTCCTGGCGGCTACGCCGCCGCCACTTGTCGTTGCTCGCTGTCACCTTGCTCACTGCCGCCGCCTCCCTGATGATCTTGGGAGGGATTGTTCCGCGCGGACGGGGGGAGAAGAATGCCGCTCAGTGACCGGTTAAGGTATGGCTCCATACCGATTGGAGCACATCAACCGCTTTGGTGATTACGTTTTAGATTTCCGGCGCAAGGTTGAAGCATTACCCGTAGACTTTTGGGTTCTCAATTCTGAATCAGATGGTTAGCGAGGAAACGGGGAGTTTTTCACGATTCCCGGCCTACCCTCAACAACGCCTCCACTCCAACGTTCAATCCCGACCTCCGCGCTGCCGCCCGGTGGGCATGTGGACAGGCTCAAAGGTAGCCTGCCTGACATGCCCACCGGGCTCGACTACGACGATGGATTGTCGCTGTCGGGTTCCCCACGAAACGACGAGGGGCCCAGAGGTTTCGATATCATGACGATTGCTCCGGTCAACTCATTAAGCCATCTGGCTGATGCTCTTGCGGAAATGGGCCAGGGCGGCGACGAAAAACACCGCCCCGATGATGGCCAGTGCAAGAATTTGCGGCCAGACCACATCGAAACCGGCGCCGCGATAAAGAATTGCCTGGGAGGCGGCAACGAAGTGCGTGGTGGGCGCCACCTGCATGATGTTCTGTGCCAGCACAGGCATGCTCTCGCGTGGGGTGGAGCCGCCGGAGAGCATTTGCATCGGCAGCAGCACCAGCATCATCAAGAGACCGAACTGCGGCATGCTGCGGGCGAGTGTGGCCATGAAAATGCCCATCGATGTGGTGACAAACAGGTGCAGGGTAGCCACCGCGAGGAACAGCATCACCGAGCCTTCGATCGGGACTTTGAGCGCGCCCTGCACGATGAATTGCAGAGAAAGCGCCGTGGCCAGCAAAACAACCAACCCCATCGACCAGATCTTCCCCAGCATGATCTCGGCAGGGGTGACGGGCATCACCAGCAGGTGTTCGATGGTGCCATGCTCGCGCTCGCGGATCAGCGCGGCGCCCGCCAGCACGATGGACAGCATGGTGACGTTGTTGATGATTTCCATCAGCGAGCCGAACCAGGATTTGTTCAGCGCCGGATTGAAGCGCACCCGCAGGGCCAGGTCCACCGGTGGCGTGGCACTGCCGCGGTAGCGCTGGACGAATTCGTTGACTTCGCCCATCACGATCTGCTGAATGTAACCGCTACCGGTAAAGGCCTGGCTCATACGCGTGGCATCGACGTTGAGCTGGATGGCGGGCGCGCGTCCGGCCAGCACGTCGCGCTGGAAGTTCGGCGGGATATTGAGCGAAAAGGTGTATAGGCCATCGTCAAGTCCGGCATCCACTTCGGACAGTGTGACCTGTTGCGGCGGCATGAATTGCGGTGGATGTAGGGCAGAGGTGATGCGTGCCGACAGCGGCGAGTCGTCCTCATCGACGATCGCTATCGGCACTTTGCTAAGCCCTTCCGGCATTGCAGTTGCGGCGATATAGATCATGAACGTGAAGCTGTAGACGATCAACACCAGCATGATCGGGTCGCGCATCAGGCTCCACAGCTCCTTGATGCCCAAACGGTAGATGTTGGACACGAGACTCATATTCACTTCTCCTGCTTTTTCAGCAGGGCAATCGACAGGCCGAGTATGACCAGGGCCGCCAGCACCATCGGTGCGAATGCGGCTTGCAGATCGGCAAACCCCAGCGCCTTGTTGAACACGCCGCGGCTGATGGTGATGTAGTGCGTGGCCGGGTAAATTTCCCCGATCATTCTGCCGACGCCTTCAAGCGACGAGACCGGGTTGATCATGCCGGCGAACTGGATGGCCGGCAGCATGGAACCGATCATGGCAAAGAACATCGCCGCGATCTGGCTGCGCGTAAAGGTGGAGGCGAACAGACCGAAGCCGGTGGAGAAACCGACAAATATCAGTGTCGCCAACAGGAGGGCCATGAAGCTGCCCTTGACCGGCACGTCGAACAGGGTCACGGCCAACAGGGTCATCAGCAGGAAATTGAGCATGGCCAGCACAATGTAAGGCAGTTGCTTGCCGATCAGGAATTCGCTTCGGGTCACGGGGGTGACGTAGAGGTTGATGATGGAGCCCAGCTCCTTTTCGCGCACCACCGACAGCGCGGTCAGCATGGCCGGGATCATCAGCAGCAATATGGGAATGACCGCCGGCACCATGGCCGGCAGGCTTTTCACATCCGGGTTGTAGCGGAAGCGTGTCTCGATGGTGGCAGCACCGGTCGAAAGATCCTGGCCGAAACGTGTTCTCGCGGTCTCGACCAGCCAGCTCTGGTGCATGCCCTGCACATAACCCTGCACGGTTTCGGCGCGCTGCGGCATCGCGCCGTCCATCCAGGCGCCGATCTGCACCGGCGTGCCGCGTGCCACATCGCGTGCGAATCCGGGCGGCATTTCAACGGCCAGCGACAGTTCGCCGCTGCGCATGCGCCGGTCCAGATCGGCATAGTCGGTGATGGGTGGCCGCTCCACGAAATAGCGCGAACCGGACAGGTTCAGGGTGTAGTTCTGGCTCAGCGTGGTTTGGTCGCGGTCGAGCACGGCATAGCTCAGGTCATTCACATCCATCGTGATGCCGTAGCCCATGATGAGCATCAGGATCAGGCTGCCGAACAGCGCCATCGCCAGGCGCACCGGGTCATGCCGCAGTTCCAGCGCCTCGCGCCGGCTGTAACTGAAGGCGCGCGAAAAACTGAAACCACGTCGGCGCCCCGGTGGCGGCGCCGACGGGTCGTCAGGCGCGGTGGGGGCAGCGACAGCCTCCGCCTCGGCTGGATCGGCGTGCTTAAGATAAGCAATGAAGGCTTGTTCCAGGGTTTGGGCATCGCGCTGTCGGACAATCCCCTGTGGCGTATCGCTGACCAGTACCGCGCCTTCGTGCATCAAGGAAATCCGGTCGCAGCGCTCGGCCTCGTTCATGAAATGGGTCGAGATGAAGATGGTCACCTTGTCGTTGCGCGACAGGTCGATCAGGAACTGCCAGAAGGCATCGCGCGCCACCGGGTCCACGCCGGACGTGGGTTCGTCCAGGATCAGCAGTTCGGGCGCATGCACCAGCGCCACCGCCAGCGACAAGCGCTGCCGCATGCCCAGCGGTAGTTTATCGGGCAGCGCGTCGGGGACACCGTCCAGACCAAAACGGGACATCAGCTCACGCACCCGTGCCGGGATCGCCGACTCTGGCAGGCTGAAAAGGCGCGCATGCAGCACCAGGTTTTGCTGAACGGTCAGTTCGGAGTACAGCGAGAATGCCTGCGACATGTAGCCGACCCGCCGCCGGGTGGCGATGTCGCGGGCATCGACCTTCTGCCCGAACAGCCAGGCCTCGCCTTCGGACGGCGCCAGCAGGCCGGTGAGCATCTTCATGGTGGTGGTCTTGCCGCAGCCGTTGGAGCCGAGGAAACCGAAAATTTCGCCGCGATGGATGCGAAAGTTGACCTGATCGACCGCCGTGAAATCGCCAAAGCGCATAGTCAAGTCGCGCGCTTCGATGGCGATATCTTCGCCATCAACAAACGGCGGCACCACGATGGCCTGGTGGCCGCGTTTCTTTTCCTCAGGGAGCAAGGCGATGAAGGCCGCCTCCAGTGAGTCGGTGTCGGTGCGCTCGTGCAGTTCCCTCGGGGTGCCGGTGGCCAGAATCTTTCCGGCATCCATCGCCACCAGCCAGTCGAAGCGTTCGGCTTCTTCCATGTAGGCGGTAGCCACCATCACGCTCATGCCCGGGCGGTCGCGCCGGATGCGGTCGATGAGCGCCCAGAACTGGCTGCGCGCCAGCGGATCGACACCGGTGGTGGGCTCATCGAGAATCAGCAAATCCGGGTCGTGGATCAGCGCGCAGCACAGCCCCAGTTTCTGCTTCATGCCGCCGGAAAGTTTACCGGCAGGGCGCCCGAGGAATGGATATAGGCCCGTGGCTTGCGTCAGCTCGTCGATGCGCCTGCGGCGTTCGCTTGCATCATGGCCGAACAGGCGGCCGAAAAACTGCAGGTTGTCCTCCACCGACAAGGCCGGGTAAAGATTCTTGCCCAGGCCCTGTGGCATGTAGGCAACCGAAGGACAAACCCGGTTACGGTGGCGTCTTGAACCCATGTCACCGTCCAGCACCTGCACCTGCCCCTGCTGCACCGCGCGTGCCCCCGAGATCAGCGCCAGCAGGCTGGACTTGCCGACGCCGTCCGGACCGATCAGGCCCACCATGCGACCGGCGGGGATCTCCAGTGTGACATCGTCCAGCGCCACAGTCTTGCCGTAGTGCAAACTGACGCCGACAAGGCGGGCCACGGGCTGGGTGATGGACGATTCGCCCTGTGTTGCCAGCATCATTCAGGTACCTTTACCGCAAGATGTTGCGGCCACTCGGCCTGTGCATCCAGCTTGAGCCAGGCCACGCCGGGCAGGCCGGTCTTGACCTGTTTCAGATGTTTTTTTAACAGTTCCGGATCGATGCGGGCTTTGACCCGAAACATGAGTTTCTGGCGCTCGACCGCGGTTTCCACGGTCTTGGGCGTGAACTGCGCCACGCTGGAAACGAAAGACACCCGGGCGGGAATGACATAGCTGGGGGCGGCATCGAGGACGATGCGCACCTCGCTGCCCAGCGCCACCCTGCCGGCCACCGTTTCCGGCAGGAAGAAGGTCATATAGACATCGGAGAGGTCGATCATATTGAGCACCTTGCCGCCTGCACCGAGCACTTCGCCGGGCTGAGCGACGCGGTATTGGACGCGGCCGTCGCGCGGCGCCTTGAGCTGGCTGTCGGCAATATCGGCCTCAATGCGCGCAATGGTGGCGGCCAGCGCCGCCACGGTCGAACGCGCGCCGGTGACCTGGGCCTTGGCCGCGGCAATCGCAGACTGGGCCGCCGTCACCTGGGCTTTCGCGGCCGCCAGCGCGGCTTCGGCATTGCGCACCGCCGCCTGATCGTCGTCGAGCTGCTGGATGGATGCCGCTCCTTCGCGCGACAGGGTTTGTGAACGTGCCAGACGCCGTTTGGCATTGTCCAGATCGCTGTCGCGCTGCACCGCTACAGCCTGGGCAACGGCCAGATCGCTCTCGCGCACCTTGACCTGCGCTTCAGCGCTGGCCACGGCATTGATCGCCTGCTGTTGCTGGGCGCGCGCCTCGTCACGCTGGGCGTTGAGCACATCGATCTGCATCTGCGCCAGCACCTGACCGGTTGTGACGAAATCACCTTCCTGCGCAAAGATATCGACCACGCGGCCTGGGTATTTGGTGGCCGCGTCGATCTCGGTCGCCTCGATACGGCCATTGCCGCTGACGAAGCCCTCGCCCGGACCGTTGGGCCGCGTCAGCGTCCAGGCTCCCCAACCGACCAGGCCGATGAGGATGGCCACGGCGGCCAGAAGCAGATTTTTCTTGGTGGAAGTATTCATGTGGATTTCTCGCATTTTTAATTGGCAGGTCGCCCCTCCGGAGCCGGCAACTCGACAAACTCCTGGCTACCCCCGCCCAGCGCGGCATACAGGCTCACGCGACTCGACAGCAATGCGCGGCGCGTCTGCACCCACTGTTGTTCGGCGGTGAGCAGGTCACGCTGCGCATCCAGCACTTCAAAATACGGCGCGCTGCCGTTGTCGTAGCGCAATTTGACCAAACGCGCACGCTCGGCCTGGGCCGCGAGCGTAGCCTCGGCGATGCGCACCTGCTCGCTGAGCCAGCGGCGTGCCGACAAGGCATCGGACACTTCGCGGAAGGCCGCCTGCACGGTCTGTTCGTAATTCACCACGGCGAGGTCGCGGCGCACCTCGGCGAGGTCGAGCGCCGCGCGATTGCGTCCGGCATCGAAAATCGGCAGGGTCAGACTGGGCAGAAAACGCCAGGCTTGGCTTCCCGAATCGAACAGGCCGGACAACTCGCTGCTGGCCGTGCCGACGGAACCGGTCAGCGTGATGTGCGGGAAAAAAGCGGCGCGCGCGGCCCCGATATTGGCCCCGGCCGCACGCAATCGATGTTCGGCGGCCACAATGTCGGGGCGTTGGAGCAACACCTCCGAGGGCAGGCCAACGCGCAGCGTCGGCATGACGGCCGCCTCGTCCAGCCGCTCAGTCTGCGGTAGCGGGGGCAGGGGCGAGCCCAACAGCAGCGTCAACGCATGAGCCTGCGCGGCGCGCGCCTGTTCGAGTTGCGCGGCCAGTGTCCTTGCCTGTTGCAGCAGGGTTTCCACCTGCACAACATCCATCTTCGCAATCGCGCCGACTTCAAAGCGCCGCGTAAAGATGCGCAGCGATTCCTCTCGGCTGGCAACGGTCTGTCGAGTCAGCGCGATGCGCTCATCGAGTTCGCGCAGCGCCAGATAACTGTCTGCTACCAGAGCGATCAGGCTCACCGTGACCGCGCGGCGTGCTGCATCGGTTGCAAGGTAGCTTTCCAGCGCCGCCTCCCTGAGGTTGCGCACCCGGCCCCAGAAATCGAGTTCCCAGGCCGCAACCCCCACCCCGACCTGAACCTGGCCAGCGGTCAGCGCTCGTTCTGTCGGGCTCAAGTCGGCCGGCGTGCGCGCCCGGCTGCCATCGATGCCGGCCGCAATGGTCGGAAACTGGTCGGCACGCTGGATACCGTAAGCCGCCCGCGCTTCCTCGACCCGCAGCACGGCGGTCTTCAAATCGCGGTTGTTCTCCAGCGCCTGCGCGATCAGCGCCTTCAGTTGCGGATCGGCAAAATAGTCGCGCCAGGCGATATCGGGTGCGATGGGACCATCGGATGGCGCACCAGGCTGATTCGCCGTATCGGCGGGGTATATGGATGCGACCGGCAGCGACGGGGTTTGATGCGGCGGAGCGAGCGAGCAGCCCGTCACGGCCAGGGCGCAGGCCAGCAGAGCCCGTGAGCTTGCGACGCGCAGATCTTTCGCCGGCCAAGTTCGGCCAAGTATGTCTACTCGCCTTCTAGAGATGTTCACCATCAATTTCCTCTTGCTGAAGCCAGTAACGTGTTGCCACACTCAACAGGCCTCTTCCCTCTCTCATGGAAAAACGTAGCTTGCCCGCAGCTGGAGATAGTCCTGACCCGGGTTGGGGTCCTTGATGCCGGCATTGGAGTAATGCGTCAGGCGCAATCCAAGTTGCCAGGGGGTGCCCTGCAATCGATGGAACAGGCCGATCGAACTGCCGAAATGAAATGCCGTCGAGATGTCCTTGTCGCCCAGATGCGTACCTGAAAAGACGTTCGCGCCACTGCCCAGTTCGATTCCGGTATCGGGTGCAAACCACCAGCGGGCAAAGAGCGTGATTCCGGCCTGCAACAGCTCGCGGTCGGAGTTGCCGGAGTCGGCACGCACCATCCCCAGTGAGTATTCCAGACTCGCATCGAGGGGGCGCCCGCCCAGGACGCCGCGCCACTTCGGGTCGGTCTGATAATTCAACGCCAGGCGTTGATAGCCGCTCTTCTCCCCGGCGATCAGACCGAATTCATCCGCATGAACCGGCTGACCGGCGATGGTCAACAGCACGGACAGGCATGCCAAGATCCTGCGCAGGCAGATGCTCCTGTCGTTCTTGATTTTTTCCCCTTTAACGGACAATTGAAAACCCGACCCTCACTTGCGTCCCGCGATCCAGGTTGTAGTCGAGCAGGCTTTCACCATATCCCTTGAACAGTTGCAAGTGCAGAAAGCCCCCGGTGCGGGCGAACAGCGGGCGGCGCAGCGGCCAGGACAGATCGATTTGGGCGCTGCCTTGCCCCGAAGTCCCGGTGCGTAACTGCGTTGCCAGAATCCAGCCGTCCTCGCGGCCATAGCGAATATTCCAGTTCGCGTAGCCCCGGTAGCGCTGAATGTCCGGGTTGTCGTCTGATTTGTCCAGGTAGGCATAGACCTTGGGCGCGAAAATCAACGCGCGGCCATCCGGGAATTCGGTGCGCCAGACGGGTTGCACGAAGAGGGTATCGATGCTGCGCGAATCGGCGCCGTCCTTGCCGTTTGATTCGTGCTCGTAACCGGCACGCAGCAGGTCGGGCATCAGGCCCTTGCCCACGGTTGCGCCCTGCCAGAACAGGCTGGGGCGGTAGCTGGTGTCATGAAACGGCGCCGAATCGGCGCCAAGATCCCAGAGCGAAGTTTGGGTGTAGCCGAAATGCATGCCGGCCAGCGGCGCAAGCCACTCGACCGGCAAGCTATCCGGGTCGAACAGCCGGTACTTGAAACTCAACTGAAAGCGGGCGGTGCTGTGGCTGCCGATGACGAAATACATCGGCTCGTTGACAGATAGCGCTGGCTCGTTCACCGGGAACAGGATGCCGCCGCTGCCGCCAAGCTTCGTGGCAGGCGTCATGGCGCCCTCCACCGGAGACTGCATTTGTTCGATCGCATCCGGGGTGCTGACCAGCAAGGCCAGCCGGTTCGACTCAACGCCAGCCAGATCCACCCGAATCAACCCGGAGAGATGGGCTGGCAATGCGCCGCGATAGGCCCGGCGTGTATCCTCTGCCGAAACCGGTTCGACAGGGGCAAGGGGAATTTCCAGCGTCTTGCCGTCACGCATCAGCTTGAGCCTGACCGAGCCCGGCCAATCTGCCTGTGCCGCGGGCTTGACGACATCGAGCACGATGGGTGCGCCTGCCTGAGCCGTCTCGTCGGCGGTGGCGATCAGCCAGGTCGGTGCCGCAGCGGCGGGTAGTGCAACTAACCATACCAGCGCGGCCAGCACGCGGGATAGCCTAATTGAAGGCGAGATTTTTTCGTTTAACGTCAATACACCATCTCCTCACCAATAAGGCGAATTGAATTGAACGCATGGATGTGATGGTGGTGTCGCGCAATTCGCGCCACCTGGCAGGCCAACTCCATCTGCTCGTAACGCCGCCGATCCACCGTGCCGGCCTCCACCAGCCTG
>JALHFX010000082.1 GCA_022837595.1 Propionibacterium sp.
CATCCACACCGGCTCCAGCACCGGGCTACGCTTCAACTTGTACAGCAGGTCGGTGCCGATGTTGCCCGGACCGATCAGGGCGCATTTGATCTTGTTCATAAGGACTTCCTGAAAACGAATGACTTGAGGATGCAGGCCGCACGGCCCCCACGAGGAGAGGGAGAGAGAGGAGCCGTGCGACTGCAATCGGGAAGCAGAAGAAAGTCGTACGTCGCGTGCGCTCAGACGAAACGCACGGCACAGGTTCCGATACCGCCAATCGTGACGCGCAAGTTATCGCCAGCCTTGACCGGCACCATGGCGCCAAGCGCCCCCGACAGGATGATCTCGCCCGCCTTCAGGCCAATACCCAGGCGGCCGAGCGTGTTCGCCAACCACACCACAGCATTGACGGGCGAGTTCATCGTCGCCGCACCTGCGCCCGTCACCACGACTTCACCGTTCTTCTCCAGCACCATGCCGCAGGTGATCAGGTCCACGTCGCGCGGGTCGATGAGCGCGGAACTCAGCACGAATACGCCGCAGGAAGCGTTGTCCGCGACGGTGTCCTGGATCTTGATCTTCCAGTCGCGGATGCGCGAATCGACGATCTCGAAGCAGGCCATCACGCCTTCGGTGGCGCGCAGCACATCTGCCGCTGTCACGCCTGGCCCCATCAGATCGTGCTTGAGCACGAAAGCGATCTCGCCTTCGGCCTTGGGTTGGATCAGCGAGGACGCCGGAATCGGGTCGATCAGCGAGGACGCCGGAATCGGGTCGCCCGAGTTGAACACCATTGCGTCGGTCAGCATGCCGAAATCGGGCTGATTCACGCCGAGCATGTTCATGACTGCCTGCGAGGTCACGCCGATCTTCTTGCCGATGATGCGCTCGCCGTCCTGCAGACGGCGGGCCATCAGCTGCTGCTGGATGGCGTAGGCATCCTCAACCGTCACATCTGGATGATGGGAGGTCAACGGATCGACCACTTCGCCCTTGCGTAGCGCTGCGTAAAGCAACTCGGCAGCGTCATTGACCAAGGAGTTATTCATCATGTTTTCATTACCTACATTGCGGTTTCGGGATTTTTCGATGCGAACTCGTCACGCGCCGGTTACTTGGGCGCTACCCTGCTTGAGATAAACCTTGGAGGAGCATCTTCCTCGGTCCCCAATCAGCAAGGACGCAAGCGCGGGAATCATCACGACCGCCCCAAACATGTTCCACAAGAACATGAGGGTCAGTAACAGGCCCATATCCGCCTGGAACTTGATCTCTGAGAAGATCCATGTCGCCACACCTAGGGCAAGCATGACTCCGGTCAACGCCACCGCCGCGCCGGTTGTCTTCAGCGTCTCCAGATAGGCTTCCTTGAGGGCCAGTCCCTTCTCCAGGTAATACTCGAGCTTGTTGTAGATATAGATGCCGTAATCAACGCCGATCCCGATACCCAAGGCGATCACCGGCAAAGTGGCGACTTTCACGCCCAAGCCGAGCATCGCCATCAAGCCTTCACACAGCACGGAGGTGATGAACAAGGGCACCATGATGCAGACGGTGACGCGCCACGACTTGAACTCCCACAGCACCAGGAGCGCGACGATCGCATACTCGAGCCCCAACATCAGCGGCTTTGAGGCCTTGATCACGCTGTTGGTCGCCGCCTCGATACCTGCGTTGCCGGCGGCAAGTTCGAACCTGATGCTCTCGGTGCTATGCGCAGCCGCAAACTGCTGAACAGCCTCGACCACGCGCGTCAGCGTCTCGGCCTTATGGTCCTCCAGGAACATGAGTACCGGCACCATCGAGCAATCGCTGTTGAACAGTTCCGACGGCAGCAGCCGGTGAGCGGCGTTCGAGCTGTAGCGGTTTCGGGTAAGGCTCTCCCAGCGCAGATCGCCACCATTCTGGCCGGCCAGAACCTTCTTCATCGCTGAAAACAGCGACGATGTGGCTTCGACCCCAGGAACGTTCTCCATGTGCCATTGGAGCTGGTCTACCGCTGCCGCGACCGGATACGAACCGCACTCGCCTGGCGGCGTCGTGACCATCACCACAAACACGTCGGAGCTCGTCGAGTAGTGGTCGACGACGAACGCGTTGTCCAGGTTGTAGCGCGAATCCACCCGAAGCTCCGGCGCGCCAGGATCAAGGTCGCCGATTTTCAGGTCGCGGCTCGCAGAATAGCCCAGCCCAAGCACCACCGCTGCAACCCCGACGACCACCCAAGCCATGCGTCTGTCGGTAACGCTTGCGACGGCATGCGCCCACCGATAACGCCCGTTCATCCGCTTTGAAAAATGGGTAAGCCCCGCCGGACTGACCCCCATGTAGGACATGAGCACCGGCAGCAGGAACATCTTGGTGAAGATGATGACGCCGACGCCAATGCTTGCACTGATCGCCAGTTCGCGGATGACGCCGATGTCGATGACGAGCAGCGTCGAGAAACCGACGGCGTTGCACAGCAGCGCGATCGACCCCGGAATGAACAGGACACGGAACGTCGCTTTTGCCGCCTCGATGTTGGAACGACCGTTTACACGCTCGACGGCCATCGTGCTGATGTTCTGCACGGCATGGCTGACGCCGATCGCAAAAGTGAGGAACGGCACGAGGATCGAGTAAGGATCCAGGCCCAGCCCCAGCAGATGAACGATGCCCAATTGCCAGATCACGGCGAGACTGCAGCAGAAGACCGTGGCGAACGTGCTCCGCCAGCAACGCGAATACAACCACAGCACGAGCACCGTCAATGCGAAGGTGATCGCAAAGAAGCTGCCGATTGCGGACATCCCCTCGATCAGGTCGCCGACGATCTTTGCAAAACCGACGATCCGGATATTGATGTCTTCGGAGTTGTACTTGTCGCGAACCGACTCCTCGAGCCGCTGCGCTAGCTTCGCGTAGTCGAGCTTCTCGCCGGTTTCGGGGTCTACCTCCTGAAGCGGCGCGAGAATCACGGCCGAACGGTGATCGTTCGCGACCAGGGTCCCGATGATGCCCGCCCGGGCAACGTTCGTTCGGACCTGCTCCGCAGCTGCCGCACTGCCGTCGAAGTCGGGCGGAATGATCTGCCCGGCGACAAACCCCTCTTCAGTGACTTCGTCCCAGACGACATTCGGCGTCCAGATCGACTTCATGCCACCCCGGCTAACGCCCGGGATGTAGAAGACCTCATCGGTGACCTGCTTGAGCGTGTTCAGAAACTCCGCCGAGTAGATCTCGCCCTTCCTGCTCTCGACAACAACCCTGACGACGTTTCCGAGCGGCCGCAGTTCATTCTCGTAGCTCAGGAACTTCTGAATGAAGGGGTGCGAACTTGGAACCATCTTCTGAAAGCTGGCCTCGGGCTTCAGCTGAATGGCCTGAAACGCGAAGAAGATGGAGAGGACGCTGAAAAAGAAGAGTGCGGGCAAGCGCAGGCGCTCGAACTGCAGTTCAAAGAACTGTTCGAAGCGCTTGGCCATCGAGTGATGGACCAGGTCGACGTCACCGGACTCGACTAACTCTCTGTGGTTCATTTTTTATCACTCCCCGGCACGATCAAGGCGCGTCATCGCCAGGCCGCCGTGACCCACCGTGATGAGGCTCTTGCCGGAATCAATGAAACTCGGCAGGACACTCGCGACCGTCCGGCCAGTCTTCACGCTCGAGAGCTTGAAGCTTTCTCCTGCGTCAGCGCTTTCAATGACTTGCCCATTGCGTGTTACCAACAGCACCCCCCGCCCTTCGTCGGCAAGGCCGCCAACAATCGACTTTTCACTGACCCGATCAAGTCTGGTCCAGGTGTTCCCATCGTCAGTGGATCTGAAGATGTTCCCGGCAAAACCGAACGCAAGCAGCGCATCGGGGCTCGCCTGAATGACACCGTAGAGGTGACCGTCATAGCCGACTTCGCTCACCGTCCATGACGCCCCGTCGTCGGCAGAGAACCAGATCATTCCGCGCTCGCCGACCACGGCAAGCGTGCCGTTTTTGAGTCGAATGATTGAATTGAGATGCAGGCTATCGGGGTTGCTGAGTGCGCCTGCCAAGGAGACCCACGTCTTGCCGCCGTCATCGGTACGGAAGATCTGCCCGAATGCCCCGACCACAAAACCGAGCCGTTCATCCTTGAACCAGAGAGCAAGCAGCGGCCGCGCCGGCCCGAAACTTGCGCCAGCCTCGGCATCCTCGAGACGGAACTGCATCGCCTCGAGCGCCGCCTGCAAGCGCTCCACGTCATCGCCGGAGGCTTCTGCAACGGCGCCCTGAAGCTCGGCGACCCTGGCCTTGAGGTCGGCCAGCACGAGCGTGTTCGCCCGATTGCCATCAAGGAGCTTTGACCAGACCTGCCCGCCATCCTCGGTCTTGAGAACCACGCCATCATGCCCAACCACCCACCCAAGGGTTGGCGACGCAAAATGGGCAGCGGTCAGCGATACGGAGACAGGAACCTGCGCCTGGCTCCATGTCTGACCCTGGTCCTCGGAAGTGACGACGATGCCGCGTTCTCCGACGGCGACGAGCCGGCTGCCGGCGGTTGCAACACCAAGCAGCAGTGCGCGGGCCGCCTTTTCAGACTGCAATGCGGGCACGTTCAGAAGGTCAATCCCTTTCCCGACCGAGGACGCTTCCGAGTGCGCGAGCACGCTCACTGCCCCGATGACGCCAGCGATCGCGAACATCCGTACGCGCGTAGCGAGGCCTGATCTATCGACCCACATGTGAGAATCCTAATTCGATTGAAGGAATAACCCCGCCCGGGGTCGCCGGGGGACCCCTCCCCCGGCACGGAACGCCTAGATCAATTGGCCTGGCGACGAAGCGCACCGGTCGAGAACGACTCCAGCGTCATCTTCTTGCCGAACTCCATCGGACGCTCTTCGTTC
This sequence comes from Propionibacterium sp., assembly GCA_022837595.1. Lineage (GTDB taxonomy): Bacteria > Actinomycetota > Actinomycetes > Propionibacteriales > Propionibacteriaceae > Brooklawnia. The sequence continues at coordinate 4,854 of JALHFX010000082.1, forward strand.
ATCATCCCTGAGGCCAGGTAACGGCGGGCCTGGACGTCATACAGCACGTCCGCGATCGCCCAGGTCATCGGCTGGTCATAGAACGGCATCAGGTGAGCCTCGCGAATACGCCACAGTTCCCCACGACCGTCGTACTGGTCGATGTGGGCGATCGACCAGGAGTCCTCGTCGATATAGAAGACCCGCTTGGCGTAGATATGGCGCATCCCCTCCTTGAGCGTGGCTTCAACCTCCCAGACACGGTGAAGTTCGTAACGAACATGTTCGGGGTTGAGGTGAGCGGCCTGAACCAGATCCTTGTACTTCAGGGTTTTGTCGCTGAGCTTGAAGTTGTTGTAGGAAATGATCATTTCCTTCTTGCCAACCAGCTTCCAGTCATAGCGATCAGGCGCGCCGTTGAAACCCACGTTGTCATCGATCGTACGCAGACCATCTGCACCCTGGCCCGGCGAGTCATAGGCGAACTCGGGAGCGCGCAGTACGCGACGCGTGCCCGGGTTATAGAGCCAGGCCGAGCGCGGCTCCTTCACCTGATCGAGCGGCTCATGCACCAGCATGCCATCACCCGCGACGTTCGACGGCCCGGTCAACTTGGCGAGGTAGTAGTAGAGGCGGTTCGGCTCCACCTTGTCCAGCGCCCACGGTGCCGCAAAAGTCTCAACTCGCGTGATTGGCGTAAATGCACCATTGGTCTGGACAGGAAACTCCGCGCTGTAACGCGTCCACACGCCACCGTAATAGCGCGCCTGGTGATTCCACTGCACTTCGACGCCGCTCTTGGGTACCGGGAATGGCACCGTGCTGCGCTCCATGTTCAGGATGCCGTTGCCGCCCTCTGCAAGCTGAACCTTGCCAGCCTCCGCCTTGATAGCGTCATAGATGCTGCCCGGCAGCGCAGCCGTTCGGCGGCTGGGATAGACATTCATCTTGTAGGACGGGTAGCGCTTGATCATCTCGATCTGACCGGGCGCCAGCTTGTCCTTGTGCTGCTCGACGTTGGACGCGTCGATGGTAAACAACGGCTTGTCAGCAGCAAACGGATTGACGTATCCCTTGGCCGGATCGAAGCCCGCCGGCGCTTGGGTGATGCCACCATCCCAGGCCGGGATCGTGCCGGCCGCATTGCCGGCGCGCTCGGCCCCCATCGGGGTGAGATCCTTGCCAAGGCGGCCGACCTCCTCCCCACTCAGTTGCGCTACTGCGCTACCAGCGAAGATCGAGAGCAGCATCGCGCTCAGAATCAACCTGTTGTTTCGGGTAACGAAAGCCTTCATGGTTGTCTCCTGTTTCCTTGAAATTAGAAGTTCACGCCGACGACGACCGATGCAAAGTCCCGGTCACGGAACGTGTCGTACTTTGCGTCACGGTTGAATCGGTTGTAGCTGAAGTCGACGTAGTATTTGTTGAGGTAGTCGAAGCCCGCGCCAACGCCCAGAATCTTCCGGTCCTCCACGAACAGGTTGTCTGCGGCGTAGCCTTTGACGTCATGCGACCAGAAGATGCGGGGTTTGAAATTCACCCCGGCAAACACACCCGGATAGCTGAAGGTGGCTTGCAGGCGATAGCCCCAGGCATTCTTGGTTGCAAAGCCTTCGTTCTCGCAGTACGTCGGATCAGCGTTGCCCGTTGCCGCGCAGGCGAGGCCACTACCACTGTGCGCAGCCTGGCCAAAGACGAAGGCGCGGCCATAGCGTCGTTCGGTGTCTGCGTCGCCAATCCCGGACCAGCGCTGGTAAACCACTTCGCCAAGCAGGCTCACGGATTCGGCACCCATCACACGGGGAAAGATCTTGAGCGTGTTGAGCTGGACCTGCGTCTTGTCCTTGAGCTCATAGCCGGTATAAAGAGTGCCCTCGCCGCGGGGCACCCCGGCCAGGAAGCCGAGCGGGCCAGCGCCGTTCGAAGCACCACGGAGCAGATCCAGGCCATTGAGTTGCACGGGGATATCCTGAGTGTGGCTGACTTCACCGAAAACCGACCAGCCCGAAACTGTTGTGGAGAAACTCAGGCCAAACGCTTTGATGTCCTCGGCCGACCAGTCCCATGCGTACTGCATGCCGAACGTCGGCAATGGTGGTGTCCGGTTGGCGCCCGCAAAAGCTGAGGGGAGCGCGCTGGGATCCAACAGCACGCTGATCACCGGCGAGCGCTGGTGATAATTCACGTAGTACGCGCCGAACTCGGTCGACAGCTCCGGCGAGAAATAGCGCGCCGCAATACCCCACTGACCAGAATCACCCGGCTCGATATCGCCCGCATTGCCGAGAACACCCGTCGTACCCGCCCCCAACGGTCCAGCCCCCACCGGAATTCCGTTGTAAACCTGTTGATCCGTGAAAGCCGCGAGCGGTCCAGCCGGCACGTTCACGCCGGCATCCGCGCAGTTATAGACGTCGGAAATGGACCAGTAGGTGCCACAGCCATCCAGCACGTTCTTCCGCCAACGAAGCTGGTAGAAACCCTCGACGCTCATGTTGTCCGTCACGCCAAGGTTGGCGGAAATCTGCGGGATGGGCAGCAGAACTTCCTTCACCTGCGTGCCCGGACGGCGCGCAGCCGACAAGTCGAACGCACCATATGCATTGATACCCGGGGTAAAGAGGCTTTCCCCCCAGTTGACCACGTGGTTACCCAGTTTCACGGTGAGCGGGTTGTTCGCGCCAAGCTGCGTGTCCGCAAAGACATACGCGTCTAGCAGTTCAAAGCCCGAGAAGCGCGACAGACGATCGAACTCGCTGTCGTCGAGCTCGGCGCCGGGCCGGAAGCCATTGGCGGAGTGGCCGTGGCGCACACCACTACCGCTGGTTTCGAAGTCATGCCATGCCTTCGCGCGGAGGAACAACCCTACGTTGTCCTTCCTCAGGCTGAGCTCACCGGTCGCCTTGGCGATGGTCGAGAAAATGTCACCCTTCTTGCGATAGTTCAGATTACCGTCGTCATGACTTGATCCTCCACGACCGCCATTGCCTGTCATGATGAGGTCCGAGTCTGCATCGCTGGTGCGAAAACTCGTACCCAAGGACATGTTCAGGCCCCAGGTGCCCTCAACGCCGTTATCCAGAGCAAAGCTGCCGGCCTGGGCGGCACCGACATGGAAACCACCCCCGATAGCCACCGCAAAGGCCACTGCGGTCGCAAGGCGCGTCCGCGCAAAACGTGGCAACGGATGGCCCGAGCAATTGCGGCGCTGTGCTTTTTCGTTCATCTCCTCACTCCATTTCGTTATTGCCAGGCAGGAATACTCTGATCCCCTGAAGCCCGGACATTGGGTTTCAATTTCCGAGAAACACGCACATCCTCATGTGGGTCGTGTGTCTGTTAGGCAGCTCCTCATCAGCCCGAAGTCATACAAACCGTACAGTCTGTCTGTGAAAAGATCAGAACAATCCCCGTAAAAAGCAGAGGCCCTGTCTCCTGATCGAGCGGCCCATGCAAGCACCGCCCTTCAGGTCCATCATTACTCGACGAGGAAAACCTCGTCGTTCTCCACTGCAACGATATAAGTCCGTTGCGGCTCGACCGCCGGGAAGGTCAGCGCCTTACCCGATTTGATGCAGAACTTGGCGTTATGCCAGGGGCACTCAACCTGACCATCCTCGATCTCACCTTCACATAGCGATGCCTCACCGTGGCTGCAGGTATCGTTGATAACGTAGAAATCGCCATCCAGATTGAACACCGCGAGCGGGGGCAAACCCTCAAGCTCGACCCGCAACGACGCCCCAGGAGCGACTTCATCAACCCTGCAAATTTGCCTCTTGCCCACTCTCTAACTCCTTCCTTGTCCTGCAATCTCAGAAAAACCGGTCGAAGTGGATCTGGTCCATCGGGACCTTGTGATCCGCCACAAGCATGCGAACGACGGCCTCGATCATCACAGGCGGGCCGGCCATGTAGTATTCATAGGCTGCAAGCGGAAGCTCCAGCTTGCTTGGCAGCTGCTCATGGACAAAGCCTACCTCCCCCGTCCAGCCTTGTTCCTGAGCCAATTCGGTTACCGACACCGCTGGGTGGTAAGACACCCTGCATGCAACGTCCCCCAACATCGACGGAATATCGGGAATATCCGAGGGCCCTCTGCCGCCATAGAACAGGGACAGGGCTTGCGAGAAGCCCGTATCGCCCCCGGCCGCCCGCAGAATCGACAATACCGGGGCAAGTCCGGAACCGCCGGCAATGCCTACGACGGGACGAGCGATCTCCGGGCGGAAGTAAGCCACGCCAAACGGACCATCGATTTCGACCTCATCGCCCGCATTCAACTGACTGAACAGGGGACTCACGGCGCCACCCGGCACGGCGCGGATGATGAACTCCCAGAGTCCCTCGTCATTGGCCGTGTTCGACATCGAGTACGCGCGGGTGTGCGGCCCTGCGCCGAGGGTGAGCATCGCGTACTGCCCCGCGACGAACTGGGCCGCGCGCTCCTCGCCCTTGAATGCGATCACCCCCATGTCCGGCGTGATCGCACGATACGACTCGAAACGGGCCCGAAACCTCGCGGGCCGAAACGGGCTCTTGTACCGGTCGCCGGTGTGAATCTTGATCCGGCAGGGACTGAGCGGCACGCACTGACACGCCAGTCTCTTGCCTTTCTCGCGCTCCTTCGCACGCAGCCCGCCGGCCTCGGGGTAGAGGTCGAGCACCTCACCTTCCAGCAGCTCGAACTTGCACGACCCGCAAGCGCCCGTGTTGCACTCATAGGCGAGCCCCAGCCCCTCACGCAGGCCGGCACGAAGGATGGTGTCATCTTCAGCGCACTTGAAGCTCGTTTCTGCCCCCGCAAGGGTGATGTCAAATTGGGTGGTCATGTCATTTACTAACTTTTCAATAAGTAGAGTCATTCCAGGATATAGCGGCACTCTGGCTGCCTGAAAAATGACTTCACGAGTTCAGGGAGCTTCTGGATGCTGCG
>JALHFX010000206.1 GCA_022837595.1 Propionibacterium sp.
GGGCAGATGACTGCCAGCTGCTGCCATTCGGCCCCGCCGCGCAGATGCGCCTCACGCAAGATCTCTGCAATCCGGTCAGCCTCGGCGCCGCTGTCAGGAACGATCTCGACCCGCACGGCGCCGGCCTGGTTCACCGATAGGTCCTGACGATGCACCAACCCGTGTACCGGTAGCCGGGCGGCAACGACGTTCAGCGATTGGACGATCTGAGGGTCGGTCGCCGGGGTTTCGTCCAGCTGAATCAGCGTTGCCTGCGCACCTGGTAGGTCGAATCGCTGGGCAAAATCGGTTACCGCTCGCGGATCAGCTCCGCGGAACTGCGAAATGACGGTATCCGGATCGGCGAATGCAATTACTCTCGTGCCGGCTCGGTTAGCGTCTGCGAGCAGATGGATCATGCCGCGGTCGAGCTCCGCGAATTCATCGCAGATGATCATGGTCGCACTGTGGGGCAGTCTCGCGGCAAGATCGGGATCAGCCAATAACAGGCGCGCACGGAAGACCAGTTCGGTGTAGTCGATTACGCCTTCGGCGTCCAACACGTCGAGATACTCTGCGAAAAAGTCGGCGGCCGCCACCCATTCCGGACGACCGGCCTGCTGCCCAGCTAGCGCCAGGTCACCTGGACCAAAACCCAGCTGACGCGCCCTGGCCAGAATCGCCCTGATCTGGCGTGCGAAGCCACGGGTGCCTAAAGCGGGTATCAAGGCTGGGGGCCACGCCGTTTGATCACGACCGGCTAACAATTCGCGAACCCGGTATTCCTGTTCGGGCGCACTCAGCAGTCGAGGCATGCCTAGTCCAGGGTCGCTGAAACGCTGCAGCAGTTGCAGACACCAACCGTGCACAGTGGTGATCTGCAGACCACGCTGAGTTGTGCCGAGGGCGGCGATGATCCGGGCCCTCAGCTGTTGTGCTTGGGCACGGGAGCCCGTCAGGATAACCAGCTTTGACAAGGGAACACCCGACTTCACTCGGGCCACGACAGTTGCGACCAGCGCTGTCGTCTTGCCACTTGCCGGACCACCCACCACACACAGCGCGGAGCCATCGGCAGCCACCTGTTCGGTCACAGCACGCTGGCCGTCGGTGAGCGGCGAGGGCTCACGCAGTGGCTGCGCGGGAAGCAGGATCGGGCTGTCGGAACGATACATGGGACCCATCGAACCACGTCCGTCTGACATTCCTCGTGACTTCGAAGCCCTCAATGTGAAAGAGTAGATCTTGCCAAGCAAGTTCAGGCTGCAGTACCTAGCTGTAACCCGTTTTTGCTCCAACCCTGCCGGGGCTGGGACGGCAGGTGCCCGTGAGGTACGGGCATCAAGCAAGTATGAGGAGAAACACATGGCGCAGGGAACCGTCAAATGGTTCAATGCCGAGAAGGGCTACGGCTTCATCGCCGTTGACGGATCGAATGACGACGTCTTCGTTCACTACTCGGCCATCGACGCAGCGGGCTTCCGCTCGCTCGAGGAAGGCCAGAAGGTCGAATTCGAGATCACGCAGGGCCCGAAGGGCCAGCAGGCCGACGGTGTGCATATCATCGGCTGATGTAAGACCATAAACTTCGAGGTCGCGTGTTCACACCGTAGACCTCCCGAAACCCCAAGTAGGGGCCGTGCCTTGAGGTGCGGCCCCTACTTGTATCCGGGGCAAAGACGTTACGCGTCCAGCCGAACCGTTCAGCCCAGCTTCGCGCCAGCAGGTAGGTTTGGGGTGTGGAGATCAAGATTGGCGTCCGCAA
>JALHFX010000207.1 GCA_022837595.1 Propionibacterium sp.
CTCGTTCGGGAAGTGCCCGCGGGCGCGGACGGCCTTGCGGATCCTCGCGTTCACCGATTCGATCGCGTTGGTGGTACACACGATCCGACGGATCTCGCGGTCGAACTGCAAGAACGGTACAAACTCCGGCCAGGCCTTCTCCCACAACCTCACGATCGCCGGATACTTCGCTCCCCACTGTTCGCAGAAGTCGAGAAACCGGTCCTCGGCCTCCTTGACGGTCGCAGCCTGATAGACCGGCTTCAGACCGCGGCTGATCTTGTCCCAGTCCTGACGCGCGGAGTACTTGAAACTGTTGCGCATCAGGTGAACAACACAGGTTTGCACGATCGTGTCCTTCCAGACCGTGTTCACACTGTCGGGCAGCCCAGACAACCCGTCGCACACCACCATCAGCACGTCCTTAACACCCCGATTCTTGATCTCGGTCAGGACCTGGAACCAGTACTTCGCGCCCTCCCCGCCATCGCCGCACCACAGCCCGAGGATGTCCCGGTTCCCCTCCGTTGTGACCGCCAAGGCGACATAGATCGGCCGGTTCGCGACCTGACCGTCACGGATCTTCACGTGGATCGCGTCGATGAACACCACCGGATACACCGGGTCCAACGGGCGGGACTGCCACTCGTTCATCCCGTCTAACACCTTGTCAGTGATCGTCGAAATCGTGGTCTTCGACACGTCGGTGCCATACACGTCCGCCAGATGAGCGGCGATATCACCATGGGTCATACCGCGGGCCGACAGCGATAACACGATGTCCTCGATCGCGCCGAGCCGCCGTTGCCGCTTCGCGACAATCTGGGGTTCGAAGGTGCCGGCCCGGTCCCGGGGCACGTCAATCGTGATAGGCCCGGCCTTACTGGTCACGGTCTTCGAGCGGGTCCCGTTACGCGCGTTCCCGTCCGCAGAACCGCCCTTGGCGTGCTTAGCGTAGCCCAGGTGGTCGGCGATCTCGCCTTCCAGCGCGGACTCCACGATCACCTTGGTCAGCTCGGCCAACAGACCGTTCTCGCCATCGATCGACAACCCGCTGGCACGGGCATCAGCAACGAGCTGCGCAACCAACGATCGGTCAACAGACGTCAGGGAAGAGGCGCTCACAAGCTGCTCCTCGGGCATCTCACTCAAGGCCACAACGGCCGTGTCTACAGGGGTACTCATCTCGTAACTCCTAGATCCGAGTTACACCGTTTAATGTACAGTCCCCGGGACACCGTCAGTGAGCTTCTGAACAAACGTGCGAGACCGGATGAAACACCATAGGCAGAGCGGTAGATACACCGGAGTCCCCCATCGATCCACAAACAGCTGAGAGTGACACTCGTCCGGTTGATCGGCCGTACCATAAGGTACCCGTCGGGCCGATAGTGTGCTGACCAACCAGGAGTCGATGATCGACGAGATCCGATGCGAGCGGAGATGAGAACTGATGGCACTTCAGGAGTACAAATGCGCTAACTGTGGCGGGCCGATCATCTTCGATTCCCGACTTCAGAAGATGAAGTGCCCGCACTGCGGGGCGGAACTCGATGTCAGTGCCTTGAAGGCGCGGGACGAAGCCCAGCAGAACGTGCAGCCAGATGATCTGACCTGGAATGTGCACCACTCGCATTGGCGAGAAGGCGAAGTTGATTCCCTGCGAGTGTATTTGTGCCGTTCGTGTGGCGGCGAGATCGTCGGAGATCAGAATCTGGCCGCGACCAGTTGCCCCTATTGCGCGAATCCGGTGGTCATGG
>JALHFX010000208.1 GCA_022837595.1 Propionibacterium sp.
CCACGGGGATCCCCAGGCCAGACACCTCACCGGTCGCCCCATTCCGGGCTATCCGATTGGCGCGGATGCCCAGGAAGAGCAGCGGCAGGAAGCTGCCCAGCCCGATCAGCCCGGTGACCGCGACTGCGGCGTGCACGGCCGTGGGCAGCGGCAGCAGGAAGATGATCAGGCTCGCATTGATCAGCACCAGCCTGAACATCCCATAGCGATTGAACGGCACCATGGTGGCGCGCAGGACAGCCGGGCCGCCGCCCAGCACGGAGGGAATGAGATAGCTGAGCGCACCGGTGAGAATCTGGGAGGCCAACCCGATCGCGAAGACTGCGGCGACCGGTGAGAACCCTGCCGTGATGCCCGACCAGTCACCCGAGCGCAGGACCAGGACGCCCACCCAAACCAACCCGACCACAGCCCAAGGCACCGCGATGCCAACCGATGCCGAACAGAATTCGCGGGGCGGTTTAGTGCGCAGCGGAAGGACCAGCGCTCGTCCCCACCACAGCGTGCCTGCGGCGAAGACTGCCAGCCCCGCAACGGCAATCGGTCGGATGCCGATCAACGCTCCCGAGATGAGGACGACCAGCCCGCCGATCAGCACCGGCAACGCCTGCCTGGCGAGACGATCGGCGCGTGCGTCCATCTTCGTGCGCAGCAAGGTGGGCCAGAAGGTGATCAGGGTGCCCATGATCGTGAAGCCGACCCAGCCGAGCAGATTCGACATGGTGTGTGCCAATAGCAGCCGCCCATGCCACGGATCGTCCGGGGTGTTCGCCAAGATGGCGCCGAATGTGGCGCCGGCCACCAATACAGCGGCCGCGGCGATGTAATAGCGGACAGCAACCCGGAAACGTCCGGGCAATGCACGGCTCAACAGCCTCCAGATCGCCAAACCGTGCCAGCCGACCGCGGTGGCTACCAGAGTTGCTCCCACCAAGGTCACCACCCAGATGCTGGTGGGCACTCCTATGAGCACCAGTGAGGCACCGGCCAGCAGCAAAGTGATGCGGCGTGATTGGCCGCGCCGCAGCTGAGTGTTATCTGTGACCCGAAGCAGCGCCTCGCAGAAATAGAAGCTCCAGACCATGATCGCGTGGCTGAGTGCACCCAGCAAAACCAGGTGCACCAGCAACCATTCCGAGGACGGAACCCAACGGTGGACGACCGCCACGATCAGCGCTGCGAAAAGCCAGAAGACCGAGGGATAATCACGCAACGGCCAGTGTCGGCCCACGGGCTGCTGCTTCGATGTCATCCCTGCGTTGCGCGAGTCTTCAGCAAGCGGACTCCGACACCGTCGCCATCCCGATCGACGTAGCTAGTTTCGATAGCCTCACCAAACAACTCGGAAACCTGCGCGAGTAGCGGCTTGGGGTCATGAGGAGCGATCAGCAGGACCGCAGAGCCGGGCTCCAGACTCGAAAGCGCACCCAGAATCGCTCCGTGTCGAATGGCGTGCGGGATGATTCGCGCGTCAAGCTCGTAGTCAGACACGGGTGTGCAACCGCAGCCGCATTCATGCTGGTCAGTCTTCTCGGTCAAGGGGATCTGCTGTGCCATGAGGCTCCTGTCATCATTCTTCGCCTACCGGTCGAAAACCAGGCAAATTATTTACAGATTCGTTGTGGATTTAATTTAGTAGGATCTCTGCATGGTTGGCAAGCAAGAGCTCGGACCCTCGTTGCCGGCCCCCAGTGGCCGACATCTCAGTTCTGTGCGCAAGAAGGTGCTGGTCTCGAGCGCCGCAGATCGCCCCACCGGACGTGGACGTCCGGCCCTGCGATATTGGGTCACTGCAGCCGGCCGCACGCTGCTGGAGGGCGACACCGATGCCGACAACCAGAGTCTGACACGGGCTTTTCTGGAACACACAGCCACGCGCGAAGAGGCGGATACTGCGCTGCAGATCGGCGCTCTATGGGCACGCTCGGTACCCATCGCCAACGATCCGAAATCGTGTGGCAGCACAGCTGAACGGCTCGCCGCGTTGCTGGCAACGGCCAGTTTCAATCCGGCAGTCGATCCGGACGGCCAGACGATCCGGTTGCGCACCTGCCCGTTCGTCGATCAGGCACGCGCGAATCAGCAAGGTATCTGCGGCGTCCACCAGGGCTTGGTCGACGGGGCGCTGGAGGCCTGGGGATTCACCGGTGATGTCGAAGTACTGCCTTTCAGTGAGCCGGGATCCTGCGTGATCCGAATTACCGATCCCGCCTAGGGGTTCCGGCTCCACCGCAGTAGTCAGCTACGCCAGGATCGCTCCGCGCGAGGCTGATTGCACCAGTTTCCGGTACTTCGCGAGCACACCGCGGGTGTACCTGGGCTCCGGGTGTTGGACGCCGACAGCGCGACGCCGAGCCAACTCTTCCTCGTCCACCAGCAGATCCAACCGGGCCTGCTCGACGTCCAGACGGATGCGATCGCCATCGTGCACGAAGGCAATCGGGCCGTCGTCGACGGCCTCGGGCGCCACATGCCCAACGCATAACCCGGTCGTGCCGCCGGAGAATCGTCCATCGGTGAGCAGCAGCACATCCTTGCCGAGCCCGGCGCCCTTGATCGCGCCGGTGACCGCGAGCATTTCGCGCATCCCGGGGCCACCCTTGGGGCCTTCGTAACGGATAACAACCACGTCTCCGGGGACGATCGTCCCGTCTTCCACCGCGTCCATCGCCCGGCGTTCGCCGTCGAAGACCCGGGCTGTGCCCTCGAAGACGTCGGAGTCGAAACCGGCTGACTTCACCACGGCACCCTCCGGTGCCAGTGAACCGGTCAGGATCGTCAGGCCACCGGTGCGATGAATCGGTCGATCCATCGTCCGAATCACCTTGCCGTCAAGGTGTGGCGGGTTCAGTTCGGCGAGGTTTTCGGCCACGGTCTTGCCGGTCACGGTCAGGCAGTCACCGTCGAGCAGATCGGCCTCGAGCAGTGTCTTCATTCGATGTCCTTCATCACGAAGTGTCCGAAGGGTTTGACGTCGGCCAGGTGCGGGACCTTGCGTCCGATTCGCTGAAAGTCGCCGATGGTCAGATCGACCTCGGCTTCGTTCGCGATCGCGAGCAGATGAAGAACCGCATTGGTCGAGCCGCCGAATGCCATCACCACGGCTATCGCATTCTCGAACGCCGCCTTCGTCATGATCTGCCGGGCGGTGATGCCCTGACGCAACAGATCGACCACGGCCTCACCAGACTTGCGGGCGAAGGCGTCCCGGCGCCGGTCGGTGGCCGGCGGTGCGGCCGATCCGGGGATGGACATGCCGATTGATTCGGCAACCGCGGCCATCGTGTTCGCCGTGTAGAAACCGCCGCACGCGCCCTCTCCCGGACAGATCGCTCGTTCGACAGCGGCCACGTCCTCGGCTGACATCAGACCTCGTGAACAGGCACCGACCGCCTCGAAGGCGTCGATGATGGTGACCTCTTTCTCCGACCCATCGGAGAACTTCGCGATGCCGGGCAGGATCGTGCCCGCGTAGAGGAAGACGCTGGCAAGGTCGAGCCGGGCTGCCGCCATCAGCATGCCGGGCAACGACTTGTCGCATCCTGCTAGCAGCACCGATCCGTCCAAGCGCTCTGCGTTCATCACGGTTTCGACCGAGTCGGCGATGACCTCACGGCTGACCAGCGAGAAGTGCATGCCTTCGTGACCCATCGAGATGCCGTCAGAGACACTGATCGTGCCGAACTCGAGTGGGTACCCGCCGCCCGCGTGAACCCCTTCCTTGACCGCCTTGGCCAACCGGTCGAGCGAGAGATTGCACGGGGTGATCTCGTTCCAAGAACTCGCGACGCCGATC
>JALHFX010000209.1 GCA_022837595.1 Propionibacterium sp.
GCGTTATGCGCTCGGCAACCAGCGTTTGATGGGCATGAGCCTGGATGCCGGCGGTCACCTCACTCACGGCTTCCGGCACAACATCTCGGGCAAAATGTTCGATCAGCGTAGCTACGGAACTGATCCCCAGACCGGCCTGATCGATTATGCGGCCCTTCGCCGACAGGTTCGCGAGTTCAAGCCGGCGATCCTGGTTGCCGGCTACTCCGCCTACCCCCGACGCATCGACTTCGCCGCCATGCGCGAGATCGCCGATGAGGTCGGTGCGGTGCTGATGGTCGATATGGCCCATTTCGCCGGGCTGGTCGCAGGCAAGGTCTTCACCGGAAACGAAGATCCCGTGCCGTTCGCCCAGGTCGTGACGACCACCACCCACAAATCGCTACGCGGCCCGCGCGGCGGCATGGTTCTGGCCACGAAACAGTTCGCCGACGATGTCGATCGCGGCTGCCCGATGGTACTCGGCGGCCCACTAGGAAATATGATGGCCGGCAAAGCCATCGCGCTCGCCGAAGCCCGCCAGCCGCAGTTCCAGGACTACGCCCAGCAGGTCGTCGACAACGCCAAGGCGCTGGCTGAGGGCCTACTCAAACGCGGTGCGACGCTGGTCACCGGCGGCACCGACAACCACATCGTCCTGGTCGATGTTGCCGGGTCGTTCGGGCTGACCGGGCGTCAGGCCGAGGGTGCGCTAATCGATTCCGGCGTGGTCACCAACCGCAACTCGATTCCCCGTGACCCGAACGGTGCCTGGTACACCTCCGGCATCCGGCTCGGCACCCCGGCGCTGACCAGCCGCGGTTTCACGCCTGCCGATATGGACGCGGTCGCCGGGCTGATCACCGATGCGCTCGGCGCCACCACGCCCGCGACGACAGCCTCCGGAGCTCCAGGCAAGGCCAAGTACGTGATCGCCGATGGGACGGCCGAGCGAACTAAGGCCGCGGCGGACGAGCTGCTGGGCAACCATCCGCTCTACCCGGGCTTGGAGCTCTGATAATTCGATGCTGCTCTGCGACCGTGACATCCGTGCCCAGGTCGAATCGGGGCGAGTCGGCCTCGATCCCTGGGATGCGGCGATGGTTCAGCCCGCCAGCATCGATGTGCGCCTCGACCGTTACTTCCGTATTTTCGAGAACCACCGCTATGACGCGATCGATCCGGCCGCCGACCAGTCGTTGTTGACCCGAATGGTCTCCCCGAAAGGCGACGAGCCCTTCATCCTGCATCCCGGCGAGTTCGCACTGGGTGCCACCTACGAGTATGTGACACTGCCCGACGATGTTGCCGCACGACTAGAGGGTAAATCGTCGCTTGGGCGTCTAGGTCTGCTCACGCATTCGACAGCAGGATTCATCGATCCGGGGTTCTCAGGGCACGTGACGCTGGAACTGAGCAATATGGCCACGCTGCCGATCAAGCTCTACCCGGGCATGAAAGTCGGCCAACTCTGTTTCTTCCAGCTCAGTTCACCGGCCGAGCACCCCTACGGTTCAGCCACCACCGGCTCGCACTACCAAGGGCAGCGGGGCCCGACCCCCAGTCGCTCCCATCTGAACTTTTCTCGCATCGAGGTCTCTCGAAATCTCGAGGCTGACGACTGAGCGACACGTCACGGAGCTAGCACGGAGATCGTTTGGCCATCTCCTAAATCGACGGCTCCGCCGACCATCAGCTCCAAGCTTTCGCCATTCACCAAGTGTTTGGACTGTCCGTCG
>JALHFX010000210.1:0-531 GCA_022837595.1 Propionibacterium sp.
CCTGGACCGGGTGGTGGGTGATCTGGTGTTGCCGCCCGGGGTGCGGGTGGTGGCGGGGGCGAATCCGCCCGACCGGGCTGCTGACGGGTGGGAGATGAGCCCGCCGTTGGCGAACCGGTTCTGTCACGTGGAGTACCGGCCCACGGTGGCGGACTGGTTGGACGGGACCACGGTGGGGTGGGCCGCACCCCCGGCGTCGCGGGCGATCACCGCCGACCCGGCCCGGGTGGAACTGGTGAAGGCGTTGGTGACCGGGTTCGTGCGGCACAAGCCGGAGCACTTGCACGCCTTCCCGCGCACCGCTGAGGGCACGGGTGGGGCGTGGCCGTCACGGCGGACGTGGACCATGCTCGCCGCGGCGCTCGCCAACGTGCGTGACGGTGACGCGGCCGCCCGGCAGGCGGTGGCCTTCGGGTTGGTGGGGGAGGGGGTGGGGGTGGAGTTCCTGACGTGGTGTGAGCAGGTGGACCTGCCGGACCCGGTGGCCGTGATGGGCGACCCCTCGATCGTGGACTGGGCGGGGCGGCCGGA
>JALHFX010000210.1:610-2322 GCA_022837595.1 Propionibacterium sp.
CGGGTCCCGGCTGCGGTGCGGGAGAAGTTCACCCCGGTCCTCGCCGCTGCGGGCCTGCTGGTGGCGGGTGCGGCGTGAGCGGCCCGGTCAGGCCCCTGACGGGGGAGGAACGGGAGGCGTTCCGGTTGGGGCGACTCGTGGCCGCCGAGACCGCCCCGTACTTCATGCACGCCCTGTTCGCGGTGGCCCCGGTGGCCGACCCGGGGTTGGGGACGTTCGCGGTGGACGGCGCGTGGCGGCTGTACCTGGACCCCGCCCTGTTGGTGGGGCCGGGCCGGTGGGACTCCGCCACGGTGGGGGCGGTGCTGTTGCACGAGGTGGGGCACCTGTTGCGTGACCACGCGGGCCGTGCCACCCAGTTGCCCATGAGACACCACCTGGCGTGGAACCTCGCGGGGGACGCGGAGATCAACGACGACCTGCTCGCGGCGGGGGTGCCCCTCCCGGGCGGGGTGGTGACCCCGGCCGCGTTGGGCTGCCCGGACGGGGAGCTGGCGGAAACGTACTACGCGACCCTCGTCCCCCCCGGTGCACCCCCGTTGCCGGACGACGGTGCGGCGGGGTGCGGGTCGGGGGCCGGGTGCCCTCCAGTGCCCGGGGAACTGCCCGACGGGGTCGCCCTCGGGGACGGCACCGCGACACCGCTCAGTCCCGCCGAGGGTGACTTCGTGCGCCGCCGGGTGGCCCGGGACGTGCACGCCGCCGCACAGGGGAAGGGCCGGGGGACCGTTCCGGGCGGGCTGACCCGGTGGGCGGACGGGGTGCTCGCCCCACCGACCGTGCCATGGGACCGGCTGTTGCGCGCCGCCGTGCGCCGCGCACTGGCCGACCGGGCGGGCCGCACCGACTACACCTACTCCCGCCCCTCACGCCGCCGCCTCCCGGGCATCGTGCGGCCCGCGATGCGCGCCCCCTCGGTGACCGTGGCCGTGGTGGTGGACACCTCCGGGTCCATGGGCCAGGGTGACCTCGACGCCGCGATGGGCGAGGTCCACGGGGTGCTACAAGCCTCCGGGGTCGCCCGGGACCGGGTGCGGCTCGTCTCCTGCGACGCCGCCGCGACCACCGCCCACCGGGTCCGCACCGCACGGTCGGTCCACCTGACCGGGGGCGGGGGAACCGACATGCGGGTCGGCATCGAGGCCGCCGAACACGCCCACCCCGCCCCGGACGTCGTGATCGTCCTGACCGACGGGGACACCCCCTGGCCCGACACCCCCACCCGCGCCCGCCTCGTGTGCGGCATCATCAGCCGGACCGAACCGTGCGGCACCCCACCGTGGGCGGCCACCGTCCACATCCCACCACGCACCACCTGACACCGCACGGTAACTAGCAACCATGTTGCTAGTTACCGTGCCCGACCCCCGGTGCCCGCCGGCATGGGGTGGCGGGGGCCGGGGTGGGTGTGGGTGCGGGTCGATAGCGTGGGTGTCACCACCCAAGAAGGGGGCTGACCACCCCCGTGACCTGCAAGGACTTCTCCCGTGTGCCCTGTTGACCCTGCCCTGCGTGAGCTGGCGGCCCGGCTGCTGACCGGCACCGGCCTGTCGCCCGAGGTGGCCCTCGACGTGGCCTGCGGGCGGGTGGCCGCCCCCGGGCCGGTCGCGGCCGCGTTGCGGGACGGGTGGACGGCCGCCGACCCGGGGGAGGGGTCGTTGTGAGCGTGGAGTGGTTCGACCTGGGGCAGCGGTTGCGGGCCGCGTCCACCG
>JALHFX010000083.1 GCA_022837595.1 Propionibacterium sp.
CGGTGGACTCGATCCTGGTCGAGGTCCGTGAGGCCGTTCAGGGCGGACAGGCTCTGGTCACGCTGGCCTGAGCCTTCGTTTGAACTGACTGATCGGGGGTGCTGGTCGTCCAATTGGATGACCAGCACCCCCCGATTGTGTTCGTCATGAGGTCCAGAAGTTTATCGAGTTCACTTTTTCCTCGTATAGCCGAAAAAGTGAACTCGATATCGCGCCCAAACGGTACCGCCCGGGGATGGGGGTGAGTCGGGCGGGATCTGGTTGGTCTCGTGGCTAAACTCGGTGGCGGTATCGGTTTTCGATACCGCGGACGAGTGGCCCGCCGTACCCGCCCATGCACGACGGTCGAGGCAACGGAGTCGACCAATGTCATGGTTCATCTTGATTCTTTCTGGACTGATGGAGACGGTCTGGGCCTCCGCGCTGGCTCACAGCGATGGTTTCCGCAACACCAAGATGGTCATCGTCTTCCTGATTGCGATGGTGGCGTCGATGGCAGGCCTGGGGCTGGCGCTCAAGGATCTTCCGATCGGTACGGCCTATGCGGTTTGGACCGGAATCGGGGCTGTGGGCACTGCGGCCGTGGGAATGATCTTGTTCGGTGACCCCGTCTCGGTCGGACGCATCGTCTGCTTGGTGCTGATCGTCAGTGGCATCGTCGGGCTGAAAGTCCTCAACTGAGCGATTGAGTGTCTGCTCAGCCACGAGAACCCGGCCCGCTCCTCGTGGCTGAGCAGCTGCCCCGCATAGCACGCCCACGCCGGCCTCAGTATCGGCGTGGCCTCAGGAACGATCGAGGCAGCCAAATCGGGGTTAGTCGCGTGCGACTTTCCAGTTGGAGGCCTGCGCGCGCGGCCTGATCACCAGCCTGTCGATGTTGACATGCTCTGGGAGTACCGAGATCCAGCGCACCGCCTCGGCGATATCTTCGGCGACTAATGGGGCCTGTACACCGGCGTAGACCAGGTCGGCTTTCGACTGGTCTCCACCGAAGCGCACGAGCGAGAACTCCTCGGTGCGCACCATTCCAGGGCTGATCTCGCAGACACGCACCGGGCGTCCGGCTAATTCCAGGCGTAGTGAGCCAGCCATATAACGTTCGGCTGCCTTAACCCCGCAATAGCCGCCACCACCCTCATATGCGGTTTCGGCCGCGGTCGAGGTGATGAAGATGATTGCCCCGTGGGCAGCTTCGACCGCGCCCAGCAGTGCTTGGGTTACCTGGAGTGTGCCAGCCACGTTGATCTGGTACATCCGCTCCCAGTCGCTGACATTGGCGGTAGCAACCGGGTCTTGCCCCAGCGCGCCGCCGGCGTTGTTCACCAAGACATCACACCTCGGGCCCACAACGGCTGCCAGGGCGTCGACTTGATCCCGGTCTGTCACATCGCAGGCGAACGCTACCCCACCGATCTCTTCGGCGAGCGCCTTGAGCCGGTCGAGGCGGCGTGCCGCGCAATAGACCTTGAATCCTTCGGATGCCAGCGCCCGAGCGCTCGCGGCACCAATACCGCTGGACGCGCCGGTGACGACTGCGATCTTTTGTTCGTTCGATGAAGAAGCGAGAGAACTCATGGTTTCGATTGTCCCTCATCGGCAGGAGTCACTGCCATGAGGGGGTCTCTCGCTCACCGGGACCGACCGTAGCGATGCTACCGGGCTACCATCATTTGGTCGCGCCGGGCAGCCAAACCGCTGACCAACCGATGATCGGCTCGTGCCAGTCGTCGGCAGGGGTGTTGATGGACATCGTCCCGACACCCGTGCTGGCGCCGTTGCTGTAGATCATGCCATCGCCCGCGTACATGGCCACATGCCCGAAGGGGTTGCCGCTCGGGCCGCCGTCGTACCAGATCAGTGCGCCAACCGGAATCCTGCTCATGTCGGTTTGCATCATGCCTGCATCAGAAATAACGGCTGCGGCGTCCTGTGCACTGTTGATACCTGCGCTGGAGTAGCCATAGAAGGTCGAGACCAGAGCCAGACACATGTTGCCGTAGTTCTGATCGCCGACCATCGAAGCGGCCTTGGCCATCGCTTCTTCGGGGGTATTGGACGGAAGCTGGCCCGGGGCGTTGATGCCTTCGATGGAAGGCTCGGGAGTCAGTGCCATCACCGGCTGGCTGGCGGCCATCTCCTTGAGTTCGGGACGCGCGGTATTGCGGCTGATCTGATCATCGACTCGAGAAATGGTATTGGTTTCAGGAGTGATCGAAGCCAAGATCGCGTTAGGGCCGATCCGGTCTTGCGCGGAGCTTGTTTGGACTGACATTCCGACACCGGTGAAGGTGATGGCCGCGGCCAAGCCGAGGGCACCGATGGTGCCGCGACGACGACGAACCCGTCGCGCGGCGAAGGCGCTGGGTTCGGGAGCGATGGTGGATCCGGTCGCCAAAATGGCAGTGGTATCAAACGCCTCGGCAGCGATCGTCGCCTCGAGCGCTTCAGCCGCACGGCGCGCCTCAGCAGCTCGCGCTACCGGACCTGCAATTGCGGCCACCAGCACCGCACTCTGTGCGGCCGCGACGCTATCCATCGCACGGCGTGCCTGGCAGCGGCGAGGGGCGGCAAACTCATCGATGGTGATCTCGTCGATGGTGTCGGTGAGCGCGCGGCGCGCTGGTTCGGGTGCGTATGACACAGACCGTGTAGCGAGGCTTTGAGCCGGTTCGTCATTGCTTGAGAACTGGTCTTTGGTGTCTACCGGAAGTGCCCTTGCTGCAGCCATGTTTTTCCTCAACAACCCAACTTCGGGTTGTTTGCGCAACCCGTGACGCTTGATTGAATCTTCCTTAAACCTGAGAGGAAACCTCGGTTTCTTTAAGGAATCTTAAGGCTCCGTGTCTGCCCGCGCAAATTGAGGTGGTTGAGATTGGCACCGAGTTGCCGCGGCTGGGTGATTGCAGGGTCAAACACCTGGTCTTGATTTCCGGCGCAACAGCATTCTCAGTCAGCCTCCTCACAAGCGAACTCATCGTTAGGATTAGCTCATGACCTACAAGCTCATCCTGCTCCGCCACGGCGAGAGCGAATGGAACTCCTTGAATCTGTTCACCGGTTGGGTGGACGTCGACCTATCCGAGAAGGGTGTTGCCGAGGCCAAGCGCGGTGGTGAGCTGCTGGCCGAGCAGGGTTTACTGCCCGACAAGCTGCACACCTCTTTGCTTCGCCGTGCGATCCATACGGCTTATCTTGCGTTGGACAACTGTGATCGGCACTGGATCGAGGTGCAGCGCTCCTGGCGGCTCAACGAGCGTCACTACGGAGCACTACAAGGGCTCGACAAAGCCGACACGCTGGCGAAGTACGGCGAGACGCAATTCATGCAATGGCGTCGTAGCTACGATGTGCCGCCGCCCCCACTCGATCCCGATGCCAAGTACTCGCAGTTCAATGATGTGCGCTATGCCGATATTCCGGCAGATGAACGTCCGCGTACAGAGTGCTTGAAGGATGTCGTTGCTCGGATGCTGCCTTACTGGGAGTCTGACATCAAGCCAGATCTGACCACCGGTAAGACCGTCCTGATTGCCGCGCACGGCAACTCGCTGCGTGCGCTGGTCAAGCACCTGGACCAGATTTCAGATGAGGACATCGCCTCGTTGAATATTCCTACGGGTATTCCGCTGCTCTACGAGTTGGACGACGACTTCCAGCCCGTCACTCGTGGTGGCCGCTATCTCGACCCCGAGGCCGCTGAAGCCGGCCAGAAGGCTGTGGCTGCTCAGGGCAAGAAGTAAACTTGATCGCTCCGCTCGAGTCAGTAAGACCGGAGAGAGAGCCGGAAGTATTCCTCGGAATACTTCCGGCTCTCTCATATGCAGACTGGTGTGCAGGTGTTCTTAGCGGCTTCTCAGAAAGCGTAAGTCAAGCGTACGTCATGCAATTGGCCTTTCGCTAGCTATTACATCCAGACGTGACTAGCTGATACCGTGAGCCAAACGGGTTATGCAGGCAGTCGCTAGCAGACCTAACATGCCCACGATTGTTTACACCGACAAGGGGTTTACCTTGAGCGAAACTGAGACCGCGCGCGGTGGCGCGCGCGTAGCAATTCAGAAGTTCGGAACATTCCTCTCAGGAATGATCATGCCGAACATCCCGGCGTTGATCGCCTGGGGCTTACTGACGGCCTTCTTCATTCCAGCCGGCTGGGTGCCGAACGACGGCTTCGCCCTGATGGTGGGGCCCACTATCCACTACTTGTTGCCGCTGCTGATCGCCAACACCGGCGGCCGCATGGTCTACGACTTCCGAGGAGGCGTTGTCGGCACGCTGGCCACCATGGGTGCCATTGCTGGCTCCGACCATCTGATTGCCCAATTCAACGCAACCCTTGCCCCCGATGTCGCTCCACTCGGCGAGATCCACATGTTCATCGGGGCCATGATGATGGGCCCGCTCGGCGCCTGGGTGATGAAGAAGCTCGACGGGCTGTGGGCCGGCAAGGTCAAGGCCGGATTCGAGATGCTTGTCGACATGTTCTCAGCAGGCATTGCTGGCTTCCTGCTGATGCTCTTCAGCTTTGTCGTGGTCGCTCGCATCGTCAACTTCATCATGGACGTGTTGGGCGCCGGCGTGGACTGGCTGATCAACCTCCATCTCCTGCCTTTGGTGAGCATCATCATCGAACCTGCCAAGGTCTTCTTCCTGAACAACGCGATCAACCATGGCGTCCTGACACCGTTGGGTACCGCCCAAGCGTCTGAGACCGGTAAGTCGATTCTCTTCCTTCTCGAGTCGAATCCCGGCCCGGGCCTGGGTCTTCTGATCGCCTACAGCATCTTCGGTCTGGGCGCTGCGAAGGCGTCGGCCCCCGGCGCAGCCATCATTCAGTTCTTCGGTGGCATCCACGAGATCTACTTCCCGTACGTGTTGATGAAGCCGCAGCTGCTCATCGCCATGATCCTCGGCGGTATGACCGGCGTCACCACTAATATGCTCTTCGGTTCTGGCCTGCGCGCTCCGGCTGCCCCGGGCTCAATCCTGGCAATCCTCGCTCAGACCGCAACCGACTCGTACGTTGGCGTCATTCTCTCGGTGATCTTCGCCGCTGCTGTCACCTTCGTAGTGGCGTCGATTATTCTCAGGGCTTCTCGCGCGAAAGATATCGAGAGCGGCGAGGCAGGCGATCTATCAGCTGCTATCACCGCAACCGAAGCCGCCAAGGGAAAGAAGTCGGCTGCGTTGTCCGCGCTCGGCTCGTCGACCAAGAAGCCGGATGCTCCTATCACTTCGATCGTCTTCGCGTGCGATGCGGGCATGGGCTCCAGTGCCATGGGCGCCAGCGTGCTGCGCAAGAAGATCAAGGATGCCGGGTTCGACAATGTGACGGTCGTCAACAAGGCGGTTCGCAACCTCGAGGACAATGTTGATGTTCTGGTCACCCAGCGCGAACTCAGCGAACGCGCCATGGCGCTTGCCCCGAGCTCGATTCTGGTTACCGTCGACAACTTCATGAACTCGCCGCGCTATGACGAGGTCGTGGAACTGGTGGCACAGTCCCACGCCGGTGGTGGCGCTGCGCCAGCCGCTGGAACTGTGGCTGCGAGCGAACCGGAGCGCGCCGTCGCCGCCGAATCAGAAGTGCTGGCCCCGTCCTCGGTGGTGCTTTCGGGCACGGCGACAGACGCGGCTTCAGCGATCGCCGAAGCGGGCAACCTATTGGTGGCTGCCGGTGGTGTGGAGCCGTCCTATGTCGATGCGATGCATGAGCGTGAGAAGCTCGTGTCGACTTATATGGGCAACTTCCTGGCGATCCCGCACGGTACCAATGAGGCGAAGGATTCGGTGCTGCGTTCCACCATGTCGTTCGTCCGCTACCCGAACGGCATCGACTGGAAAGGCAAGCCGGTGAAGTTCGTCGTCGGTATTGCGGGTGCGAACAACACGCACATGGAGATCCTTCAGAAGGTGGCCATCACCTTCAGCGATCTCAACCAGGTCGAAAAGCTGCTCGAAGCGACCACGGTCGACGAGGTCATCGATATTCTTGGGGAGGCATAGGCATGCGCGCAGTTCATTTCGGTGCAGGAAACATCGGACGTGGGTTCGTCGGCCTACTGCTCGCAGAGGCGGGTTATGAGCTGACGTTCGCGGATGTCGCGGATCAGTTGATCAGTGAACTCCAGGCTGCCGATTCGTATGAGGTTCACGAGGTCGGCGATGAGTTGCGCACCCATGTGGTGACCGGTTTCTCGGCCATCAACTCCGCCAAAGATCCCGAAGCGCTCACCGAGGCGTTGTCAACTGCCGATGTGATTACTACCGCAGTCGGGGTCTCGATCCTGAAATTCGTGGCTCCGGCGATCGCCGCAGGCATCGCTGCACGATCGGCCGATGCTCCGCGCGTCGCGGTCATGGCTTGCGAAAACGCTATCGGTGGTACCCATATCCTCCAGGCCGAGATCCGCTCGAACTATGCCGGCGACGATCTCGACGAGCGGGCGATTTTCGCCAACACCGCGGTCGACCGTATCGTTCCCGCACAGGATCCTGGGCTCGATGTCACGGTGGAGAACTACTTCGAGTGGGCTATCGAGACTGGTCCGTTCGGGGATCAACGCCCTGAGATCCCAGGGGCCACCTGGGTGCCAGATCTTGCGCCCTACATCGAGCGCAAGCTCTTCACCGTCAACACCGGCCACGCGACGACAGCGTACTTCGGATATGCGGCTGGGGTGAGCAAGATCTCGGACGCGCTCAATGAGGGCGATATCGAGACCAAGGTCGCCGCAGTACTTGCCGAGACACGGTCGCTGCTGGTCGCCAAATACGGATTCGACCAAGCGGAGCTTGAGGCCTACGCAGCCAAGATCATGCGCCGTTTCGCGAACCCGTACCTTCCTGACACCGTGGAACGGGTTGGACGCTCCCCATTGCGCAAGCTCTCGCGCAATGATCGTTTCGTCGGCCCGGCCTCGCAGTTGGCAGAGCGCGGGTTGTCCGCGGATGCGCTGCTGGCGGCGATGGGTGCAGCTCTGCGCTTCGACTACGCCGAGGATCCCGAAGCCGTCGAGTTGCAACGGCTTCTGGGCACCGAGCCTGCCGAAGTTGTCGTCGACGCCGTGACCGGGCTGGGAGCCGATCACCCGCTCTATGCGGCGATGGTGGAACTAGTGAAGTCCGTACAGGGCTGATCGCAGTCACTGGCTGATCAACAAGGGAGGGGCCCGATCGAATGATCGGGCCCCTCCCTTGCGTACGACTGCATCGAAGGCAAGCCGGTGGTATCTGTGGAGACCGCAGCTCGACCAAGGTCGCATCGAGAAATTGTCAAGTGCCGCCGAAGCCCACCGCGACACTCTAGATTTGACTACGACGCATATCTCAGAAGGGCCCGAACATGACCGAACCACAGCGTATACCGTTGGTCGTTACCTTCACCGCCAACCCCAGCCTTGACCGCACGATCGTGCTGGACGATCAGTTGCGCCGTGGTGAGGTGCAACGCGCAGTCTCTATCACCGAACAAGCCGCGGGAAAAGGCATCAACGTGGCACGGGTGGTGGCTGCCTCCGGATACCAGGTGATCGCCGTCTGCGGGGGCCTGGACGAGGAGTACACCATGCTCGCCGACCGTTCGGCCGAGCCGTTGCCCATCCGTGGTATCAAGTTGAAGGCTGATCAGCATGTCCGAGGTAACACGACCGTCACCGAGCCGAGCGGGGTGACCACGAAGCTGAATGGGCCGGGCCCGAAGTTGAGCGCCAGCCAGGTCTCCGAAGCGTCGCTGCTGCTGATGGACATGGCAGAAGGCGCATCCTGGGTGGCGCTTTCGGGCTCCTTGCCGCCGGGCGCACCGGTCGATTGGTACGCGAAGCTGATAGACGGACTCGACGGTAGCGGCGCGAAGATTGCGGTCGACACCTCGGACGCCAGCCTGGACGCGGTACTCGATGCACTGCCTACCGGATCATTCGATCTGATCAAACCGAACTCGGACGAGTTGGCGCAACTGACCGGCGGCGATGCAGCCGCCTTCGAGCGGGCTGCGGAGGAGGGGAAGCTGGACGAGATCATTGATGCCGCGACAGCATTGCGCGCGCGCGGGATCTCGAACGTTCTGGTCACACTGGGAGGCTCTGGAGCCGTGCTGGTCAACGCGGAGGGAGCTTGGTACGCGTCGGCGCCGAAGATCACGGTGGCGAGCACAGTGGGTGCGGGGGACTCCTCGGTCGCGGGGTTCATCCTCGCCGATGTCGCGGGTAAATCGTCTGCGGACGCCTTGGCCAGCGCGGTGGCCTACGGGTCGGCTGCGGCATCGTTGCCCGGCACGACCTTGCCCAGCCCAGACGATCTGCCGGCTGACCCCGTGGTTTGCACCCGCCTACGGTGAGAGCAGCTAGGCATATCGCAAAGATCCGGCCTATGTTGACGGCCAGTTCTCGCCCTCGGGCAGATCTCCGGTGATGATGTAGATGATCCGTCGCCCCATACTCACCGCATGATCAGCGATTCGCTCGTAATAGCGACCGAGCAATGCGACATCCACAGCGCTTTCGACACCGTCGGTCCAGTCGTCGCCGAGGATCACCCGGAACTGCTCGCTACGCAGATTGTCCATCACCTCGTCTTCTTCGGCTAGCTGCTCGGCATCTGCGAGGTTACGTTCGGCCAGCACCCGTCCGACATTTCCCACCATCTCCTGCGCAACTCGAGACATCTGGGCGAAATTGTCGTTGAGGCTCGGTGGCACGGCATGCTCGGGATAACGTAGCCGCGCGATCTTCGCCACATGCGCGGCAAGATCGCCCATGCGTCCCAGCGCAGCGACCATCTGGATGACCGCCACCAAAGTACGCAATTCACCTGCCACCGGAGCCTGACGAGCCATGATCGTGAAGGCGCGCATTTCGAGTTCGTCGTGCATTGCATCGATTGGCCTCCAAGAGTGCACGGGTGGCATCGCGCACCGCAATCTGGATACTGTCGGACATCACGACCAACTCGTTGACGACGCTTTCAAGGTCACTTTGATAGATTTTGCGCACCTAGTGCTCCTTAATCAGTTCATCCAGATTCGCCCGGAAACCTAAGTCCAACATGCCCGAGCTAGCCGGTATCCAGTGGACTTCGAGTGGACGGTCTCGCTCGGGTTTCGTGGCGGAGTTGCCGTGGATTTCAATCCTACTGGCGGTTTCGGATCGCCAGCGGTTTATCTGGGACGGTCGTCAGACTCTGGCATGATCGATCACGTGGAGGTTCTCCTGGCACTTGCGCTCGGCTTGGTTGTCGGGCTGGCCGCCATGCCGACACTGGGTTGGATCAAGAAGCGCTCCAGGGCAACGACGGCGGATCTGACGGAGACCATACCCGAAGTCAATGAGCAATTGGAGGTCGCGGTCGGTCTGCTACGGGCCGCGACGCTGGTTGTTGGCCCCTACGATGAGGTGCTCTTATCGAATCCGAAGGCCCGGACGATCGGGTTGGTTCGCGGAAGCAGGGTTATCCCCGAAGAATTACTCGACATAATCCGTGGCGTACGTCGTGACTGCCAGGCAGTAGGAACCGTGCTGAAGCGCCGGCGCGAACCCGGCACACCAGGAGTTGAGTTGGCTACTCGCGCCGCCGCATTGGGTAACGGCTTGGTATTGGTGATAGCCGACGATCACTCAGCGCAGTTGCGCACCGATGAGATCAAACGCGATTTCGTCGGCAACGTGAGCCACGAGTTGAAGACTCCGGTTGGCGCGATCCGCGTCCTGGCCGAAACGCTCGAGGGTACCTATGACGACCCGCAGACCGTCCAACGATTGGCCGGACGACTCATCGTTGAGGCTGAGCGGCTGAGCGACCTCATCAAACAGATAATCGAGCTTTCTCGGCTGCAGGCCGACGATCCGTTGCTGCAGCCCGATTTGATCACCGTGGACGATCTGATCGTCGATGCCATCGCGAAATGCCGGGAGTTGGCCGAATCGCGTTCGGTGCAACTGACCACCGTCCTGACCCCGGGCCTCCAGGTGCTCGGAGATCGACATCAGCTTGTCGCGGCAGTGGTGAATCTGATCGACAACGCGATCAATTACTCTGACCCAGGCGCCCGCGTATCAGTGAGTACGCTGGCCAGTGCCGATGACGACGATAATTTCGTTGAGATCGCGGTCTCGGACACGGGCATCGGCATCGCCCCTGAGGAGCAGGATCGCATCTTCGAGCGCTTCTACCGAGTTGACCTCGCGCGCAGCCGCTCTGAGGGCGGCACAGGGATCGGCCTCGCGATCGTCAAACACACTGTTGGAGCACATGGCGGTACCGTCAATGTGTGGAGCAAGCCCGGGCAGGGGTCGACCTTCACGCTTCGTTTGCCCGCTTTTGAACAGACTCCGGACGCTTCGGGTCCGAGTTCAACGGCAGGGGTATCGGACGCGCGCGTGCCCTCTGACCAGGCCGGGTCCAGATGGCCTCGGTAGCCGCGGGATCAGCGCGACTGTCCGGACAAGCCCGCCAGTACTGAGGCGGCGAGCCCTTCGTCGACCACCAATATGTCAAAGACCCCCGTTCGCAGCGCGCCCAGAACGCCGTGGGTTTTCTCTTTGCCTGCTGCTAGTGCTACCGCGATCTCGATCGCGCGAACTGCTTCGATCTCGATTCCGATGACGCGCTCCGAGGATGGCGGCCCGAGTGGAGTGCCGTTGATGTCGAAAAAGCGACCCAAGATATCGCCAGCGGGTTGCGCGGCGAGCACGGTCGCCATTTCCTCATCCGATAGGCGCATCGAGTCCAGAATCTTCCTACTGGTATGCACCCCGAACGATCCGATGCCGATGAATGCGAGATCGCAGGCGCTGGCCCTTGCCAGAGCTGCCTTAACCGAAGACTCCGACATCATTGCGTGGCAGGTGAGCGAAGATTCAACGATTGCAGGTGCGTCAAAGCGTTCGGCCACGATCCCGCATTTGCTGGCGAGCGTCTGGATATTCGTATTACCCGATGGTGCAGCGTCGAGTACCGGCATCCCGCCCACCAGGGGAGTGAGTTTTGTGTCGGGCCGTAGCGTCCGCCGGGGGATGGCGTCGATGAGTTTACCGACGGTGAAGCCCCAGCTGAAGCCGATGCGAGTGGCGCTGGTGGCGCGCCGGGTGAACAACTGAGCAGCAAGGCGACCGACTGAGTCCAAGGGAGTGTTGGCGGAGGTCGCCTGAGCAACCAAGACCTCGCGCAGCCCGAAGGCTCGCATCAGTTCGCGCTCGAGTTCTCGGTTTCGTTCGATATGGTCGTCACCGTTGATCCGTATCTGGACGATCCCCAGCTCGCGTGCAGCGGTGAGCATGCGCGAGACGCTCGAACGGGAGACGCCGATCCGGCGTGCGACTTGACCTTGATCGAGTCCCTCAATGTAGTACATGCGCGCAGCCTCAATGAGTTGGTGCTGGTCGCGCTTGGCTGGCATTAGGTCTCCTGGCTGACGCAGGGGCGGGCACTGCGCGGCGCGCAGGCCTCAGGGACGGGACACAACTGATCATAGTTGCGATCCGACCGAACGAAATCCCGACATACGATTTGATACTTCGCTGAGAAATAGATGAACAGTGGGGCTGGAACCTGGCGGTCCCAGCCCCACTGGTGGTTATCCCGGCTTGTCCCGGTCAGCCGCCGATCACACCGCGGGCGACCATCGCATCCTGCAGGCGACGCATCGCGACGATCGGGCGAGTCTCGTCGATCTCGAGATCGTCATAGGTGATGATCTCGTCTTGCTTCTTCGCAACCTTCAGCTTGCTGTGCTGTAGCAGACCGATCGGTACCCCCTTGATCTCGCGAGCCTTCTCAGCAGGAATTGCCCAGCCGTAGAAGTGGTTCTCTCCCATACCCTCGAGAGTGATCCCGGCTTCGAGATCGAACTTGGCCCGTCCGACGACCTCGGTGCACACGTAGTGCGACTGGAAGTCGGCGCGTCGGTTCAGGATTGCTTCGCCGATCGACAGATGAGCCTCGATCGAGGCAATATGCCACGGCCGGTAGAAGAGGTAGTAGGGGCCCTTGCCCAACTTGAGATAGTCGAGCTCTTCGGTGACCACATCGGATTCGGACTTCGCGATGACGAAAACACCCGGCGCAACATCACCGGTCACGTACTCGACGACGGCACCCTTCTCGAAGGACAGGATGCCGCCATCCTCCTGGGGAATCAGCTTCTCAGCCAGCTGCGCGAGCGGGATCTCCTGGCCGTGCATGCCATCGACCTCAACCGGGAGATTGGTCGCGTTCGACAACGCGGTCATCTCAAGCTGCGTCTTCGTGCCGTCGGTGAACTCGGTCAGCATGCGCGGGCTCATCTTCTTTCGCGCCGCTTCAGCCACATTGTCCGCGGGCACCGAATGGCGGATGTTCACGTTGTTCTTACCCTTGCCTGCACAGATCACTGTGAGGCCGAGATCCTCGGCATATTCCACGAGTTTCAGGCACTCGACCGGCTCATCTCCGCGCATAACCGTGTAGATGGAGTTTCCGGCGTTGGCCATGCTGCTGAGCAGCACTCCCACGGTGATGTCCGCTTCGACGGTCATCAGCGCGACATCCTTGTTGTGCGCGATACAGGTATAGGCGATTTGGGCGGCGATCTCGGGTACGCCGGAAACCTCGACGACGATATCGACGGGGAGGTCGGGCATCTTGAGGCCGTCACGGATAGCGGCCGCGTTGCCTGACTCAACGGCTTTGATCGCTGCTTCGATGTCGTCTCCGGCCACGACGACATCATCGCGTCCGGCTGCCTGCAAAGCTGATTCGGCCTTTTCGATGAAGATGTCGGCAACAGCAGCAACGCACATGCCGGGTGCCTTCTGGATGGCGGAGATCAGACCGGTGCCCATCTGTCCGGCGCCGACGACGCCAACATAGACCGGACGGCCGAGCTTGGCCTCGCGTTCCAGCAGACCTTTGGTGTAACTCATGTCAGTTCTTCCTTTCGATATTGAGTGTTGGGACCAGGCGCCGACGCATGATGTGGGGTGCGCTGGTGGTGCAAGCCGGGACGACGGTCGGTTCGGCCTGCGGGCGAATCTGAGCAGTGGCCATCTGGACAGCGGCCTTGATCTGGGTGCCGTTGATTCGGTCTACGACGCCTTCGAGCGGGCCAACCAGCCGTGGTTCGGGACGGAAGCGGGCGAAGACCGTCAGGCCGGACATCACGGATGCCTCCACGATCTGGCGCTGTGCCAGATCGACGATCATGATCACGATTGCGCCGCCGCGGAACGACCGGCCGCGGCCAGAGACGAGCATGAGATGATCACCGCTGGCACGGCCGAGTGTCCGGTTCAGCTCTCTTGTATAGGCGCGTTGCTGCAGCAAGGTGAACACCATGGCCAACAGCATCGCTGTGATGAGCAGAGCCGGGAACCTCCAGTCGGACGTGGTCATATCAGGCTCCACTGAACGAGATGGTCTCGCCCGATGCGGGCGTACCGAATACGGGCCCGCTGACCTTGATGGCCCCGGGTAAGAGCTTCTGATCGGGTTGGTTGACGTAGAGGACGATGTGGCCCAGATCGATCAGATTGATCATCGCATGATCACCGACTTCGTCGACCGTGTACGCTGCCCCGGCGAATTCGAAGCTGTCACCCGGACGCACCGGGCGGGTCAACGTGCTTGCATCGGTATGCACAACACTGATATCTGCAAGTGCTTGCGGCACCGGATCGCCAAAGAGGATCAGTACGCCGGCATCGATCATGTCGCCGGCATCGCCGCCGACACTGGCCACGGTGGTCTTCCAGAGAGTGGTTGACATTTTCTTAATGCTCCTTGTGTGGTGGGCGGTGGACGCCGGAGCAGCCGACGTCCACCAAGACTGATCAGAGGAGGAACGACGCCAGGTAAGCGATCGCCACTGCGATGGGCGAGGTGACCATCCGAGTGAACAAAACCGCAGATACTCCGACGGAGACCGTCTCGGGCTTTGCCTCGCCCAGTGAGAGTCCGACCGGAATAAAGTCGCAGCCAACTTGGCCGTCGATTGCGAACAGCGTTGGCAGTGCGTATTGCACGGGTAGTGCGCCGGCGCCGATCTGAGTACCCATCAGCACACCGACCACCTGCGCGATCGCTGCCCCCGGCCCGAGGATGGGCGAAAGCACCGGAATTGCAACGATGAAGCTCAAGAGCAACAGCCCCAGCGGGTTGCTGGCCAGCGGCGTGACACTGTTGGCCAACACTTGCGAGATACCGGTGTAATTCACGATGCCGATCAACAAGCCGACGTAGGCCATGAACGGAAGCACCGTCTGCAAGATAATCTGCAGTGCCTGACGACCGGACGAGAGCAGCGTGTTGATGACGTAGCCGATGAAGTTGCCGAATCTGACCACCCATGACATCAGACCGCCCTTTTCGGCCTGAGTCTGACTGACGGTCTTCGGCCGCTCCTGCGTGGCTGTAGCCGTGGTCGTACTGCTCTGGTCGGACGCGCCGCCCTCCTTCGACTGGGTTTGGGCGGCTGCGCTGGCCGCGGCGGCAGCAGTGGCCTCGTCCACGAGACTGATCTGCTTGATGCCGACGTCGGAGACGAAGATGTCCGGAGTGATGAACTGAGCCAGCGGGCCAGTAGGTGATCCGGGATAGATATCAATGGTTGGCAGGCGCTTCTTGGGATAGACACCGATTCGGGCGGTGCCACCACAGTTGATCACGACGGCCATGACTTCTTCATCAGGTACGTGGGTGTTGAATCCGTCGATGGCCTCAGCCCCGGTGAGCTCGGCAATTTTGGCTGCAACAGGGTGTACACCCCCACCGGTGACCGACAATACGACGTGTCGCTCATCGGTCGGCGTCAGAACAAGACCATCGCCCCAGCCGCCTGAGCCCTTGACGATTTTGACTGTTTGGTAACTCATTCTGCGACCCCCTGGATCTTGCCCTCGGCGTAGGCCTCGTCGTAGCGCTTGAAGGTCTCTTCATGACCGCCACGCTTGATCAGGACTCCGGTCATCCACTGGGTCGCGATGCCTCGGATGAGGATGACGATCAGACCGACCATGAAGTACAAGACCGCCAGCGTGGCGTACTTGTCGGGGGCGGCCTGCATGACCCCGGCCGAGACGCCTGCCCATACGAAAATCTCGCCCGCGTTGGCGTGTGGAAAGAGCGCGGTGATCGGATGACAGAACGAAACTGTCGAGTCGTAGAAGGCTGGCTTATAGCGCTCCGGGAGGAAGCGCCCGAAGGTGTAGGCCATTGGGTTCGTCAGCAGTAGCATCGCGAGGAACGGCATGACGGTGTAACGGGTCACAGCCCAACGGCCGGCCCACTGGATCGCGCGGGTAACGCGTTCCTCTCCGATCCAGGTGGTGATTGCGTACATGGCGGTCAACATGACCATCAGAAGGGGCAGGATCCCGGTCACCAGACCGGCGAACTGAGTTGCCGACTCGTTGAACAAGCCGATGAAGTGTTCTGCAAACCAGCTGATGCCCCGCATTACGGGATTGTCTCCCATAGGTGCTCCTAAGAACGGGAAAAGGATTTTGTGCTCTGGATAGCATTTCCTAGATGGCATCCGCGGCACGTTCTGAGATAGCGAGTTCTGTTGCACATGAGCTCTTGAAAGGTGCAACGAACTCAGCGACGATTACCTCCTTTCTATTTCTGTATTCGCCGATATCGGTTTGTTTTATTAGTGGAATGCCGCGAATGTCATCCCAAGTTGAACACTTGGACGGATGATATCGAGGCTCAGGCCGAAGCTGGTACGTCGGCAATGACTAAGCGCAGGTCATTCTCCGATGATTGTCACCTGGCATTTACGGGTACGCGCGCGTGCACGATCCCAATCAGTGAAGAAGATGTATCCGGTGACCCCGAATCCCAGTTGCCCATCGATGATCGGGAAGACCTGGCTATTGCCCATAAGACTGGATTTCAAATGTGCGTCGGCGTTGAGTAGTTGGCTGCGATCACCATTCGGTAGGTACTCTTTCGCGCTGGGCCAGCTTTCGACTTCTTCGAAGTGTCGATTTCCTGGATAGTGATAACCATCTGCCGGCGGAAAGTCGCGCTGATCAGGGATGATCTTGCCGAGTACTTGGTTGAGGTCGTATTGCAAGTAGTCGGTACCATCGGCAAATTCGTCGTGTGCCCATTCGTCGTAGTACACAGAGCAGGTGGTGTGCGGTGACATGACTGCGCACAGCCCGTTGGCGACGCCGCTATCGGCAACGGCTTGCCGGACTTGGTCGGTCACATCGATGAAGCTGGGAGTATCTCCGTGCGAGGTGAGGGTCAAAGTGGCGTGATGGACGGTCATGATAAGTGATCTCCTGCTCTTTCATTCGCCGGTCGAGTTGAGGATATTGACGAAGGCTTCGACGTCCGCTTCAACGCCCTTACGGGCAGCTGCGGCGAGATTCGAGAACAAGAAGACATTCTCATCGTCCAAGAGTGGGCGGATCGCGTCGTATGCAGCCTTTGCCGCGTATGTGTAGTAATTGATTTTTCGGACCCCGCGCCGAATGCACTCTTGGTATTCTTCGGCTGAAAGCCCGGAGCCGCCATGCATGACGATCGGGACACCGGTGGCTGCACGCAGCTGAGAAATCAATTCGTAGTTCAGCTCTGGCTTGCGCCGGTACATTCCGTGAACAGTTCCGAATGACGCCGCCAGGCAGGTCACTCCCGTGGCCCGGACGAAAGCCGCAGCGACTTCAGGATCTGTGTACAAAGACGCATCTGCCACCCCTTGTGACGGGTCACCATTCTCATTACCGGTCATCATCCCGATTTCACCCTCGACGCCGATGCCTCGTTCGGTGGCCATTTCGACCACTTCGCGCGTGACTCGAACATTCTCGTCATAGTCGAGTAACGATCCGTCGATCATGCACGAGTTGAAACCGATCTCCAGCCCAGTGCGGATGTAATCGATATTCTCGCCATGATCGACATGTAGAACGAAGGGTGCTTCGGAACGTTTGGCCAATTCGACCATCGCCGGGCCGATGTCCTCAATACTGACGATGCTTTCGTGTACTTGAGCGAATTGCAAAATGATCGGAACACCGGTCCGCTCGCCAACATCGATGGTTGCGAGCAAGCCCTCAAAGAAGGGTGTGTTAACGGCTGCCAGGCCGACGTTCTTCTTCTCCGCGTAGGCGAGCGCTTCCTGTAATCCGATGAGCATGGCTGGTCCTTTCAGGCCTTCTGTTTGTGGTTGGCGATGGCGGTGAACATGTCGGTGAGTACCGCGCGCCAGTCGGGGTTGCTGACGATGCCGCTGGTGCCGCCTGAGCCGTCGGC
>JALHFX010000084.1 GCA_022837595.1 Propionibacterium sp.
AGGCGGGTGATGCGGCAGAGCTCGAAGGCGAAGGGTGGTCGCTGGTTGCGCCTGACTTCGAGCAGATCATCGCTGCGGTGAAAGGATCGTAATGGTCAAACCCATGCTGATCATGGCCAAACAGGCCAATGACATTGACGGCTCGGTGAAGCAGAAGGCGTACACCTTCTTGGACAAGCTGACCACCGACGACACCCTGCCCGGCCTGCACATCGAGCCGATCGCGAACGCCGCGGACAAGCGGGTGCGCACCGGCCGGGTGGACGATAAGTACCGCGCGGTGCTGTTCAAGCTGGACGGCGATACGCCGGTCTATGTGCTTTACGGCATCTGGATGCACGATGAGGCGATCGCGAAAGCGAAAACCACCAAGATTCGGATGAACCCGGTCAACGGGGTCGTCGAGATGATCAAGGCAGAAGCGCAGCTCGAGTCGTCTCAGCCCGAACCCGAGCCCGACTACGCGCCTGACCATTCGCTGCAAGACACGGCGGTTCTTGCAGCACCGGAGGCACCCCTGTTGAGCGTGGCGGTCTCGGATCTGATCGAACTCGGTATCGACGACGAACTCGCGGCTAAAGCCGTGACCCTCACCGATGACACCGAGTTTGCCCAGGTGGTCTCCGGAGCGCCGTCGTGGCAAGAAGAAGCGCTGCTGGCGTTGGCCACCGGGAGCACACTCGAGCAAGTCCGCGAAGAGCTCGAGCTGGCAGTACCTGCCGGGGAGCTGGGCGGCGATGATGACCAGGCATTGATCGAGGCCTTGGCCAGGCCCGCGAGCCAGATGGAATTCGCCAGAATCGAAGGCAGCGACGAGCTGCGCCGGGTCATCGAAGACGGCGATTTCGGTGCCTGGCGGGTGTTCCTGCATCCGGTGCAGCGGGCCTGGGTGACCCGCGACTGGAACGGGGCGTTCCGGCTGGCTGGTGGGGCGGGCACCGGCAAGACGGTGGTCGCGGTACACCGGGCCCGGCGGCTGAGCCGGGAGAACCCGCAGGCGTGTGTCGTCCTCACCACCTTCACCCGCAATCTTGCCGATGAACTCAGTTCGAGTCTCAACCGCCTCGATCCGAGGCTGCAATTCGCGACCTCGCTGGGAGCTCCTGGAGTTTATGTGAGCGGCATCGATGCGTTGGCGTCCGCTGTCGTCCGCTTGGCAGGCAAGAACGTCGCCGGCGCAGCCGAGCAAGTTCTCGGTGTCGCCCGAAGCGATCTTGGCGGGCGGAATCCTCCGATCTGCCCGCCCAAGCCGCGAACGCCCGCTTCCTCGAGAGCGAATACCAGATGGTGGTGCTGCCGAACCTGATCGTGACCGAAGCCGAGTATCTGAGGGTGCGTCGTCCTGGGCGTGGGGTGCGGCTGAACAAGGCCGCCCGGCAGGCCGTCTGGCGGGCTATCACACGGTATCGGGACGAAGAATCCGCTGCCGGATGCACCGATTTCGCTGAACGGGCCGTGATCGCCGCCTGCTATCTTGACCAGCTCGCCGCCAGTGGTGAGGCGCGGCTCGCCGATCATGTGCTCGTCGACGAAGGCCAAGATCTGCAACCGGCGCATTGGATGCTGATCCGTGCCCTGGTTGCCGAGTGCGCCAATGACATTTTCATAGCTGAGGACGGCCATCAGCGGATCTACGGGCAGAAGCTGGTGCTCTCGCATTTCGGTATCAAGACCCAAGGCCGCTCCCGCAGGCTGACCCTGAACTACCGGACGACAGCCGAGAACCTCAAATGGGCGACCGACATCTTGTCCGGCGCCGACTACCACGATCTCGATGGCGACCAGGACACCGTTGCCGGCTACCGCTCGGCAAGACGAGGCCCGGCCCCGCGCGTGTTGGCATGCGCCGGACTAGGTGAGGAACTGGACGTCACTGCCGACACACTGCGCGGCTGGGCCGAGGACGATGCTGCCGGCTCCGGAGCGATCGCTGTGCTGGTGCGCGACCGCAACCAACGCGACCGGGTAGTGGCCGGGCTGAGCGAGCGCGGGGTGACGGCCCGCGCCGTCGACAGGGGAGCGCCCAGCGGATCAGACCCGATGGTGATGACCATGCACCGGGCCAAGGGGATGGAGTTCACCAAGGTCATCCTCTTCGATGTCTCCGCCTCGTCCATTCCGGCAGGCCTGCGCAACTTCGAATTCAGCGAAGAAGACCAGGCGGACGCCCAACTGCGGGAACGCTCGCTACTCTATGTGGCGGCTTCTCGGGCCCGAGACGAACTCGTCGTCACCTGGTCAAAAGCCGACGGCCAAAGCCCGCTGCTTCGAGCCGGTGGACGCGACGATGGCCCTGCCGGGCAGGTCGGGAAGGATGGCCAGGGCGTTGCCCTTGGCCGGTGAAAGGGTCAGGGGTTCTTGTGTCGAAGTTGGGCGAAGTGATTCCGCAGGGTGTCGATTACGAACTCACCGAGGCAGGGCAGTCCCTGGCGGCTCCGCTGAAGGCACTGGAGGACTGGGTGAAAGAACACATGGCTTCGGTGCTGGAAGCCCGCGACGTCTACGACGAGGCGCTATGAGCATCGCGCCGCTGATCGAACACTTCGCGGGCGAACGCGGTCAGATGATCCCGCCCGCCGCGTTGAACGACCGCAGCTTCCTCGCCGCACTGCTGACGGTGCGAGAGCCCGGTCCGATCCCGGAAGACGTTGGCACCTTGCTCGACGCGCTGCTGTCGGAGGAAGCCGAGATGCGCGGCTTTGTCGAGGCCAAGAACTTGCCGACGCTCGCCGCTCAAGGAGTGGCGTCCGGGGCGGTCGCCGAGCATATGCGTCTGTGGCGCGGTGACCTGACGGTATTGCGCGCGGATGCCATCGTGAATGCCGCGAACGACCAGATGCTGGGATGCTTCATACCTGGTCACCTCTGCATCGACAACGTGATCCACGCTGCAGCGGGGCCGGGGCTGCGGGCAGAGTGCGCCGAGCACATGCGTCGTCAAGGTCATCCCGAGCCGACCGGCACTGCGACCCTGACTGCCGGATACCATCTGCCTGCATCATTCGTGATCCACACCGTCGGCCCGATCGTGCCGAACCACCAGCCCACGGCCGACGACGAGGCTGCGCTTGCGTCCTGCTATCGCTCGATCCTCGACGTAGCCGATGCTCACGACGGCATCCGCACGGTCGGGTTCTGCGCGATCTCCACCGGCGTGTTCGGATACCCCAAGGACGCGGGCGCGCGCGTTGCGATCCGCACGATCCGCGACTGGCTCACCGAACACCCCGACAGCCGTATCGAACCGCTCGTCTGCGCCTTCACCCCGGCGGGTGAAGCCGTCTACCTCGACGCAATCCAGGAGGAGCTTGCATGAACGATCTTCGAGACGCTGCCGAATGGCTCAAGTCTGCCGACCGGGTGCTCATCACTGCCGGGGCGGGTCTATCGGCTGCGGCCGGGTTCGACTACACCGATGAAGGGCGATTCGCCGAGTTGTTCCCGGCGCTCCACCGGGCCGGGCTTCGCGCACGCTACGAGATGATCGGCCGCGACCTGCCGCCTGAATACCTCTGGGGTTTCTGGGCCGTCCATGCCGAAGACGTCCGCTTCAGCCCCGAACCATCACCGCTCTATGAGCGGCTGCACGGGATCGTCGACGGCCGCGACTATTTCGTGATGACCTCGAACGTCGATCGGCTGTTCCCCCGAAATGGTTTCGACGAAGACCGCCTTTACACGCCGCAAGGAGACTACGGCCTCTACCAGTGCCTCACCCCTTGCACCCGCCAAGTCTGGCCGTCCGAACCGATCATCCGCAAGGCACTCGACCACTACGATCCGACGACCGGGAAAGTGGACCCCGAAGCGATCCCTTCATGCCCGAACTGCGGCGGAGAAGTGTTCCTCAACGTGAACGCCGATGGCTGGTACATCAATGACCACTTCCTGCCGGGACTCGACCGACTCAACGACTGGCTCGTCCAGACCCGCGAAGTCGGCGACACACTTGTCGTCGTCGAAATCGGTGCCGGCTTCAACACTCCCTCGGTAATCCGCTGGCCCGGCGAGCGAGTCACCCGTGTCGTGCCGAACGCCCGGTTCATCCGCATCAACCGCGACCACCCCGAGGTACCCGACGATCTAGCAGACCGCGCTCTGGCGATCGCCGTCGACGCGGGAACCGCTATTGACCAACTCGCACATTCGTCAGGAGCCTCGTCATGAACCTTCCCACTCTCACTGTTACCGGCTCGACCGGACACATCGGAGGCTTGGTCGCCCGGCATCTCGCCGACGCCGGACTCAGCCAGCGACTCCTCGTCCGCAACCTCGCCAAGGCTCCTGCGCTACCGGGAGCCATCGCCGTACAAGGCAGCTACGAGAACACTCCCGAATCACGAAACGCGCTTGCGGGAACCAAGACGCTGTTCATGGTCTCCGGTTCAGAGAGCACCGAACGGCTGAACCAGCATCGGGCGTTCATCGACGCAGCCACGGAGGCCGGAGTCGAGCACATCGTCTACCTCTCCTTCTTCAAAGCAGCACCCGACGCGACCTTCACGCTCGCCCGCGACCACTGGGCAACCGAACAGCACATCATCAAATCGGGCATCGCATACACGTTCTTGCGCGACAACTTCTACACCGACTTCTTCTCCCAGATGGTCGGCGACGACGGCGTGCTTCGCGGCCCTGCCGCCGACGGACGGGTTGCTTGCGTCACGCGAGCCGACGTCGCCCGCGTCGCGGCCACCGTGCTCCAGAACCCTGCCGAACACATCGGGCAGACCTACGACCTCACCGGCCCAGAAGCACTCACCCTCGACGAAATCGCCCAGACCATCACCGAAGTCACCGGGCGCGCGGTCTCCTTCCACAACGAGACCATCGAGGAAGCCTACAAGTCGCGCCTCGCGTGGAAAGCCCCACAATGGCAATACGACGCATGGGTCTCCACCTACACGGCAATCGCCGCCGGAGAACTCATCCCAGTCAGCGATGCCGTCGAACGCATCACAGGAACACCTGCTGAATCTCTGCGTACTTTCCTCACCTCGACCGACTGACCAGCACACGCCCAACGAACGCTGTAACCTCAGATAGACCCAGCATTGCCACACATTCACCCGCGAAGAACGGGGGTCTATGTGTGAGTCTCGTCGGCACGTGGACACTTAAGTACGCTGTTGTGCAACCTGCCGAGCCTGTTCGATCACTTGGGTTGGAGGTAGGAATGTCCGGTCTCTTCAAGTCTTTTACCGCACTTCTGGCTTGTTTGGTGGTGGTCGGTTGCTCGGCAACCGAGGCGCCAGCACCCGAGGCGTCGCCTGGGGAAGCCGGTGCCGCTGCCAGTGCGCAGCCCCAGGCTCCCGCAGGAGTCGCACCCGGTGACGAGGTGGACACCGATGAACTGTTGAACACGGTGTCGGACGCCGTAGATGGTGTCACCACGATGACTGCGACGGTCAAGATGGAGAGCGTCTACAAGGGTGAGGACCAGAGTTCCGAGTACCGTTACGTCGTCGACTACTCAGATCCTGATCATCTGCGCGGTTCCATGCGGAATACGGGCGGCGGGTCGGAGAGGGAGGTCCTGATCGATGGTGACACCCAACTATTGCGACTCGGTGATGACAAGTGGGAGGACGTCTCTGAAGATGCGGGTCAGAGTAGTCAGGTGCTGAACCCGAAGGATTCGTTCATCAGCGTGGCACCCATGAAGGGTC
Source organism: Propionibacterium sp. (assembly GCA_022837595.1). Taxonomy (GTDB): domain Bacteria; phylum Actinomycetota; class Actinomycetes; order Propionibacteriales; family Propionibacteriaceae; genus Brooklawnia. Next base: position 5,670 of record JALHFX010000084.1, read on the forward strand.
ATGTGTCGAAAACGGTGTTCGTCGGGGAGGACCAGGTGGGTGATTTCGCGGCGAGACATTATGAGTTCTTGGTCGATCCGGAGGTTTTTCAGATCAACGACGGCAGAGACGACATCGTGGTCGGATACTGGCTTAATGGCGACAACCGGCCGGTGAAGGTCGTTTACTCCATGGAGAACCTCGCGACTGGTGTGGACAAGATGGATTACGAGGCTGTCGTGGAATCGTTCGGTCCGGTGGAGATCAAGATGCCTGACGCATCGGAGATCAAGTAGCTGGGCTGATGGGTTAGGCGCTCCGAGGCGCCAACGTCTCAATACGGTGTTATTCACCCCCTAAGTCGTGTTCGTTTACGTGGGTTGGAGGGAAGATGCCTGGCCCTTTGAAATCCTTGGTCGCTCTTCTTTGTTGTCTGGTGGTGGTTGGTTGCTCTGGCGCATCGGAAGCTCCCGTTGCTGAGCCTCCTGCCGAGACGCCTGCGGTGGAGGTGACGCAGAAGGCCGAACCCCAACCCGAAGACCCGACCGCGGCGTCCCCGGGTGAATCGGTGGATCCCGCCGCACTGCTCGAGGTCGTGCAGTCAGCGACGGAAGGCGTCGAGACGGCGACCTACGAGGAGAAGGAGGAGTACACCCTCGATGGTGTGGACCTTGTTGTTCGCAAACGCGATTCGGTCGACCTCCGCGATCCTGACCGCCCCCTGATGAGACATGAGCCTCTCAACAGCTTCGGCAACGAAATGATCTTCGCTGGCGACCAGATCTACGTCAATGGGAAGGACGGCTGGGAACTGATGGACACGGGCGTGAAGCCCAAGTATGACAACGCAGTTTTCGTCTTGGCGGCCAAGGCTCTGAAGGACGCCACCGAGGCGGTCTACATCGGACAGGACGAGGTTGGCGACTTCGCGACCAGGCACTACGAGTTGAAGGTCGACCAATTCGGTTTCAACCCGAGCTGGGAGCCCGTCGAGGGCGACAAGATCACAGCCGGTTTGTGGTTGAACCAGGACAACGTGCCGGTGAAGCTCGCCCACTTACACAAGAGCACGGCCATCAAGACCGACGAGATCTATCACGAGTACCTAGTGACCACCCTCGACCCTGTCGAGATCTCGGTGCCGGATTAGGCGAAGGTCGAGAAGGAGAGTTGGCCCTCGCCGTTGCCGAGATAGACCCGACAAGAGCCTTCAGGGGCACCGCTGCCCACCTGGCCGCAGACAATTCGTTGGTAGACTGATCCACTTCACACACCAGTTTCGAAGGAGAAATGATGGGTGTTTACATGGTCACAGGTTCAGCTTCCGGTATGGGCCGGTCTACTGCTGAGCAACTCCGCTGGGAAGGGCACCGTGTCATCGGCGTAGATCTGCACAAGGCTGAGGTGAACGCGGACCTTTCCACCCCTGAGGGTCGGGCCAGCGCAGTGGAGCAGGTCTTGGAAAACTGTGGGGGACGTCTGGATGGTGCCGTGCTGGCCGCGGGCTTGGGCCCGATCCCCGGACGAGAGAAGCTGATTGCAAACGTGAACTTCTTGGGGGTTGTAGAACTCCTGGAAGGAATCCACCCGGCTCTTGCAACAGCAGGGAATGCGAAGGTAGTCATTTTTTCCTCCAACTCCACGACAACGGTCCCCGGGATTCCAGAAGAACTCATTAACGCATTCAAAGAACGGGATTTGGACACTGCCTTAGCCATTGCTGAAGCGGCGGGACCGGACGCATCAGCGACTTTCGTTTACGCGGGCTCGAAAACTGCCATTACTCACTGGATACGCACAATTGGAGTCACGGAAGAATGGGCCGGCGCTGGCATTCGCGTGAACGCCCTTGCACCGGGTGCTATCCGTACCCCGCTACTTGAACAGCAGCTGAATGACCCGGAACTGGCGCCTAGCATCCGGGCCTTCCCGATTCCCGTACATGAGTTCGGAAAACCCGAAGAGGTGGCGCAGTGGGCGATCTTCATGTTGTCGCCCGCCGCGAACTTCCTGTGTGGGTCGGTGATATTCCTCGATGGTGGGACCGACGCGTACTTCCGTGCTGACTCATGGCCGAAGGCCATCACACCGGAAGAGTTCCCACGCTTCAAGCAGCGGATGGCTGACTTCGCGGCGTCTCTGGAGAAGTAAATACGTTCCGCGGGGCGGGATGGGCCCCGCGGACATACGCCGTCTTGGAGGAGGACGTGCCCGGTAGTAGGGCACGTCCTCCTTTGTTGACTACTGCTCCCGAAGGTTAGGCCCGGAACTTCCACCGGGTGAAGCCCGCCCGCACCTTGCCGTTGAATATCTGGTCGATTCGTGAATCGATCTCGGTCGTCCACCTTTTCTCGAAGGATCCGAGTCCTACCCGAGTTCCACAACGTTAGTGCCCCGGGCCGCAAGGACGCCCCCACGATGAATCGCACTGGGGTAAACCCGGCCAACACCCGTGAGTGGTCCCCAGATGCCTGTTCGCCGACAAAACTGGGCCTGCAAAGCGATCTGGGGACCAGTCACGGGTGTTGGGGTGCGAGTAACCCTGTTTCTTGCTGACCGCCTCGGCGTAGGCTGCCGGCCTTTTGATGAGCTGGGCTGCTACCAGCGCGATGTGCATGCTCATCAGGGTCGTCGTTGCTGTTACGTTGTGCTGGATCGGTCGAGCCTGTGGCTTCCGCAGCGTCCGTGCCGCGCGAGGCCTGCGGCCGCTCCCGACCGGATCCTTACTTTCCGCAGGAAAAGGGACTCATATATCGGATCGAGCCGTCCGGTTAGTGCCCCAAAACGCCCCTCCCCGAACCCGTGACAAGCACAGACACTTGTACCCTCGACCGAAGTGTGGAACTCAGGCCCCACGATGAATCGCACAGGGGCAAACCCGGCCAACACCCGTGAGTGGTCCCCAGATGCCTGTTCGCGGACGCGATTGAGCCCGCAGAGCGATCTGGGGACCACTCACGGGTGTTCGCGTGCGAGCAACCCTGTTTCTGGCTGACCGCCTCGGCGTTGGCTGCCGGCCTTTCTACTGCCCCAAAGCCTCCTTCCCGGAGTCCATGACAAGCACAGACGCTCGGGCCCTCGACCCAGTCGTGGAACTTAGGTCCTACTGCGCCCGCAGTACCAGCATCGGTCCGTCTGGATGATGGCGCGATCGCTGCTGTCGTCAGCCAGGTCACCTTGGTCGTCGAACGGTACCCCGTTGAGAACTGAAGACAAGGAGCCGCCGCCTGCCTGGGTGACCGCACCTTCGCGATCACCCGGCGGAGGCCCGGAGCAACACCGAATCGGTCAGCGGAAGATGACGGTGCGGATCCCATCAAGGAAGATGCGCTTCTCCGCGAGGAGCTTGACAGCCGCGGTCAGCGTCTGCGACTCGAGCACCTGACCGATGCTCGACAATTCTGCGACCGAGCGGGTGTGATCGACCCGGCTCACGTTCTGCTCGATGATCGGGCCCTCGTCCAAGTCGGCGGTCGCGAAATGCGCGGTCGCCCCGATCAACTTGACCCCGCGAGTGTGAGCCTGGCGGTAGGGATTCGCGCCCTTGAAACCCGGCAGGAAACTGTGATGGATATTGATCACACGGCCCGATAGGTATTCGCACAGCTCGGGCGAAAGAATCTGCATATAACGAGCCAGCACCACCAATTCGATATCCAGGTCTTCGACTGCTTGCCGAATACGGTTCTCGAATGCGTGCTTGCTATCGGGGAAGACCGGCTGAGATCCGAAATCGATGCCGTAAGACTGTGCCAGCGGACGTAGCGTTTCATGATTCGACAAGATCAACGGGATCTCGATCTGCAATTCGCCACTACGCAAGTGGAAGAGCAGATCGTTCAGAGGCCCTGCGGCCTTGCTGACCAGCACCAGCGTCCGGGTCTTGTGACTCGCCGCGCTCACCTGCCAGGACGCATCGAAACGCTCGCCGACCGCTGCGATCGCCTGCTCGAACTCATCCGGATCCACCGGGATATCGGCCTCGACGCGCATGAAGAAGCGTCCGGTATCGGTGGAGGTGAATTGCTGGAGCTCGATGATATTGCCCCCGCAACCGACGATTGCACCGCTCACGGCGTGGACGATGCCCGGAATGTCGTTGCAGGAGAATGTCAGGATCAACTGGTGCACCTGGGGGAGTCTACCCGGATGAGCCCGGACTACCGCTGTCTTCGCATCGAGCGATCTCCCACCCGCCAACCGCTAGATTGGGACGCAGCCAGCACTCGCAAGCGCAGCAGTCGCCGAAACGAAGAGGAACGTTCATGGGCAAGATCAAGGTGGCCGGTACCGTCGTC
>JALHFX010000211.1 GCA_022837595.1 Propionibacterium sp.
GATGCTGGCGATCATCAGTAGGCGGATCATCGGATGCTCCTCTTCTACGCAGGGGTGTCTCTGCGAGACGGTGCGTTGAAGAGTGGCCCGAAGGCCTGCCGCGAACGGCCCACTGTGAAGGAGAAAGCCGCCTCACCGTTCAGTGTACGCTCGGCGCTTCGGGGAAGGAACCGTTCGCTTCTGAGCCTTGGACGAGCCGATCCGATCAGCTTGGGCAGGCTGCGGGCCTACTCATCTAGCGGGAGAGCCTCGGGCTGGGCCTCAGTGGCCACGGCGGGCAAGAACCCATACCGCCCGACATCAACGCGCTTCGTGAACGGCACATCGAGTGCGTCCGATCCAAGCGGTTCGAGTGGGTCAGTGTTTTCCATGATGATGACTTGACCGTCGAAGTTCTCCTGGATGTCACGGTAGAAGGCACGAACGACGCCTTCGGGGGGCTCTTCATCAGTCTCTGTGGATTGATCTGGCGGACGATACGTGACGAGTGGAGAGTCGAGCACAACGAAGCCGGGGTGCGGTAACTCTCGGTTGAAGCAGTATTGCGCGAGAGCGAGCGTGAATGCAGCATGGAGAATCGCCCGGACACCCTTGCCGTGCGCCGATCGTTGTTGATCCCCGGCGATGATGTCTAGTTCATTCCGGTCGTAACGAACGGAATCTGCGTCTGGATAGTCCCACTCCGTGAGGCGCTTGGAAATCTCGGTCGAGAACTCGCGCACTGCGGTGAGACTCAGTCCCGCGACCGCAGTCGCCACTTCCACGTCGGTCTCGTCAATGATCTTGCGGATCATGGCTTCGAGAGATTTCACTTGCTCATAGAGCCCGAGGTGCTTCTCGACCTCACTGCGCTTCGTAAGGAGGTCGCGAAGGTCGCCTTGGTGCGGGCTCATCTCGCCGTCGAGTTTGTCGATCTTCTTCTGAAGGCTGATGGACTCACGATGCGCTTCTCTGATCGACCCTTTCAGGATCTCCGATCGAGCGTTGAGGCTGTCGATGGTCACAAGGAGGTCTTCGTGAAGACCTTGAGTCTTGCGGGTCTCGGACTCGACGGACATCCCAAAACTTGTGGTGTCGCCTTCGCAGCTCATGTTGAGGTGCTGGCTCTCCGGCTCCGCGCCGCAGAACACGCACGTGCCGCGTCGGAAGTACCCGAGAAGGTTCCCTGCCTCGGCGATCATTTCGAGTCGTGCGAGGTCACTCTCGTACTGCTTCAGCAAGAGGTTGAACCGCTGGCGGAGCGCTGCTGCGTCTGAATACTCGACGCGCTCGGTTCTCTCGACCTCTTGCAGCCGGTTGCGCTCCGCGAGAAGCTGCCCTCGCTTCTTCGCGAGGGTCCCGATTGTCGCGCTGTACTCATCGATTGTTCGGTTCAACTTGCCCAGTTGCGCCATGAGTTCGGCTGGCTCGGCGACCTCTTGGAGTTGTGTTTCAAGTTGCCCAAGCATCCTCTCGACAACCTCTTGTCGAGCACCACGTAGACGCTTCTGCTCTTGTGGTGATGCCACGGCGACCAGCGCCGAGTCGTCCTCCCCGGTGAGAAGGAGCTTTAGAACCGAGACTTCTTTGGTCTTGTTGACTGGGTTCCCGCTGAGCCCAGGCGCTATCTCCGCCTGCATCTCGGTCTCACCGATGAGGCACAGTCGCGTCAGATCGCGGAAGCTGAGCATGTTGGTGTCGTTTCGTGAGTTCTTA
>JALHFX010000212.1 GCA_022837595.1 Propionibacterium sp.
GTTCATCGGGCGCGAGGTCGGCGTCAGTGTCGGGCGGTTGTACCACCGAGGGTCATGTTTGTTGAGAAGTCAATTTCCACTGGAAACGGCATAGAGCCTGAAATAAGGTCACACGGGTGTGGTCAGCGCGCCGTGCGGCAGCGCATGGCGGATATCCAGAATGGATTCTGCGGCGAAAAGTCGGATGTTTGCATTCTGAATTGTAGTTCGATCGAGAGAGCTTCCAGTCAGCCATGAAGATGGCTGATTCTTGGTTGGAATAGAAAATAGTCCAGCCGTTTCATGATTAAAGAGAGCCTCGAAAATGATCATAAGCCCTGCCCGTTCCACTTCGAGAGAGGCCTGGACTCTCGTCGTTGGGCTTGGCGTCGTGATGAGCGTGCTGTTCGGATTCACTCTGAATGCGTTTAGCATTTTCACGCCAGCAGCGGGCTGGCTGCTTGATCATGTCGCACCAAGGCCAGTCATGGCAACAGGCGGGCTGCTCGCGGGCCTGGCCTATCTGGCGGCCGCGCAGAGCGGGGATCTCGATTCCTTCACGCTTGCGATGGCGCTCTGTGGTCTGGGAGTGGGGGCTTCAACCTATGTGCCTGCATTTGTTCTCCTGTCGAATTGGTTTCCGCCGAGTCGCCAGGGGCTTGCATTCGGCATTCTTCTTGCCATCGTGGGTGCTGGCGGTACCTTTCTGCCGATGGGGCTCAACTACATGGTCGAAGCCATGGGTTTGCTCGCAGCCATGGAGAAGGGCGCATTCATCATGCTCCTGATCTGCTTCCCTCTGTTGCTCTGGCTGGTGCGGATGCCAGATCAACTGCAGGTGGTATCCGACGGTGAGAGCTCGGTAACTGTCGATCGTGGCGTGTGTGAGGTATTGCGCATGCCGCAATACTGGCTTTGGACTGCAATGTTCGTGCTGGTCATGTTCAGTGGTCTCAGCGTTCTGATGAGCCTCGTGCCGTATCTCATATCGGTCGGCTATTCGGCTGCACAAGGTGCGGCAGCCTATGGCGCGATCGCTGCCGCGACGATTGTCGGCAGCCTGTCTTTCGGTGCGATCAGCACACGCAGGGGCGCGGGTTGGACGCTTGGGTTTGGCATTTTCCTTTGCAGTCTTGGCGTCGTCTGCCTCTTGTTGGCCTCGCATCAGACATTCGGACTCATTGCGGTCGTGATGTTTGTTCTCGCTTGGGGAACGACATTCAACCTGGTCAATCAGCTTTCGCCGACCTTGCTGGTGGAGTTTGCCGGTCGGCGGGGTTTTGGAAGCCTGTTGGGAATCGGCAATCTGGTCTCCGGTCTTGGAGCGGCGCTCGGCCCCATGCTGTACGGCTATATGGTCGATCGCACGGGGAGCCATTTTCTGCCGGTGGCGCTGTGCGCCGTGCTGATGGCGTTCGCCTTGCTTCCCCTGGCGATGTTGCGCAGAGCCCAGCGGCAGGTGCCGCCTGCGGTTGCGCTGGAAGGTCCGGGGTCTTGAGGCCTGATCGCCCTTCCTGACACCCACACGATATTCAGTCTCAGCGGTTGGATCAAAGCACCATTTCTCAATGGATAAATGGGTGCGTTTTCAAATTGGCGTGGAGAGGTTGGCGCGGAAATGATGAAAAGATAGTTGTGTGCAGTAAATCTGGGTCATTGGAATAGGGATGCAAGATGAGAAAAAAAGAGGAGATAGACATGGTGAGAAAGAAAACATTGGTATTTCTGTCGGTCACGCTTGGGCTTGTTTCCGCGAGTACCGCCGTGCTGGCCAAGGTGAGCGCGGAGGAGGCTGCGAGGCTCGGAAAGGATCTGAACTGCATGGGCGGTGAAATGGCCGCGAATGCCGATAACACCATTCCTGCTTTCTCTGGGAAATGGCTGGGTACGCCACCTCACGTCAAGTATGAAAATCACGTCGGACAGCATCCGGTCGACCCTTAGGCTCTATGCCGTTTCCAGTGGAAATTGACTTCTCAACAAACATGACGGTAGCGCCCGTAGTCGCGGGCGACGGCCGGCGCCAGGGGGTTCTGCGGTATTCTGCGGTAGATGCTTAAGCTTGGACATGCGCAGGTAGGCCATGGCGATGAAGTTCTCGATGTTGCGGAAGCCTCGGGCGGCGGTCTTCGTCTGTTGGAGCAGGCCGTTCATCGCTTCGACGTAGGCGTTGCTGCGTCCGTCGAGCATGCCGCGCACGACGCCGCCGAGGTGCTCCTTCAGGGTGAGGGCCAGCCGCTTGAAGGGCTCCAGGCGGCTGCGGCGCGCCCAGCTCAGCCATTTGCTCATGGCACCTTGCGCGATCTCCTCGCTGTTGCTCGCGGCTGCATCGCGATAGACCAGCCGCAGTGCCTGCTTCAGGCGCCACGCACGCGCGCTCTTCAGATTCGAGCGTTGCAGCCAGTGCATCGCCTCGAACTGGGCACGGGTCCAACTCACTGGGTTCTTGCGCATCCCCCACAGCAGCTGACGCAGCGTCTTCTTGCTCTGTGCGCCGACCGCTTCGCGCACCGCTGCCGCCGAGCTACGCATCTCTTCGCGACGCACCTCGTCCATCGCCGCGTTGGCCAGCGCCACGACATGAAAGCGGTCGTAGCTGATCCGGGCATTGGGCAGCGACTGGTCGATTCCCTTGGCGTAGGCCGCGCTCATGTCGATACAGGCGTGCTCAATGGCCAGCGGATCGCCGCCGTGCGCACGCATGTCCTGGGCAAAGGCCTGCAACGTAGCGTGATCGCGCCCCGGGGTGGCAAACAGCAAGCGCTTGGCTTCAAGGTCATGCACGACGGTGATGTACTCGTGACCACGCTTGACGCTGGTCTCGTCGATCCCGACGTAGCGCACGCCCGACATGTCGTCCTTGGCACGGGCCACCTCGACGTAATGGCGCACGCGGCCCCACAGGCGCTTCGGGGCAACCCGCAACTGGTTGGCCGCCTGGCGCACCGGCATCTCTCGGCACAGCGACAGACTCAGCGCCTCGAACAGCAGGGTAAAGCCGCTCCCCTCACGCGCCCACGGCACCGGCAACTGCGTGGTCTTGCCGCAGCCGTTGCACTGAACGCGCGGGATCGCGGCATGCAGCCACGCTTCGAACTGAAAGAAATCCAGGTGACGCCAGCTGCGCCGCACCCGGTCGTGGATCAGCTGGTGCTCGGCCCCACACGCCGGACACGTGGCACGACCGCCGGTGTGCTCGACCTCGAAGTCGATCCGCCGCTTGGCTGTGTTGAGCTCGACCTTGGCGACGTACCAGGGCGGCTGCAGGCCAAGTGCGGTGGTGAAGAGAGCTTCGATCTGGGAGTTCATCGGGCGCGAGGTCGGCGTCAGTGTCGGGCGGTTGTACCACCGAGGG
>JALHFX010000011.1 GCA_022837595.1 Propionibacterium sp.
GCCTGACGCCGCCGACCACCCCGAATCAAATCCACCCCAACGAAACCCCGTCGTCACCCGCCCTGACGCCAGCATCGGCACTCACTGAGACGCACGACAGAGGGGCAGCGGGCAGGGATAGCGGGCAGAGGCAGAGCAATCAGCCGGCAGGGGCAGGAGAGCATTGACAGGGGCAGGGCAAACAGGCCGCAGATCGTCAGGCAGGCCCCAGATCATCAAGAAGATCGTCCACGATCTCCTCTTCATAAGCGGAAAAGCCCGGTGGCATCCGCCAGGGCTTCGCCCCGGGCAGTCGCAGCAGCGAGTTCACGATCTGCCATCCGGTCGCGTCGCCGTCGGCGCGCACGCGCAGCCGTGTCTGCTGCGCGATCGGTTCCAGCAGCAGTTGAGCCGCGCGACCTGGGACACCGAAGGTGCAGACCAACGGACGAGATGAGGCCCCGAACCTGTCGGCCGCAGCCTCCACGATCGATGGGTTTTCGCAGACGAAGACCTCGGCGATACCGTCGGCCAGTCTCCAGCCACTTCCGCGCAACGATCGCATCGTTAGCCACACCGGCTCCCCGGCAACCGCCGCGAGTTGCACGGCCGGGCCTTCGCCCACCAACGGCAGATTGAGCACCAGCACCTGCGAAGAGACCTCGTCGCAGGCGATACCTCGCGACGCCCACGCTTGCCGCCAAAGGGCCGAATCGCCGACCGGATCCCGCCAGGTCTCCGCCTCCACGTGACCCGCCTCCACGTGACCCGGCTCCACGTGACCCGGCTCCACGTGACCCGGCTCCACGTGACCTGCCTCCGCGCGACTCAACCCCGATCCGAAAGCTCCACCCACGCCCGCCCCGGGCATCCCGGACAGGAAGCGCGCGACCGCTCGTCCGAGCGGACGAGACATGTCCAGCGCGTGCGCGTCCCCGAAAAGTCTGGCGGCCAGCACGGGCAATCGTTCGCCGGACCCATCCATCGCTTCAACAACACGGACGATCTCCTGCGCCCGCGGCGTCCACTGCTCGGCCCCCACCAGGCAACGGGTCACCACCTCTTCGGGCACGCTCGGCTCAACCTCGCGAAGAATCACCCGTGCCGCCTGCTCATCAGCCTGTTTGGCGAGAAGTGCGGCATCCCGCTCCCGCCTCAGATCACGAAGCGGACCGTCCAGCGCCTCGAGCAGGTCGTCCAACTCGGCAACACCGTTCGCGTCCAACCCGGACCGCAGCTCACCCAATCGCACCGGCCGAGCCGTGAATGGCCAATCGGCATCCAGCATCGCCGCGATCTCACGACGCTGGTCGACCGGGAAATCCAACTTGATCGTCGACCGAGGCTTCAGCTCCCCCCACTCCCGGCGCCTGCGGATTTCGGCTAGCAACCGGGCCGGGCCAGGCTTCTTCGCCCAAGTCAGCACGTGTTCAGGGATCACAGCAGAGCATCCTGATCGGGCGGCACCGCAGATTCCTGATCACCGTCGAGCCACGTGAGCGGCAGCTCGATGGCCTCGAGTGTATTGCCCGCCCACAGTTCGGCCATCAGGTCAGCCCCCGGTTCGGGCGCCGGCGCACGAACCACCTGGTAAATGGCGGCTGCGGGCACCGCCGCGACGTTCACCAGACGTCCGGGGCCGGCCAGCAGCACATCGAGATCGAAACGTTGCAGCAGACGCATCACCATCGACCGGTTCCGCGGATCCAAACCATCGAACGCCTCGTCCAACCACAACGGACGAGGAGCCTGCGGCAACCTCCGGTACTGCGCCGCGAGCGCAGCCACCAGCGGCAGCATCAACATGACCGCGCGGGCACCACCAGACAGCTCGGCATAGCGGCGCGTCGTCAGCGGCGCCCAACGTCCCCCACCCACCCGATGCTCCAGCGAAATGTCGTACCAATTCCGGTAGTCGAGATGCTCGGCGAGAGCCCCATGCCAGCCCGCCTGGCCCTCGTCGCTGGCCGCCCGTTTGGCCTCGTCCACCTTCTGTTTCAGGAAATCGCGCACCTGGGCGGCCACCGTGGGATCGCTGAGCCTTGGTCCACTGACCGCGTTCACGATGGACGCGTTTTGTCCCGGCTCCAAACGAATACGCAACATCGTCTGATCCGTCTCGGTGGGATGGTCGCGCAAAACCTGATTGATCTCATCGATCAGCACGCCCGCCTGCCCGATGCGCTCCCGCATATGCTCCAGGAAAGTAGATCCGAGCAGCCGGTCCAAGGTTTCGCGCACCGACTCGCCATACTGAGATTCCAGCGCATTGCAGACCTCGCGCAGATGCGGGCCCGCCTGCCCGAGCGGCAAAGTCGTGCCATTCGAATCCACCATCACCTCGACGCGCACCAACGGCTCATCGGGCACCAGCTGAATCGAGCGTCCGCTCTGCTCCAACGCCGCCCGCGTATCGCGGGTCTTCGCGTCCAGCTCGCGTCGCAACACCTCGAGGCGTTCACGGTTGGTTTCGGACCCCGCCTGCGCCGCGTCCTGCCAGCCTCTCGGGTTGAGCCGACGACGCAATTCTGCGGCCTGCGCGCGGACGTGATCGACCGCGGACGAGTGCGGCTCGGGCAATTCGAGTCCCAGCAGCTCCGCAAGATCACGGTCGAGCAGTTCCCGCAGCCGCAGGTGTGCTTCGGCGCGCCGGCTCGCCGCCTCTTCGCGCCGACCGGCGACATCGTCGAGTTTCTGCTCGGCGGCCGCCTTCTGCGCAGTGACCTCGATCAATTGGCGGTTGAGTTCTGTCTGCTCCACTTCCGCCCGGTTCGTTTGGAACTCCAACTCCGCCAGCCGGTCGAGCATCTTTTCGTCATCGTCGTCGATCGCAGCACGCAGTGCATCGGCCTGCGCCTGCCTCTGCCGATAAGTCTGCTTGTCGCGCTCGAGTTCGCGCTCGGTTTCGTCGGCTTCGGCGACGCGCTGACGCCACTGGTGCTCGGCCTGCTGGGCGTGAACGGCCGCTCTGTCCGCGACCTGTTTAGCGGCCCGCCACCCCACCAGAGCGCTGTTTGTTGCATGCAGCCCATCGCCCACCTGATCCAGGCCATCGCTGGTGACCGGCAATCGGTATTCAGCGGCCGTGCTGCGCATCTTGGCTCGGGCTGTGTCAGCTGCGAGCTCGTCACGCCGCGCCTCGGCAGCGCGCGCATCGGACTCCTGCTGACGTGCCGCAGCGGCCTCATCGTTCACACCGCAGGTGATCAAAGCCCGCCATAAGCGTTCGTCGCTGGGCGCCTGCTCGAGCGTCTCTTGCAGTTCGGTGAACAGCCGATCGTAGTCGTCCAGTTCGGCCCGGTGACCAGCGGCTTGTAATTCCTCGTCGGCCAATCGTTCGTGGAGTTCGCTGAGCCTGCGCCGGCGCTGGGCTTCGCGGGCGGCCTCCCCCAGCCACTCCGCATGATCGTGCCGAGGTGCGGCCTGCCCGCTCAGTGCCGAGGTGCGCCATCGGCCATCGACCGCGACCGCGGCCCCACTGTCCGGAAGCGGCTCGTCGGCCTCGCACAAGACCACCCTATTGAGGACGTCTTGAATAAGCGCCGTCAGCTCTCCGGCCTCGGGCGCTACCTGCAAGATCATGCTCAGCCGCCGCGGCGGATCCTCCGTGGCGGAATCATCCACCGCCACCGATTCACGCAGATCGAGGAAGCTGTCGAAACCCGAACGCTCACCGAGATCCGCCCACGCGTCCAACAGCCCGCTGGCTGCCAGCGCTGCCTCAACGTTCGCGAGCTGCTCCGCAGGGACGCCGTCCACCTGGTTGACCAGCTGCCACAGCGGCGCACCATCGGCTGTGCTGCGGTTCCGGCGTTGCCACAGGGTTGGCGCATCCGGGTAGACCACCGGACGCTGTTGCAGCTCGGTGATCTCCCGCCTGATCCCCGAGATCGTCTCATTCACCCTAGTCAGACGTGCCTGCGTGCGTTCCCGGCGGGTGGTCAACGACTGGAAACGCGGCTCGAAGTAATCGCTGCGCAAGGCCTGGGATAGCCGGATATGGCCATCTAGATCGGTCGTGCGCGGCAGTGCTGCGGTCCAGCCGGGGACCATAGTGGCCACCTCGGACGGCGCCCAGCTCTGCAGTGCTACCGCTACTGCGTCGCGTTCGGCTTCGGCGTCTCGCCAGGATTGTTCGGCGAGCGCTTTCGCATCCTCGGCGGTCTTTCGGCTGACATCGGCGACCTTTCCACTCTCTCGGGCCTGCTGATCCGCCCGCTGAGTCTGACTCACTAGCTGCAGCACGGCCCTCAGATGCGTGCGTCGCTCGTCGCACCGCTGCTGAGCGAGCTCGGGATCCAGGGGCGCGCCGAGGCTCAAGCCGGCGGTGTGGGCAGCCTGCCTGACCTTTTCTTCATGGGTATCGAGCGCTGTGCTCGCCGCGGCCTGCTCTGCAGCGGCCCGATCCAGATCTGCCAGGGAATCATCAGCCCGTGATTGCGCTTTCTCGTGGCGGGTCGTCGTCCGGTCGAGGGCGCGTCGAGCTTCGGCGGCCCGCTGTTGTTGCTGTTCAGCGAGGTTCAGACGCGAACTCGCCTCCCGGAAGGCCGACGACGATCGCAGCGCCTCGGCCTCAGCGCGACTCGTCGCTACCTGCTGACGCGCCTGTTCATGTGCAGTTTCGAGGTTGGCTGTCTGCTGCCGGCTCGCGTCCAGCTTCTTCTCGGCCTTCCGTTCTTCGCGCGTGATGTCGTCCAGCGCTGTCTGCTTGGCGGCGACGTCGTCGGCTCGTAGCCGAAGGAGCGCCTGCGCCCACGGAGCCCAGGCATCGCGTTCGAAACGGGCGACCGCGGTGGTGGCATCCTGTGCCCGGGCCAGATCGGTGCGCAGCTGGTCCAGCTGATCCCATCCCCGGGCGAGTTCTTCGATCTCCGAGCGATCGAGTTCGGGAAGCGAATCGCGCAGGTGAGCGGTGACGAATTCCGCCTTGAGTTGAGCACCGAGTTTTGGCTGGCGGGTCACTTTCAACAGTTTCCCGATGCTCTCGAGTTGAGCGATGCTGCCGCCCAGCAGCCGGTTGGCGAGCACTTGTTTATAGGCCCCGGCGCTCGGATGCTGGTCGAAACCCGGCGCGTGAATCTCCTTGGGTGCCAGCACGTCCCGGCCATCGGTCAGCTTCAGCTGGTCGCGCACCCGGCTGCCCGAAGAGGTGCACCAGGTGAGTTTGGTGTTCCCGCTGCCGGTGCGCGCCGAAGCGTAGAGCAAGGTGGTGAAGAACTCGGGCGTCCCCTCGCGCATCCGCCCGTATTCGACCCACAGCCAGCCGTGATAGAACGACGCATCCGAGTCGCGCCGATCGCCCTCACCGCTCGGACGAACGTAGTAGGCGAATTGTTTGCCGGAGCGTCCGAGCGTGTCGATCTTGTCGCTTGAGGTGTCGGCCAGCCACGGGATCAGCGTCGTGAGCGCCATCAGCGATGATTTGCCGGTCTCGTTTCGTCCCATCAGCTGTGCCCAGCCCCCGGCGTACCAGTATTCGACGGCCTCGAACTCCCACAAGTTCACCACGCCCGCGCGCAACGCCTGCCAGCGCGCCAGCTGGGGTTCGGGAAGTCCGCCGCCGACGAAGGCTTCCCGCCAGCCCTGAAGGGCCGTATCGTCCAGCTGACTCGTCACGATTCCTCCAATAGCATCTGCTGGTCGATCGTCTCCGGCGCAGGATCACCGGTGACCAGTTCGGCGTCGCGGTAGCGTGCGGCGAGCGGGGTCAGCGTCCAACCCTCGTCGTCGGCGCGAAGCAAGCCCAGTTCGGTGAGCCGGTTGCGGACGGCGACCATCACCGCGTTCGACGATTCACGAAGTTCTGCGGTCAACCGCGAACCGCCATCGGCCCAAACCTCGTCGGCGATACGGTCGACCTCGGCCAGAGAGAGCCTGCGGAAACTCCCCTCGGTGGCGGCACCGATCCGGTCGATCATCGCGAGCGCTGCCCAGTCGCGGGCGCTGGCCGCGGGGAAGCCTAGTAGCAGCGAGTCGGGTAGCTCCCGGTCGGGCGGAATCGACAGCACGATCGCATCGGCACGCGATTCGACGGTTCCACCGGTCATCTCCTCGGCTAGGCCGATCAGGCGCAACCGCTGACCGTTCAGATAGGTTCGGTCGTCGTCACTGAGTTCGTCCGGGTAAAGCGCCGGGGTTTCAATCAGCATCCGCAGCAGCCTCCGGCCCCGGGTGTCGTCGTGTTCGGTGCGGGGCCGAAGGGCAAGATCAACATCGCCGGTGTCGATACACAACACCAGTGCGTCACGATGAATGCGGTAGCCGGCACCGATCCCTTGGCCGCTTTGGGCCCAGCCCTCACGCAGAACGTCATCGGTGACGCGTTCCAGGACGCCGTGGGCGACCAGCCAGTCCATTGCCGCAATGAAGTCTTCTCGATGTTGGCGCAGATTCGGATCATAGGGCCATCCGCCGCGTCCGGCCGCGCTGAGCT
Organism: Propionibacterium sp.; assembly: GCA_022837595.1. GTDB lineage: Bacteria > Actinomycetota > Actinomycetes > Propionibacteriales > Propionibacteriaceae > Brooklawnia. Next base: position 6,413 of record JALHFX010000011.1, read on the forward strand.
GGACGGTGTCGGACAGCTCCTGCAAGGTGATCGAATCGTCGCGGTGGTCGTCGAGACAGGCAGCCGAGTAGAGGACGAGCAGCAGCAGCGAGCGTTTCGGCGCCGGGCCTTCTGGCTGGGCGACATCGCCTGCAATCGGGATGCGCCGCAGCCGGTAACACTGATCGAGGTGGGCCAGCTGGTAGCCGAGTCTCGCACTCCAGGTCTGCAGGATATGGGCGTGGCGATGCACGAGGGCATAGCCGGACGGATCTGTCCAGGCTGTGACAACGGGATTCGCCAGCAGGACGAGGAATGCTCGCTGCTTGTCGGCGTCGTCGGCGCGGGACAGCGAGACGGTCACGAGATGACCTCGACTCTCGCGTCGGGCAGCACCAGTCTGCCCTGCGGCACGGAGATCACCGCCGAACCTTCGAGTGGATACAGCCGCAGCGTCCATCGTCCGTCGGCGCTGTGGGCTTCGAGTGGTTGGTCACCGGTGTGGAAGCCGCGAGCGTCGGAGACCAGGTCGAGAAAGAGTTCGGCTTCGGCCGGGCTGAGCGGGGCCCACTGGCTCAACGCGGTGCCGGAGCGTTGCGCCAGGCGTCGGGCAGCGCGGTCGAGATCGGCGCGGGCCAGGTCAGCGGCACGGCGCGCCCGGAGTCGGGCTGCGCGCCGGTCGACGATGCCGGGGGCTCGTCCGCCCAAGGATCGGACGCCTTGGCTGCGCAGCCGCCGCGAGATGGGCACCGGGTCGGCGTCCCAGATCGGGGTGCGGGCGCCCTGGGTGATCTCCGGTGCGCTGTCGCAGACGTGCCGGGCCGAATACAACCCGGTTGCGGCGCACCAGATTTGCCAGGCGGACGCCTCGTCAGGTGCCGACTCAACAGCGTCCGCCAACCGCAGCAGGTCGGCCTTGCGTGACACCGTGCCGCCGATGGCCAGCAATGCGCGGTGCCCGCGCAGGACGGGGGCGACCGCGTTGCGGATCTGACGGCGCAGGCGTCTCGACTGCGGCTCGGGACCGGCGAACCAGTCGGCCAGCACTTCGACATCGGCTTTCAGCTCACGAACACCGTCGTCCAACAACGCTTCGGAGGCGTTCGCGCCGAGCCGGGCGCCGGCCATGGTGCGCCAGTGCGCGTCGTCGATCTCGCGAAGTTTGAGCAGATGCTCGGCGATCGGTTGGGACCAGGCGTCGACTTCGTCGCCCCAGACGCCGGTGTAGGTGAGGATCGTTTCCAGCACCCGCGTGGTCTTCTCCTCGGTGGGTGAGCCGCCGAGCGCGACTGCCAGGCGGGTCTGCCATTGGGTCGCGGCATCGCTCATCGCGTGCACGGTGGTCTGGACCTGGGAGAACTCTTCGCCGGCGCGTTTGGTGTCATTGGTTCGCAGGGCCTCAATGGTGGCGGTGAGCCCGTTGAGTACGGTGAGCGGCGCCAGCAGGACAGCGGTGGAGGTGGTCGCTTCGTCAGCCTCGAGGGTCCGGACGGCAGCGTTCAGCTGGTAGCCGGCGTCGCTGAGCTGGTAGCGGCGGCGGTTGCGCAGGAAGTCTTCTTGGGTTTCGGCCCGATCCTGCCAGGAAGTGCAGGTTCCCCAATCCACAAGCTGCTGTAATCGGGCTTCCAGCGACAGCTCGTCGAGCAGCCGGTCGGCAGATTCGGCTGGCAGTCGGTCGGCGACCAGCTGGCGCAAGGTGTCGAAACCAACGCCGGTGAGGGTGACATTGCGTTGATCGTGCAGGATGTCGACCAGGAGCCGATACTGCTTCGCGTTGTTGCCGATCAGGTAGCTGGCCGCGCTCACCGCTCCCGGGAGTGACGTCAACGTCCATGCGCTGAGTTCCCCGTCGAACCGATCGGTTGGATCCGTGGGCCGCTGCGGCGGATCGGAGTGGATGGGCATTGTGTCACCTCCTGCACACGCCAGCCTAGAGGCTCGCGTATGGGGCGGCGGTACCGCTCTCGTTTACGGTCGTCCCCATCCGCAGCGGCTACCGAAAATCGCAGCCGCTACCGGACGTTCGGTAGCCTCTGAAATTCTCGGTAGCCGCTGCCAGTCGGGCATCGTGTAGGGCCAGAGCCCGTCACAGGCGGCGAACCTCCACAATCCGACTGGGATCGGAGCCGCCTGGAGAGTGCTCGAACGACTCACTCCCTACCACATCGTGTAGAACCAGAACCCGTCACAGGCGGCGAACCTCCACAATCCGACTGGGAGAGGAGCCGACTGGGAGAGCGGCCGCCTGGAAGAGAGCTCGGACGACTCACTCCCCGACCAGATCGTGTAGAACCAGAACCCGTCACAGGCGGCGAACCTCCACAATCCGGCTGGGAGAGGAGCCGACTGGAAGAGGGCTCGGACGACTCACTCCCCTGCCGCATCGTGTAGACCAGAACCCGTCACAGGCGACGAACCTCCACAATCCGCCAGCTCGAGCAACCCCGGCTGCTCCTTCCGATAAAGCAGCTACCGAAATGCTCACCGCCATCCACAGCGGCTACCGAGAATCGCAGCCGCTACCGAACGATCGGTAGCCTGCGGAATTCTCGGTAGCCGCTGCGAGTCGGGCTGTGCAAATCGGAAGCCGTTGCCAGTCGAGCTGCACCTTTCCCTAGCGCCTGCGCACTTCGGGCTACGAGCCGGATCGTGTAGCACCAGAGCCCGTCACAGGCCGCGAACCTCCACAATCCGGCTGGGATCGGAGCCGCCTGGAGAATGCTCAGACGACTCACTCCCCTGCCAGATCGTGTAGCACCAGAGCCCGTCACAGGCCGCGAACCTACACAATCGCCGCAGGGGCACGGGGACGGCGCTATCCCCTGCCGCATCGTGTAGAACCAGAGCCCGTCACAGGCGGCGAACCTACACAATCCGACTGGGACGGGGTCCGACTGGGACGGGGGCCGACTGCGGTAGCGGGGATACGAGGCAGGGGGTGGCGCCGCGCGCCGACGCCGACGCCGACGCCGACCCCTCAAAGCCTGAGGGCGCTGACCAGCCCATCCATCGTCCAGAACTGAGCTTCCGCGTCCTCAAGATGGAAATAGGCCTCATCGCCAACAGGCGGCTTCTTCCCGCGCGCCTTGGCGTCGGCCTCCATGGCCTCGGCGATCGCCGGGTCATCGTCCCACACCACGCGTCCGCTCAACCGCAGCCACTGCTTGGGCTCGGCATCATAAGCCTCGAGCTCAACCCACGGATTCGCCAGCAGCTGCTCGTAAACCGGTTTGCTGGTGTGGGTGACGAAGTGCAACCGGTCACCGATCTGCACACAGGTTCCGAATGGACGCACCCTCGGGCGCTGCTGGGCGTCCACGGTGGCGAAGTGGAAGACCTTCGTGCGTTGAATGAACTCAGACTACGAGAAATCAAGAAACGGACGACACCCGGCTCAGACGAACTCGTCCGAATCCTTCCCAATTCGTACCCCGGTATCAAGAGTCGCGATTTGCTCAAGTTCCTGCCCGCTGAGCTCGAAATCGAAGACGTCAATGTTCTGGCGTATCCGATCTTCGTGCACCGACTTCGGAATAGCGATCAGCCCATTCTGCAGATGCCATCGGATGATCACCTGAGCCGCGCTCTTGCCGTGCCCCGCCCCGATCTCGGTCAGCAACGGATCACGCAAGAGCGTGTTCGGCTTGGACGCCGACCCCCAACCCCGGCTGTCAGTGCCACCCAGTGGGCTCCACGACTGCGTCGCGACACCATGATCGTCATCGAATGCCCTTGCCAGGTACTGCGGGAGATGAGGATGCAGCTCGATCTGGTTCACGGCCGGGACGATGCTGCCCCGATCCAGCAGCCGCTGCAGATGATGCGGCTTGTTATTCGCCACCCCGATCGCCCGAGCCCGACCAGACTCCGCGATCGTCTCCAAGGCATGCCAAGTGTCGACGAAACGCTCCGCGTCCCCCAGCGGCCAATGGATCAAATACAAATCGACATAATCGAAACCCAACCGCTCCAGGCTCGCATCGAACGCGGCGAGCGTCGAGTCGTATCCCTGCTCGGCGTTCCACAGCTTGGTCGTGACGAAGATCTCCTCACGAGGCACCGAGGACGCCCGCACTGCTTCACCCACCGCTGCCTCGTTGCCGTAGATCCGCGCGGTATCGATATGCCGATAGCCGGCCTCGTCGATGGCGAAACGCACCGCCTGTTTGGTCTCGTCCTCGCTGGCCTGCCACACGCCCAAACCCAGCTGTGGGATCTGGACGCCGTTGTTCAAGGTGACAAGCGGCACCGGTGCCGGCGAACCCGCGCCGCTGGTCACCGTCAGGGTTTCGTTGAAACGCAGCGCCCGGCGCGTCCTTGTTGCTGAGCCCACACGATCGACCATCTCCAGCCTCCTCAACAGTCTCCTGCACCCTTGCACAGGATCATCTTTGCCACACTATCCACCCAACCCGGACGAAGACGAAGCCGCGACCAGCCACCAAAAATCCGGCGCTGAACCCGGCCGAGACTCAGTCGCGTTGATAGATATCGCGCGTGTAAACCTTGTCGGCCACATCACGTAGTTCATCGACGAGCCGGTTCGACACGATCACATCCGCTCGGGCTTTGAACTCGTCCAGGTCGCGCACCACCTCGGAACGATAGAACTGGGGCTGATGCAGATACGGTTCGTAGACGATCACGGGCACCCCTTTGGCCTTGATCCGCTTCATCACACCTTGCACCGACGAAGCCCGGAAATTATCCGAACCCGCTTTCATCGTCAACCGGTAGATCCCCACCACATGCGGATCTCGCCGCAAAATATCCTCGGCAATGAAATCCTTACGCGTCCGATTCGCATCCACCACCGCAGCGATTAGATTCTGCGGAACCTCGGAATAATTCGCCAACAATTGCTTGGTGTCTTTCGGCAGACAATATCCACCGTAACCGAACGAGGGGTTGTTGTAATGAGTCCCAATACGCGGATCCAGCCCGACACCTTCGATAATTTGCGCCGTATTCAACCCGCGCGTCGCCGCATACGTATCCAGCTCATTGAAATACGCCACCCGCAACGCTAAATAGGTATTAGAAAAGAGCTTGATCGCCTCGGCCTCGGTCGGATCCGTCAGCAATACCGGCGCATCATGATCGATCGTGCCTTCCAGCAGGAGATCCGCGAACCGCTGGCCTGCCTCACCCCGATCCCCCACCACGATTCGAGAGGGATATAGGTTGTCATAAAGCGCCCGCCCCTCGCGCAGGAATTCCGGAGAGAAGACGATGGTTCCGCCTGGGTGCCGGGTTCGCATCCGTTCCGTGAACCCAACCGGAACCGTCGATTTGATCACGATCACCGCGGACGGGTTCACGCTCAATGCATCAGCTATCGCTGATTCCACCGAACTGGTATCGAAGAAGTTCGCTGCCTCGTCATAATCGGTGGGCGTGGCGATCACGATCAGATCCGCGCCCTGATATGCGGCAGCTGCATCGGTGGTCGCGCTCAACGACAAGTCGGCGTGAGCCAGATAGTCCTGGAGTTCAGGGTCCTCGATCGGCGATTTTCGGGCGTTGATCAATTCGATCTTCGCCGCGTTGATATCCACTGCCGTAACATCGTGATGCTGTGCCAAAATCACCGCATTCGACAACCCGACATAACCCGTCCCGACAACGACGATCTTCATTAGACGCTCCTTCTCGACCGTGCGCTCGCTCAACGAAGTCGTCGAAGACCGGCCCAGTGAACAGCAGACTACCGCTGCCTCATGACAGACTGATCGTCCCGTCCACCCCGCGTCGAGCTCACAAAGGTGCCTCGGCGCCTCGGCGGCCCGGATCAAGCCATCCCCGATCGGTGCACTCACGTGTCTCGAGCACTCCTCGGCATGTGCAGGCTCACAACCGCCGATAATGAAGGTATGTCCGACGAACTCACCTACCGCATCAGCCGCACCGTCCGGTTCTTCGTGAGCCATGATGCCGTGGCCCGCGATCAGCGCCTCCCGGCGGCCCCAGTCGCACCGTTGACTTCCAGTAGCGCAGCAAGACGGCGCGAGGCGACGACCACTCAGGCGAAAGCGATGCTCGCGCCTTTGGACGATGATGTCCTGCTCGATCGCGGGGGGCTCAATCCGGCCGAAGTGGCGCGACGTCATCGTCTCGGGCTCGGCAATCCGATGCCTGAACGGTCGAGCCGCAGCCTCGGTCAGATCTTGCGGTCAAACCTGCTCACATTGTTCAACTTCATTCTTGGTGGCTGCCTGGTTGTCGTCCTGATCGCAGGAGATTGGCGTGATGCGCTCTTCGGCGGCGTCGTTGTCGTCAATGCCGTCATCGGTGTTATTCAGGAGTACCGGGCGAAACGCACTCTTGATCGCTTGGCGCTGCTCAGCGACCCGACTGCTCGCGTACTGCGCGGCGGCGAGACGCAGGAGGTCAAGATCGAGGAGGTCGTCTTCGACGACTTGCTCGTCCTGCGTGCCGGCGATCAGATCGCCGCGGACGCACGCGTGCTGCGCAGCAACAACCTCGAGGTGGACGAATCCCTGCTGACAGGGGAATCCGATCCGATCAGCAAAAGCCCCGGCGACGACATACTCTCCGGCGCCGGCGTGATCGCTGGTTCGGCTGTGGCCAGGGTGAATCGTTCGGGGCCGGAGTCTTACGCCTCTCGGATCACCTCCCAGGCGAAGCGCTTCTCGTTGGTCAATTCCGAGATCCGCAAATCGATCAACACGATCATCTTGTTCATCACTGTGGCGTTGGTGCCGATCATCCTGATCGTCGTCAACAGCCAGATGTACTCGCAGGGCGGCTGGCGAGCAGCTTTGCGCGGAGAGAATTGGAGGGACGCTGCGGTCGCGGCGGTCGCGGCGGTCGTGGCAATGATCCCGCAAGGTCTGGTGCTGCTGACCAGCATCTCATTCGGGCTTGCCGCGGTCGCCCTGGCCCGCCGCAACGTGCTGGTGCAAGAGCTACCGGCGGTCGAGGGGCTGGCCCGGGTCGATGTCGTCTGCCTCGATAAGACCGGCACTCTCACCGAAGGCAGCATCGTCTTCGACGAGGCGATCGTGTTTGCAGAAGTCCCTGGATGGCAGCGCATCTTGGCCTGGGTCGGGGCGGACGAAAACGCCAACGCGACGGCGCGGAGCCTGGCGGGCAGGTTCAGTGAACAGCCGGGGGCGGCCGTGGCTGTGATCGTCCCGTTCAGCAGTGCACGCAAGTGGAGTTCTGTCTGTTTCGCTACCTCCGACGACCCAAAGGATCCCGCGGGTGGCAGCTGGACGCTTGGCGCCCCCGAAGTGCTGCTCGACGCAGAGGAACCCGAGCAGCAGGCGGTCCTCGCGCGAAATAACGAACTCGCCGCGCAAGGGTTGCGCGTCATGCTCCTGGCGCACAGCGAATCCGTGTCCGAAGGCGAGCACCTCGTTGCGGATCTGCAGCCAGTCGCACTGTTGACGTTTCGGGAACGGGTGCGCGAGGACGCCGCCGAGACACTCGAATACTTCCGCCAGCAAGGCATCAGCCTGCGAATCATCTCCGGCGACAATGCGAAGACCGTCGCCGCGGTAGCACGTGAAGTCGGCTTCGACAACGCCGAAGGTTTTGATGCGCGACGCCTTCCCGACGATCTTGACGAGCTTGGCGAGGTACTCGACCACCAGCACGTCTTCGGACGGGTGGGCGCGGAGCAGAAGAAGTCGATCGTGCTCGCATTGCAGCGGCAAGGCCACGTCGTGGCGATGACCGGCGACGGTGTCAACGATGCTCTGGCGTTGAAGACCGCCGATGTGGGCATGGCGATGGGTTCGGGGGCTGCAGTCACCAAAGCGGTTTCCCGACTGGTGCTGCTCGATGGACGATTCTCCCGGCTGCCCGGTGTCGTGGCGGAAGGCCGGCGCGTCATCGCGAACATCGAGCGGGTCGCAAACCTCTTCTTGACCAAGACGATGAGTGCGGTCGTGCTGTCGCTGGTCATCGGCGTTCTGCGCTGGCCTTACCCGTTCCTGCCGCGCCAACTCTCGATCGTCAGCAGCTTGACCATCGGCATCCCGGCGTTCTTTCTCGCACTGCTGCCAAACAAGAGACGCTACCGACCGGGGTTCCTGCGCCGGGTGCTGATGTTCTCGATCCCCGCCGGCCTGGTTGTGGCCGCGAGCATTATCACGGTCTATGGCGTCGCTCACGCGATGTCGTCGACCGGGTTCTCCGCAGCGACAGAACTGGACGAAGCAAGAACCGCCACCACGCTCACCGTCTTGGTGTTATCGCTGTGGGTGCTGTCTATTCTCGCGCGTCCGCTCGACCGGTGGCGCGGGCTCGTCGTGGCGGCGATGGTATCGCTGACCGTGCTGGTATTCCTTTCACCGGCCTCGCGGGATTTCTTCGCGCTCGCGATCCCCCGCGGCGAGTTGCTGCTTGTCGTGCTGGTGGTCGTCGCGGTCGGGATCGTTGTTCTTGAAGTGATCTATCGGGTGCTTAAGACGCGCGGTGCCATATCTGAGCGGGAATAGTGCTCGGCAGCGTATTCGCTGCCTGTTCCGACAACGTCGCGACCAGCGATGAGCCAGAGCTTAGGTGCCGTGCGTCCCTTCCCTCGCCGCCAGTGCGCTGAATCCACGTTCATCGCGCAGCTTCCTGGGCGGTGCCATCGCCGCAACACCCGTGAGTGCTCCCCAGATGGCCGATTCTGACTGTCGAATACCGTCACACAACGAACTGGGGAGCACTGGCGGGTGTTGAACCCATCTGACAGCCGACTCACGACAGATCCTGATGACTTCGACTTCAACTGACGCTCAAATCCCTCCCTGTTGACCGCGAAGTCGAATCATGAACGCGCGCTAACCATTAGTGCATCAGCATCTCAACACGCGGGATCGGAATCCGAGAACCACGATGACCACACTGAGCCCGATCCAGCCCCCAATGGTGTTCGTCACAGTGTCGCGGACTGTGCCGTAGCGATGCGAAAGAAACAGCCACTGCCCGAGATCAATACCAGCCGACAGCAGTAGGACGATGACATATCCGAACCAGCGCCAGCCTGAAACCACTTAGGCTTCACCCGTGTGATGCCGAATCGGGCTGATCTGAGAGGATCAAGACGTGGCCGACTATGTGAATCTGCTTGCCGCCCTCGTGGCGTGCTTGAGTGCCTTTCTCGGGCTCGGGAGCTTCTTGCATTTTCGATCCAAACGCGACCGTCTCAACGACATCAACGATGCGTTCATCCGCGCCAGCAACAATCTGGGTAGCGATGACCCGATTAAACGTTTGGCTGCGGCCGGAGTGTTGCCGAGATTCTTCGACGCCAAGTCCCAATACGGACTGAAAGGAGCACCGTACGCCAATGATGCGATCACCCTGATGACCGCAGTTCTGAGGGTCGAACCAACCGGCGTGGTACAGAAGACGCTGGCCGACGGGTTGGCCCAGGCAGATTCGCTCGCCGGGCGCGACTTTCAGAAGGCGAATCTCAGGGACTGCTACTGGGGTCGCAAGAAAGACAAGAAGGATGAGAAGTCCGTGGATGCCTCTGGAGCGGACTTCTACCGGGCTGATCTGACTCGCGCTTCGCTCCGTGGAGCAGTGTTGCAGGAAGCTCAGTTCAAGAACGCACAACTCGTGGCAACAGTGTTCGAGAATGCCGATCTGCGGAAATGCAATTTCGATGCTGCAAACCTACGTGGTGCCACCTTCGACGGCGCACGCCTCACCGCCGCTTCCTTCGTCAACGCCAGTAACATCCCATCAGCGATAAAAATGAGGCTGAACGAATCGGGCAGCTACACTGGAGAAGATCCCTTTTTGGCTCTAGCTGGAACTGCTCCTGTCAGAAATACTCGCCGAGTGTTTCTTAGCCGACCATCACAATGCGACCGTCAGTCGAACGTCCTCATTTTCGCTCTGAAGCGGGCTCTGACACAAGCCGGACTGGAACTCGTAACCCTTCCGCCGGGTGAGTACGGCGTGGGGGCGCCCCTTGATGAAATCAAACAACGAATCAGCACGTGCGACGCGGTCATTATTCTCGGTGTTCCTCAAATCGCCGCTACGCAGGCAACTTGGCATCCGGGGACAGGACGAGAATTCGTCGCTCCCTCAGTCCTTCTCGCGACACCTTGGAACCATATCGAAGCGGGCATTGCGGCAGCACTCGACAAACCGTTGCTCGTGATCCGCGACGGAGTCAGCGAAGGCGTCTTTGCTGTCGATAATCAGCCCTATGCTGTCAGGATTCTCGATTTCAACGAATCAGATTCGTTACCTCGGATCGAAGAATCCATCGCAGAGTGGGTCACAAGCCTGCACCTAGCGGATCCTGATGAACCTACCGAAGCCCTCGAAGCTTGACCTCACGCCGGCGAGTGCAGCCAACCATCCACCGGAGAGAACTGCATTAAGTCCTCCGCCAGGACGCCGGTCTTCCAGGAGCCACACAACGGCTATCCCCGAAGAGCCCCGCAACCCCAGCAAGCAGCAACACTTCGGACGTCTACAGCCGACCGCTGATTCCTTGCACCCTGTTCGATCGGTCCTGCCACCGATACCAGGCAACAGCCTTCTGCACTTCTGGACCACCGGCAACCGAATCACGGACGCGGAAAGACACTTGTGCCAGCTTGGGTAGCTGATTCGGTGACGGGAACTCGCGCATCGCCCACCTTTCGTACCCTTGGATCGCCTCGGGCGTGGGCATGAAGCCGCTCTCGAGAACCGCCGCCGTCCACCAATCCGGGGGTTGGTTCGGGTCCAGCGATGCTCCACGGAGGTATCGTGCCCGCGCCAAGTCTGTGTTCCTGCAGGCGGCCTGGTAGCCACGCCACTGATCGACTTCCAGCTCGTACTTGGCCGCAGCCTCGCGCTCTTTCTTCTCGCGCAACTCTTCGACCAAACCGCCCACGACCGGTAGAGCTCCGATGACCAAGGACAGCTTCTCGTGCTCCGCTGGAAGAACGCGAGCCGAGGGCGGCAAAACACGCGTCGCCGGGCCAGGATGCAGCCTTCGGCACTGGTACACGTCACGCTGGTGTGCCGCTGTCACCTCCGGCTGAAAGTCCATGGCGCGGCGGACCCGCATAACACCGACGTTCGCAAGAAAGATCGCTTGTTGTTTCCACTGCTCATAAACACGACCATTAGGAGTTTGGCGCCATATCCCGAACTGCGCACGGAGATCTTGTTCAGCCGTCCGCTGATCACTCCAACGCTTGTCTTCGGCCGCCCGCTGCGCAATCCAAGCTTGCCGTTCGGCAGCATCCGCTATCCGTTCCGAGTGTTTCGCGGAGGCCCACTGCGCACGAGCCTGCTCCTGCTGCCAGGCAACCGATTCTTGAGCAGCATCCGCCATACGTGCTGCCTGTTCGGCGGACGCTTGCTGCGAAAGCGCTTGATTCTGCTGCCATGCAACCGATTCTTCGGCAGCATCCACCATCCGCGCCGAGTACTCGGTGGCCGCCTCCTGCGCGATCGCCTGCTGTTGAGCTTCTTCTGCAGCCAGATTGCGACGTGAGCGATCGTTCCACCAACTCTTGATGTGGGAACCGGCAGAAACGACCAAAAGGGCTCCCGCCTCACCCAACGCGCCCGCTACCAAAGACGTGAGTTCGCCGTCATCCTTACCGCCTTTGTCGGGGATGAACTCGGCATGACGTACCAGATGTCCACCGGCGTCCCGCAAGGTCCCCCGCAAAGCGCCTGTGGGGTCTTCCGTGACTTGTCGGGAACATCGCCTCTTTTGTACACATAGGTCCCTCGGATCCGCTCGTACTCGGCATCCTTAGCCATTCGTCACCCCAGACTCCCAGCGCATGCACCGCCGACGGCAATAGGCCTGCGGTAACTGTGTTCTCACTCTAGTCTGCAGATTTTCTCGATGCCCGTTCGTGAGGATGGTCTCAGATCAAGTGACAGCACCCCTACTGACTGATCCCGGGCAACGCCGGAGGCCCACCGTCCCGCGGGCTCGGAGCAGCCATCAGTTGTTCGAACTGTTTCGGCTTGCCCTCGAATGCCAACTCGTACGCGGTACGGGTCGCCTTCCAGTCGAGGGCCTGCTGAGACTTCGGCTCGTGTTCGCCGTGCAGCCAGCGGATGGCTTTGTCGATTATCTCCAGCATCTCTTTGGTTGCCTTCGTGACACGAGATTTCGGGGCGATCGACTCATGTAACCGCAAACGCGTCGAAAGCTGCCCTCGTACCTTCTGACAAGCACGAATCACCGGACTCCGTTGGCTCGCGTATCCCAGCTTCTCTTGGGCCGCGACCAGCGTCAACACCGATCCCAGCAATCTGCGTAATGTCTCGACGTCTCCTGAGGCAAGCGCTTCGTCCAAGGCAGTCGTGAGCAGATCGGGCGCGCCACGCGCGTCATCTCCGTTGCGCAAGGACGTACCGGCGGCAGTCAATGCGGCCGACGAGGCACCGGCCAACGCAACCAGCGTGGCCATTCCCCCGATCATGCCGCCAGGCCCGAACGCCGCCAGCGTCGAGGTGATCAATGCCGCACCCGCCACCCCGACCGGCGCGGCGGCAGCCACGCCAATCCCGGTCGCGGCCAGCATGACGACCGCCCCCGCGACGAGCGCCGCCGGCAGCCACGACCGTCCTGCCGCAAGATAGCTGCTAATCTCGCTTCTCGCATCCAGCACAGCCTCAGCGATCACACGATCCGTGGCCTGGGAGGCATCCTCCCGGATGAGCGAGAGTGTCGAAATCAGTGCCGACCGCCGCTCATCTGTCCGCGGATCAGTCTCGACCTCAAACGGCGACGCCGGCGCACCCGAAGCCAACATGATCGCCAGCGGGAGCACAGTGGTGTCGTCCCACGCGCCCCGGATATGCACATCCGGACGATTCATGAACTCGGACGCCGGCAGCGTCGCAGTGCCGGGGTTTCGCTGATGGATCAGCACCGCGGCACTCGCGTGGTCCTGCGCGATTGACTGGCGTGCCCGCTCGAACTTGGTCAACCGGACAGAATCAGTTGGAGGCAGTTGCTTAGCGAGTTCACGCAGGTACAGCGATTGAAGCAGAGCCAATTCCAGACCCTCCACCCCAACAGCCTGGTCAGAACGAACCGTCACTAGTTCAGACCCAACCAGCCCCTCCCCCACGGCCGTAGCAACTGCTTTATGTAAGCAGTAATACTCAGCACCGTGCTGGTGTATAACCTCGGGGAAAACCCAGTCTTCCAACACGATCGGAATATCGATTGTCTCCCGATAGTGTTCGGCCACACCTCTGCCGCCAGTCACGGGATCGCGGGGCTCAAAGACATTAACCCACGCACCCAAGCGATCGTACGGATAGTCGTCCAAGACTCGGCTCCGCAGCTTCGAGACAGCACCCAGCGGGCTACCGATAGTCACGAGAGTGTTGACATACAGGCTCGGCGGAATGGCCTTGATCACGTCCACCGCCACAACCGACCCCAGACTGTGCCCGATGATCACGAGCTGACTACCTTCGGGAACTGCTTCGAGCGACTGCACCACAACACTGCGAACCGCCGAACGCACTGCCGGCTTGGCAGCATAGCGTCTGGCTTGCTCGAGTAACGGAATACTCGGAGGCAATCCGTCAAACTCCGGAGGCCGGACACGATCCGGTGCCGCATTCGCAAGCGGCCGCAAACGAGATTCCAAATACCCGGTCCGCGCCAGGTACCTCGTCTTTGCCTCCCGCAGTTCTGTCTTAGACGGCCGTTCCCATGTGTCTTCAACTACTTCTGAACCGGCGAGATCTCCCCTGAGGATCTCCCGATAGTCCGGCGTAATCACCCGTGATTCGTCCAGATGCTCGTACCCGAGCTGGCTCAAGGAATACACCAAAGATTCACGCCAGCGATCCTCGAGTCCGGCGTTGATTCCGTGAAGAAAAACCAACCATGGCTTGTTCATCTGTGCCCCTCCCGTGGCATTGAGCCTGCCATCTCAACAATCGCACCGTGGCCAGCACATGAACAACAAGGCGCCTTTCCTCCCAATCCCGCAACCGCCGCGCGAGGCCGGACGCCGTGTCGTTCCCGAGCTCGTCACGGGCTGTATGGCTACACGATCGGCTCCTCGGCGGAAAATACCCAACTACCGTTCGGACGCCGTGTCGTTCCCGAGCCCGTCACAGATTGTACGGCTACACGATCGGCTTACCCGCGGTAAGTGCTCAACCACCGTGGAGTTCTTGACAGCGGACGGAAGATCAGCCATGGGCGCCAGCCAATAACCCCCACAAGCCACTCACGGCCGCGAAGCCGTCCACGAACCACCCGCCAGCTGATATTCGACAACGACCGGGGCGGACGGGCTCCCACCGACCTGGTCAGAGGTGTACTGCTCCGGATAGATGATCGACTCACTCGTGACGACCGTGCTGCCATTGAGTTCAGCCGAGGTGATCTTCCTCGCGGCGGGCCCGTACCGATCACCAGGCCCGCTCGAACCACCCATCAGGCTGGGCGCGATCTGCTTGAGAGTGTGCCCGCCCTCCACAGTGAATACAGCGACCGTGATCATGGTCGATGACCGTCCGGCACAGCAGGTCTCGGGCAGACTCCCCGAACACAGCAACGACATCACGACCTCGTCGTTGCCATCGCCATCGATATCAACGCGGCCCAAGACCGACGATCGGATGACGCTGGCGTTTTCGAATGATCCATCCGACGCCAGCGCAATCCCCGTACCACCGTTGAGTTGGATCCCATGGGCGTGTTTCCACCCTCGATCACCCGCCCAGCACACACCTGCCGGCAACTCGGCATTCAAGAAGTCCTGATCGGTCCGCAGCGGTGCCGGTGCCACATCCAACTCGAAACGCTGATGACTGTTGCCCGATACCTCGTTGACAAGGCCCACGACCGAACTCACCAACAAGGCCGGCGCAGTCCCAATCGCGGCGATCACGACCTTGCCGAACGGCGTCAAGTCACCGAACGTCGCCGCGCACGAGAAGAATGACTTACTGAAAGCCCCAACGCTCTGCCCATCGATCCCGTCAGCCAGAGCCGAGTTACTGTCTGCCAGGTCGGCAAGGCATGCCAGGCCATCCAGCTCATCAATGGACGCGACACCGATCACGTCCAGTGTTTTGGCAAGAATGACCATCAGCAGCAGCACCGGATATTGATCGAGATCAAATTGGACGGACTGTGGCGCACCATCGAACCGATATGTGACCGTGGAACCCGGGAAAAGACCACCCTCACGTCCGGTGTCGATCAACCCGAGAGCACGTGCCATCGCCACCACGCCAGCAGTCGCCGGGCTGATCTCGTCCACAGCTGTCCGCGCATCAGTAGGCGGGGTCGAGGTAATGAGGTAGGGCATCGCCACCGCCGGATACACGGTGACGACCAAAGACCCACGATCTTCATCAAGACAGAAATAAGCCCCCTGCTCGGACCCAGCCTCGTAGCTGGTCCGCCCCACGGTCGCCGGAGCCCCGACGCACTCAGGTGCGGGCAGCTCGAGCCCGATCCCCTGCATGATGCCTGTCCTAACTTCCGCGAGAACCTCCCCAATGTCGACACCCAAAACCATGAAACGACTGAAATGATCGACCGTCATCGAATACGTGCCGCTGGCCGTATCGAAGCTCCCGGTGAAGAAGGATTCCTCGGCGTCGCCTCCCTGCGACGACCCGAACAACAGATACTCCTCCGCGACGGTCGCCTTGTCAGCCCCAACCACATCCACCGGGATACTGATCGTGACCGGCGCGGTCGGCTGCAGACCACCGTCAAGGCTCACCTCGACCACGTCGGACGCCGACACCGTGTGCTCAGGCGACGAATCATCCCGCGGCTTCAACTCGACGGACGCCTTCGTCCCCGCCGGAGCCACACCATCAGGAAAGACCACCGTGGCCCCGCCGACTTCTGCACGTACCTCACCCTGTCCGACCGTCCCGCGCCACGTCGTCTTCCCCGATGAGCCGAACAACGAGCACGACGAAAGCGACAGCACAGCCGCCAACAGAACAATCAGAAGAACCCGCAGCCGCATACCCGCGCCCCTTTACACAAATTGCCCGTAGCGCCCCGACGACGCCGATGAGATCCGAGCTGTGTGAACTGAACGGTTCCGGGTTTCTTGCCGCCCCGATTGGGGTGCCGATCTCTGGTTGAGAACGGCGTATGGGGCGGCCTGGAGTGCGGCGGGGCTAACGGAAGCAAGCCTACTGTGAACCAGCGGTTCTTGGCATAGCCGACCCGGCGGGCGGTCACGTATTCAACATTAAAGACGCCGACCGCGCGGTACTCATCATCAGCAGATTGCGGTAACCGTCCTCCGCTCCCCTCCGGTCCACGCGACCGTGTAGAAACAGAGTCCAACACAGGCCACAAAGCTACACACAAACCAAGCCGGATACGCCGAGAGCTGTCGGCTACCTTTCAACCCGCCGAGGACGAGATACGGACGCAGCCGCACGCCGGCGCTGGTTTCCTCAGCAAGCACGGGGACAGGAACAAATGGAATCCCGATCGGCACGCCGAGCAGCCCCACAGCCGCTGCTCCAGCGTGCATCGAGCCTGACAGGACTGTGCCGGTAGAGCACGATGAATCGATCAACAAGCTGCTGGTCAATTCCGGTCGCCTGCGCAGTCTCTTGCACTAACGCCACTGCTTGGGCCGTGCCCGTCGGATAAATCGCCGACGACGCCGCCATCGGCACCCCGTCAGGGAAGAGCGCGACGAATCCACGTTCGCCCCACGCATTCCTGGCCGGTCACATCGCCGCAACACCCGTGAGTGCTCCCCAGATAGCCAAATCGGCCGTCGGATCCCGTCATAAAACGAACTGGGGACCACTGGCGGGTGTTGAACCGATCTGACCGCCGACTCACGACGGCTCCGGCCAGCTCCGACATCAGCTGACGCCCAGATCCTTCCCCGCTAACAGTGAAGTCAACGCCCGAGCGCGCGCGAACCGTCAGCGCGTCAGCGTCTCGGCTTACGGGAGCGGAATCGGAGTACCACGATGACCAAGCTGAGCCCGATCCAGCCTCCGATAGTGTTCGTCACAATGTCGCTGACCGCGCCGTCACGACGCGAAAGGAACAACCACTGACCGAGCTCAATACCAGCCGACAGCAGCGGGACGATGACATATCCGAACCAGCGCCACCCCGGAACCAACACCAGTGCGAGAAGAGCACCCAAGGGCACAAACATCGCTACGTTGGCTGACATCTCGAGCTCGCGATATCCGAAAGCGCCGGGCACACCGACGCGATGAAGAACCGCCAAGACCGCGTCAACCCACGCTCCGCGCCCCGCAT
Source organism: Propionibacterium sp. (assembly GCA_022837595.1). Taxonomy (GTDB): domain Bacteria; phylum Actinomycetota; class Actinomycetes; order Propionibacteriales; family Propionibacteriaceae; genus Brooklawnia. Next base: position 23,631 of record JALHFX010000011.1, read on the forward strand.
CAACCGGGGTTGGGCTCAGCGTGGCTAAGAGGATGATCCCGAGCACGCCGAAAAGCCCAGCGATGCTGGCGCGCCGAGACGAGGTCATTGGCATAGCGTAGTTCGCCCCCACAGCCGCGCGTCGGGCTGAAAGGGTGAGCATCCGACCGCACGTTCGCCCAGAGGACTCCCCCATCAGCCTTCGACCCCGGCTGCTAGCGTCCAAGACCATGGTCAACGGCAGGCTTTCTCGTGACGACTTCTACGCAGTCCTCGGACAACTGGACGAAGCCGACCTGAAGAAGGCGTTGTGGACGCTGTACTGGCGCGGATCGGCTGACTTCCGCGACCGGATCATGGCAGCGATCGACCCAGCAGTGGCAGCCGCGCAGGCCTCCAAGAAAGCCACCCCGGTTGACGCGGTCCGGCTTGAATCCGAGGTCAAGGAGTTCGCGGCGCTGGCTCGCGAGGGCGCCTACCTCGGCCGGGACAGGCGGGTCTCACCCAAGGAAAGGACCCGCTGGCGGTTCATCTTCCGAAGCCATGCCACCGCAGCCACCCAGGCGCTGTCCGGCCATGACATCATCCCGGCGGCATCTGCAATGGCAACGCTGATCGACCTGGCCGGTGAGATGCGATCGAGGGACTATTTCCGTTCCGAGGATCCTATCGAGGCTGCCCGGTTCGTGGTCTCCGAGGCGGCAGCCGTGATGTGGTCCGCGATCCGTCGGGAACAAGGACACGACGCTTTCTGCGAGCATGTCGCCCCGCAGTTCCTCCGCTGGGAATCGTGCTGGGGCTGGACGCGGCGAGGCGAGGGCTGGGTAGTCGAGCAGGAAACCTCGCTCACCCAAGTGATCGCAGGCATGCTTCCTATACCCGACGCCTGGGGACAGTTCGCCGAGGTCTACCTGCGGGCCCTGGACGCCGAAGCCGGCCGGTCGCGTTCGTCCAGCAGGCGCACCGAGGGAATGAGCTTGCGAGCTCGCAGGGAAAACCTGGCCGAATGGCACGCAATGCTCCAGGAGAAACTCGCCGACGGCGAATACCACGACACCCTCGACCAGATCATGAATCATCCCGCCCTGAAGTCACGCAAATGAATCAGACTGCCGCCACCCCTTGAACGGGGTTGATCGTCGCGGATTCTCGCTCATCACACAGCTTTCCGGACGGTGCCATCGCCCCAACACCCGTGTGTGCTCCCCAGATGCCCAAATTCGTCCCGAAATTACCGCCACACAACCAACTGGGGAGCACTGGCGGGTGTTCAACTCATCTAACAGCCGGTCCAAGGCATATCCAGCCGACCCCAATCCCAGGCAGTCCCGAATAGCTACGCGCAGCGCTCAAATCCGAAGAGATGGTCCTCGCGGCTGACGTTGCACCAGGAGAGTTTCCCTCTGAAAAGGGCGGCGATTTGATCCAAGAAGGCTCGTTGAGCACGGCCATTGCCCTCACGAGGCCGATGTATACAGAATCACTGCGCTCAGCTTGCTCTGGCTCCCCGAGCCTCGCGGGGAATCTCCAACTGACGCTCGATCGCCGAGCGGATGAGGAGGTCAGATATGAACTCGACCTCGGTCATGCCGTCGGCGACTTCTTGGACAAGCCTGGCCGCCTCGGCCGCATTCCAAAGATGCGCACCCACCTCAGGTCGCATAGATGTCTGCGTTTCGCCGAAGGCCGATGCCTTGAAGAAAGGGTGCTTAACCGAGCGTTCCATGGCGAGATCGACTCTCGGACCGATGATGCGCTCCAGCTCGAACTTCAGATCGGAATAATCATGAAACAGGTTCTCCCGCCCGGGCCGGAACGTGACGACAAAGTCGACATCGCTTGTCTCCGGATCGAAACGGTCACTGAGCCTGAACCGAAGACACGAAGCCTCTCCAGCCCGTATCACTCGCAGGCGCGCCGAATCACTTCCATGCCAAGAAACACGGCAGCTTCCGCCCATCGAGTTACCCATGTAGTGTGCAATTTGACGACAGGCGCGATGAAGGGACTGCCCGAATCGGTCGCCTAAGGCTGGTAGCGAGAAACCTGCGCGGAAGCAGCGGAAGGCGTTCGCGCCGTCGCAGAAGTATAAGGTCTTCACGGCGACATTGACGTCATCGCAGACGCAGCGTGAACTCGCGGAAAAGTACTGAATGGATCGCACTACGATCCGTTCGATCTGCTTGACCGCGAAGCAATGCGGGATCGATTCCCTGGTTGCGACGGAGTCGTGTCGCGGTGGTATGACCAGTAAGCAGGTCGAGTTGGATCACTCCCCCGCGGAGATCACCAAGGCTCGAATCGACAATCGAGGTGCGTCTCAGATGCATGAGCTTCCTGGGGCCATTACCCCGGTAGAGCCACTTTTCTTACTGCTGAAAGGTCCTCTGTCTCCATTAACAACGTCGGCGAGTGCCGGAAGCACTCTCACAATAGAGTAGACGAATTTTTTCATTACGTCTCGCGTCGCGTTATAGCTGGCATTTCGGAAATTATAGTAAATAATGGATGCCAAAAATACCAGCGTTAACAGGATTATGGCCCGGAACCAGACCTGAGGGACATGAACGTATGTCCCAGGCGAGTCAACGAACTCGCGCGCATAGGCGACAAGCACTAGCAACGGCCCGATGAGTTGGGTGAGAAAATCAAACCGACCGGGCAATGGCGCCATCGCTATTAGTCCTCCGAAGAAAGCAGCGAGAATCAGCAAGCCGCTTGCTGGCAATAACCCCACGAGTGAGCCCGCGGTCCAGCCAACAGTCCACAACCATACGGCAGTGCCTAGCCGCCACGGAGTGACGTTGGCTCGAACGGCGCTGTCTTTCAAGAACTTGAAATCTCCTCCAGGCTGGATATCCGAGTCGGCTACGTTGGGCGAAGCGGCAGTGCGCTTGTCGGGAAGCGTGCCCGCGACCCAGGCCAGAATTGCGTGAATGTGAGGTTTTGCATCAATGTTCTTCGATTCATCACATGAAACTGCTTTTCCATCCTTGAAGTTGAAGTAACTGGCCCCGCTCAACACCCATGTCGCTCCTACAAATGAAACGCCCAGCGCCCAGAGACCTACGAGCATCCAGATCATCGGGAAGTCGAGTGCTCTGCCGGTGGCTACCCACCCAACAAGGAAGCGGGCCGGGTACCCTAGGCCGACGAATGTCAGCAGCAAGATGCGCTGGATCGAGTTACAAGACGCTTCTCGCCGGATCCATGCCCGGACTAATTCATAGATGATTGCGATGACCAAGTACAGCGCCAGAGCGACGAAGGTAGCGGCTTTTGGTCTAATGTTCCAAGGTCCGACGACCCAGTGGAATTGGACCAGTGTTAGCGCTAAATAAATGCGAACAATAATACTCATCCAAGCCCCGCCGACGGCGCCGGGCTCGTCAGGGAGTCGGTTACTGGTCTCGCTACTCTTAGCCGCTTGGTCCTCGCGTCTTCCGAGAATGTCATTCCATTGGTAACGTGCTTGAGTAATCAGAATCTCGGTAATGAACCACAGGATCAGAAGCGATATCCAATCCGCGCACGTAGGAACGGTCACCGTCAATTTACCGAACTGAGCAAGAAGCACGCCCATCACGAGGAACAACCCCTTCACGAGATCATCCGGCCTCGGAAGAACAAGATAGCCAATCAACCGGCTTGACGGTCCGCTATACTCCGTACCCTTCGCCTTCTTGGAGTCTAGAGGCGTGGCCAGTCGCTCATTGAGGGAGTCAACGAAGTCACTGAACATCTGCCTGCTCTCAACACTCATGCGCAGGCCTCGGATTATCAACGTGATCGCGCCGCTGCCATATCCCACAATCATCAGCGACCGCCAGGCCATCGGCACTTGAAGCGCGATGTAACCCGTTAGTCCGCCCAGCACGATGAGTGCCGTAGGAATAGCAACCGCCACTAGGACGCGGACGCTCATCCAGTCCCGCTTTGAATGGCCGGGCCGCCGACCGAGTGATAGATGCGCTAACGATAACTCAGAATAGGATAACGCGGAAAGCTTCGGCCAATCGTAATAAAAGTTGGACATGTGAAAAGCCTTTCTCACAGTCCGTTCTAACGCTCGCATATAGAATGACCGAACAATGGCGTCTGCTCCCATGTTGAGCAAAAGGAGCAGCGGAACAAAAACTATTGCAGGCGCAAAAGCCAGGATTGGCGCGGGGATAGCAACATTCCGATGGATCGTGAAAACGAGACCGCCCAGTAATGTCAGCGTAGTTATAATAACCGTTATAACAGAGATCTGCGATGTCGCGTAGTTACGCTGATCCTCTCTCAGCGACGCATAATCCGTCAACAGAATGTCTAACTTCGAAGGATCGATTCCAGGTGCGTCGTTCAAACCATCTGTCATCTCGACTCCAGTCGTTTGAGCAATAGTGGCCGCAAGAATCGATCAACGAAAGCAAGACAGCGGGGCCATGGAGGTGCTTCGCCTTTGGGCTGACGAAACCACAGGAATTCCGATCTCAACCTTAATGCCAATAATCCGTCAATGATCAAGATATCACCGGTGACGGTAACTCTCGAAGGGAGTCCATGCAGACGTTTGGTAGCCGTGAAAGGCTTGCGCGCGCGAGAGATCAGCCTCGGCATCCCCCTAGCTCCGGTAAACCTGTCTGAATTGGTGCACAGAACAACCTGAATTGGGTGAAGCTCGCGTTCCAAAGTGACGGCGTTGGTCTCTAGCTCGGTGGCTGGGGCGGTCCAGTCGACGAGAAATGGCTCGACGTCACAAATGACCAAGTCAGGCGTAGACAGCTGGCAAGCATCGATCACTTCGTCGCGCGACTTGACTACGACGATTCGGCACTCTCGAGACCAGCGCCATCGATACAGCTCCTGCATGTGATCACTGTGCCCTATCACGACGTGTCGGGCCAGACCCACCCACCGTCTCTCTGACAGTCCCACCTGCTCGGTGAGACAGCGCTGGCGGGCAGAGAAGCATTGGAACGACCACTCGACGACCCAAACGATCTACCCGACCGCCAAGCGGGCTGCGTTGGAGGAGTTGTCGGCGGCATTGGTGACAGAACGGCTTGGTCTCGCTAATCGGTAACAGGTGCTCTCTGAGAAGCAGGCGCCGGTCACGCCGAAGCCCCCTTGATGCACGCCTTGACCGCGATGCAACTTGTCACAGGCTACGCACATCGCACGTCACCCGGAGACAGTTGTTCGAGAAACTGACCGAGCGTCAATGAAAGATGACGGCACGTTAATATCTGCGAGCAGGAACGCGAGAGAGGCAAAATGCAGGTGCACCCCGAATTGATTTGGCAGTTCCTTGGGAAGTTTTCACCAAGCGATTACATCGCCATCCTCGCGCTGATCATTGCCCTGGGGGTCGGCGCGTACACCGTACGCACAGAGTTGTTCATGGCGAAGATGGCCACCTACCAGCGCGTCCACGAGCAGCTGATCTCGAAAGAGGTCGCCTCAGGACGCAGAGAATTACTCACTCGGGCCTCGAAAGGCCTCTTGCCACCGCTCCCCCAACCCGACGGTAACCCTGAGGACACGGAGGCGTGGGATTCCATCAATCAGGCCATGGCGTGGTACGACACCTTGGGCAGCTACTACCTGAAGCGCCAAGTTCCACGCAAGGTCGTGATGGCCGCGTGGTATCACCCATTGACCGCAGCCCAGGACGATATCTACCGCCTGTTGGATCACCGCAACAACCTCGGAATCTCCCAGCCATGGTCGTCCCTACGCGAATTACTCACCGCCACCAAGGAGCATCACTGCACGTGCACTGCTTGCGAAGCTGGCGTCACCAAGAAACAACAACTCAACCCCAACATCAGATGCGATTGCGCCTCCTGCCAAGAGACCAGATCCCCGGAAACCGGACCAACCGGGGAGTAAGCCTCCATGTTCGACGTTGCACTGTCAGGGGCGGGGATCTCCATGAGCAGCCGAAACGGCGCTGGCGACCGGCTTCCGTCCGGTGACCGACTCGCCGAGATCGTGTGGACCTCGTTGGTTTCGCACCTGCCGCCAGACGTGGCGGGGTTCGTCAGCGACATCCCGTGGCCGCAACCAACATCCGTCGCGGACGAGTTCCGCGACCTGTTCGGCATTCGTCTCGAACTGCTCATGGAGACCGTCTTCAAGTCGGGGGCCGAACATGACACGCCAGAAATCGTCGGCAACTGGTTCGCGGATCTGTGCCGGGAGCAATTCGCTGGCGCCACGCCATCGACAAGCCACTATGGATTGTTGAGCCTGTGCCCCGGCCCCCACCTCACCTTGAACTTCGACACCTTACTGGAGCTGGCCGGCGCGAACGAGGTTATCCATCTCCACGGCAGCGTCGACGATCCCGACACCTTGGTCACGACGATCTCCCAATACCAATCGGGTCTGCCGTCACCCACCCAAGACAAGCTGCGACGCGCACTTCACCGAAGGCGACTCCTGGTCGCCGGCTACAGCGGCCGCGACCGAGATGTCCTGCCGCTCATAACGATGTTCCAGCCCGAGTCCATCACTTGGCTGCAGTACCCGACAGATCCCCCATCCCGGGAGGTGCGAGAGCTCGCGGACAACGATCTGGTCGAATTGATCAGCATCACCATCGAAGACTTCGCCAGCCAACAACTCAAGCCGCCACGCCAGCATCAGACGTCCGCGGCGACCCCGCCCGCGACGGCGTGCAGGCGGCTACCGATCCCAATAGCCGCTGATGTTGTCCTCGAAATCCTCACTCAGCACAACCCCACCTCCGCAACTGAGTTCGCCCGGCGCTACGTTAAAAGCGGATTGTCCCAGACACGTCGCTTCCGCCGTCTGCAGGGACGACTGTTCGCAACTACCGGCCGGAGCCGCGATGCCTTCCGGTCGTTTCTCGATCCCAGATCCGTCCGCTCGAATCTCAACGAGGTAGCGGCCCTGACGACCAGGACCCTACAACTACGCGTACCGAACCACCTCGTCGCGAATTTGGCGCGGTTCGCACCGGCTCCCGCGGCCAAGCCGACTGAGTTCGCCGCCCGTCAAAGGCTGGCGCATCAAGACCACTTGAGCGGAAATGTCTCCCGGGGTCTCGCCTCCGACACGAAGCATTTCTGGCTCGCCGACGGCGTCGTCTCCCCGCAGGTGCGAGTCAACGCGCTGACCTTCCACAGCGACCGTCTGCGGTCTGCTGGGCTACTGCGCCGGGCGTCCGCCATCCAGAATGAGGCACTGCGCGATGCTCCCTACGCCAGCCCCAGAACCCGGGCCTATCTACTCATGATGTACGCCCATACTTGCCTGTGCCGAGACGAAGACGAACGTTGCCTCCGCGCGCTCGACCACGCCGACGCGCTGATCCACCATGCCCCGGGTGAATCCATCCTGACCTACCGGCAAGGGGTTTGGAATGACCTCGTCCGCGCCAACGCCCTCATGCAAAGAGGGAAACTCGAATCAGCCAATCGACTCATCGCGCAAGCCGCCGGGCTGAAGCGCCACGAAACACCACTCGGGGGTGTGCTCGCACGCTTGCATCTAGTGGAACTGTATTCGTTGCAAGGAGATCTCGGACGCCTGAACGACGCGTTGCGGCAGTTGCGCGTACAGCTCCGGCGACTTCGTGGACGATTCCCGCACCTGACACGAGCAGCGCGGCTCATCGAGATCGAGACCAACAGCGCGGAAGATAGCCTCCCCAGCCACGCAGAACTCATCGACATTGCCGATTGGTTTGGACGCCACGGCTATCACTTGGCTCGGGCCCGCGCCCTGGCCACGCAGCACCGGCTGTTTGGCCAAGGTGTCACGGCGGTCCACATCGCAGCTTGGCGCGATGAGGGACTCGTATCGCTGATCAACTGGGCACTCGCGTCGGACGACAGCACACGCGCTCACTGGATCCTGCCCTTCTGACAATCCTCGAGCTGACCCGCGCAGTCGATTCTCCCGAACAATGCGCTCGTCAAGTTGTTGAGACAGTTTCTTGTAGGTTTTTTGGTTACGCGGCCTTCGTCTGGCCGGTGGTGAATCCTTCTCTTGCGGCGGCTGGTGACCGTCCTTTGGAGGGGTGTGTGAGCCCTCACATCATCGTTATCTCGGCCGTGTCCGTTGTAGTGACCTCGCCGCGAACCGTGTACTCCTCCTTCCGCCCGCGACGACGACTGCACCTGGATTGCTTGTGAACAGCCGGTATCGCTATGATCCGACGCAGAGGGAAATCGGTGCGAGTCCGGTACTGTCCCGCAACTGTGAAGCGAAAGCCAAGTCAGATACCTCTGCCAAATTGAATCAGGCGGATAGTGCGATCACGCGGATGATCGTATTTGTCAATAGCCCGAGCGGTAAAAGCAGCGTTGTTTGGCGAGCCGGCTCGACGATGCTGTTACGGTCACTTATGCAGCTTCGCTAAACCACTAGCCTCCTGATTGATTGTCATCAAGATCATTAGGAGACGTAGTGAAGCGGTTATTCAAACAGATCGTGGCGGTGATGACCTTCGCCATGGTCCTGGCGGGTTGCGGCAGTGGAAGTGCCGATCCCGATGCCAGCCAGTCATCGCCTCAAGCGAATCAGGACCGTCAGGTGGTGTTGGCCGCGCCTCGTGACCTGACACCAGGCGAAAAAGACGGCTACTACAGCAGCCTTATTTTGCAGGTTTGGGAGCCATTGGTCACCCTGGGCGCCGACGGCAGCCCTCAACCGGCATTGGCTACCGGGTGGGACATGTCTGAAGATGGCAAAGAGTGGACGATCTCGTTGCGCGACGGGGTTGCTTTCCATGATGGAACCGATTTCAATGCCGACGCAGTAATCGCCAATATCGAACGAGTGCGCCAGCATGGCCCGAAGACGTCGCCGTTCTATACCCTGGACGCGAGCAAGACCTATCCCGGTCTGGTAAGTGTCGATAAGGTCGACGACCACACCGTGAGACTCATGTTCGACGAGCCGTCACCGTCAGCGATTCAGCGCTTGACGAACTTCGGCAGCCCGATGGTGAGCCCGGACTGCCTGGACGAAAATGGCGACTTCTCCACGCACGTACAGGGAACCGGACCGTTCCGTATCACCGACCACGTGACCGATCAGTACACGATCCTTGAAGCCAATGACGACTACTGGGGTGATACGGCCCAGGTCAGCAGCGTCAAGGTGCTCTCGATGCCGAGCGCGGATTCCCGGGCATCGGCGCTCCGATCGGGAGAGATTCAAGGCGTGCTCGATATCGGCGCGATCCTACCGTCGCAAGCTGTCCACCTGACCGAATCGGACGAATTCGTGGCATCGTCCCGGCCCTCGACCATCTCCCATTTCATGATGGTGAATCAATCACGTGAGTACCTGAATGATCCGCGTTTGGTGAAAGCCCTGTCGTTGGCGATCGACCGGCAGTTGATCGTTGATGAGCTTTACGATGGCTACGGGGTGGCCTCAGCCAATCCGCTGAACGCCAGCGAATTGGGCTATATACAAGACAAGGTCGTATACGATCTGCCTGAAGCCAAGGACTTAGCCAACCAGGTACTCGGCGATCAGCGACTGAGCCTGGAACTACTCGTGCCGCAGTACGGCATCGACCGCTACCCATACAAGGAACAGGCCGAATACATCCAGTCGCAGCTCAGCGAGCTGGGCATCGACATGGCGATCACCATCCTTGAGGGCAGCGAGCAGACGAAACGACGAACCGAGGGCAACTTCGACCTGGCGCTGCACACCCAGGGCATGCCGGACGGAGATCCGGTTACCATGCTGAAGGTTTTCATGGGGCCGAACAACGGTGGTTGCTATTCGAACGAGCAGGCCGATCAGTTGCTGGCACAAGCGAGCGTCGAGCTCGATGAGCAGAAACGAATGGATCTCTACAAGCAACTACAAGAATTGGCTTTGGAGACCCGGCCAACGATTCCGCTGCTCCACGACGACTACTTGATCGTCCATCATCGGGATCTCGAGGGCTATGACGCCACTGCATATGGCGTCACCCTCTCGACGATGCACTGGGCTGGATGACCAACCTGTTGCGGGTGCTGGCTCGGCACCTGATCCAAGGTGTGCTGACGCTACTCGGGATTACGGTGCTGAGCTTTCTCCTGGGGCATATTGCCCCAGGAGATCCCGCTTACGCGATTCTTGGGTCGGACGGCGTAACCGTGCCCACGGAGGAACAGGTTCAGGTGGTACGCGAGAGCCTCGGCCTGGACCGTTCGGTGGTGGAGCAGTATTTCTTGTGGCTCGGGCAGCTTTTTCGCGGCAATATCGGTGTGTCATTCATGACGAACCGGTTGATCGAGCAGGAACTGCTCGCTCGGATCCCGGTCACAGTGCAACTCTCGCTGCTTGCGATTACCTTCCTGGTACTGACCTCGCTACCTTTGGGCCTGTTTCTCGCCCTACACAAAGACAGTCTGCTGGACCATCTGTTCCTTGGGTTGACAAGCCTGTTCTCGGCTGTCCCAGGCTTCCTCGTGGCCCTCGTCTTGATCCTGATCTTTGCCGAGGGGCTGCGATTGCTTCCGACCAGTGGCTTGAACGGTCCCACCTCGCTGATCCTGCCTGCGTTGGCTATTTCGTTGGGTTCGATGACGCAGATCACGCGGGTGTTGCGCGCCGAGCTGCTGGCGGCCTTCGGCACCGAGTATTTCCAGTCGGCGCGAGCCAAGGGGTTTCCGTTCCGCTTTGCTGCGGTCAAGCACGCGCTGCCGAACGCGATGTCAAGCGTCCTGACGTTGTGGGGCAACTATTTCATTGCGATTCTGGGCGGTTCGGCAGTCGCTGAGTCGATCTTTGCTCTGCCGGGTTTAGGTCAATGGGTGCTGAAATCGATCAACTCACACGACTACCCGGCAATTCAGGCCTATGTCCTGGTCATGGGGGTGCTGTGTCTGATGATCTTCTTGGTCGTCGATTTGCTTCAGCTGGCCATCCAGCCACGGTTGAGGCGGGCATCGTGAGCCGCGACAGCGCGCTGCGAATCGCAGCGGGAATGCTGATAGCCGTGGCCGCCATGAGTTTGTTGGCACCCGTGATTGCACCTGCCAGCCCGATCGCGGTCGACATGAGTCTGCGAAACGCGCCCCCGAGCTCGGCTCACTGGCTCGGCACAGATACTCTCGGACGAGATGTGGCCTCCCGCGTCATCTATGGCGGCAGGGGCGCGTTGGCGATCAGCTTCGGTGCGACGCTCATCAGCATGGTGATCGGTATCGCGTTGGGATCGCTTGCGGGCTGGTTCGGCAAGTTCACCGACACCGCGATTCAGGTGTTCATGAGTATCTTCCAGGGGCTGCCAGGACTGACGATTTCGATCGCGATCGTCGGCGTGATGGGCGCCAGTAATCTGTCGATTTCGGTGGCAATGGTCGCCACCGGATGGTCAGGGATCTCCCGAGTCGTCCGGTCCCAGATCCGCAACCTGCGAAATGAGCAATTCGTCGAAGCCGCGAAAGTTTACCTACCAGCCCCTGGCTACCTCATCGTCCGGCATCTGCTTCCTTTGACGATGCCCACGCTGGTGGTGCTGGCCACCCAGCGTATGGGCCGGATGATCCTCATGATCGCGTCGCTGAGCTTCATCGGCGTAGGACTGCAGCCACCCACCCCCGACTGGGGCGTCATGATCCAAGACGGACGACAGTACTTCGCACAGCAACCATGGGCCTTGCTCGGTCCGGCCGTGATGTTGTTCATCGCTTCGTTCTCGGTTGCCAGACTGGGTGAACTCCTACGCGACCGCTGGGACACCTTCAGCGACGACGCCATGGCGGTGAGATGACTACTCCATTAGTAGCGATGCACGACGTCAATATCCGCTTCAACACGACCCGCGGCTGGGGATACGCCGTCACCGCAGTCTCTGCGGATGTGCGGGCCAATACGGTCACCGCGATCATCGGAGAAAGCGGCAGCGGCAAGTCCGTTCTCGGCGCCGCCGTCATGGGCCTGCTGCCGAACAATGCCGAAGCCAGCGGAAGTATCACCTATGCCGGCCTGGAACTGCTCGGGCTGACCGACCGCGAATGGGACCAGATCCGCGGTATCGAACTGGGGTGGGTCGCGCAAAATCCCGCCTCGAGCCTGAACCCGGTCTACCGAATCGACGAACTGATCAGCGAGGCGGCCATCCACCGGCGCCGGATCCGACGCCGCGACAAGCGCCGGTTCGCAGCCGATCTACTCACCAAGGTAGGGCTACCGGCCGCCACCGGCCGTAACTACTCTTTCGAGCTGTCCGGAGGAATGGCCCAACGTGCCCTGATCGCGGTCGGCATCGGCTTGGACCCACCGCTGCTCATCCTTGACGAGCCCACCAAGGGGCTCGATCCTGCGAACTACGACCGTATCCGCGACGCGATCATGGATCTGGCCGGCGAGGGTCACACGATCATGCTGATCACTCATGACGTGACGCTGGCCGAGCAGGTTGCCGACGAAATCTGGGTACTCTACGGTTCGCGGCTGGTCGAACAGGCCCCCAAGCAAGACTTCTTCGCCACACCCCTGCACCCGTACTCACAAGGCTTGTTGGCGGCGATGCCCAGCCGCGGTCTACATCCCATTCCCGGAGAATCTCCGAGCTTCTTCGTTCCTCCTGAAGGCTGCCCCTTCGTCGATCGCTGCCCGTATGCGGTCGCCGCATGCCACGAGCTGAAGACACCCTCACATCCGACCGAAGGGAGGTCGGTGCTGTGTCTGCTCCATTGATCGAGTTCGCCCAAGTGACCAAGAGCTTCGCGGGCCCACTCACCCGGAGCCGGCATCAGGTGTTCGCGAACGTCAGCTTCACGGTGCACGAGGGTGAAATCGTTAGTCTGTTCGGGCCGAGCGGTTGCGGCAAATCAACCCTGCTGCGAATGTTCTATCAACTGACCTCGTGGGATAGCGGCCGAATCACCTACCAGGGCACCGATATCACCAGCCTCCCGAAATCGGCCCGACGCGAGATGCACCGAGCCGTGCAGGTCGTCTTCCAAGACCCGCGCAACGCCTTCAATCCTCGATGGCTCATCAGGCGCTCGATGGCCGAGCCGCTGAAGCTCTTCAAGATCGTCACCACCAACCACCAAACGCTGATCGGTGAAAAACTTGCTTTGCTGGGGCTCGAAGACGGACTGCTCGACCGTCGCCCACATCAATTGAGCGGCGGCCAACTGCAACGCCTGGCCCTGGCCAGGTGTCTACTCGTGTCCCCGCGCTGCCTTCTGCTCGACGAGGCGAGCTCAATGCTCGACCTATCCGTCCAGGCCAGAATGATGGAACTAGTCAAAAGCTTGCGTACGGACGAGGGCATCAGCGTCCTCCTCATCTCCCACGATCGGGACCTCGTGCAAGCCATGAGCGACCGTATCTACTCCTTCCATGACGGCACGCTATCCACCGACATCGCTCACACCTCAGACAGCTCCAAATAGTCGGGTCGCTCAGCGGACGATGGGGGGGACCCCGAGCACCCCGCAAGCCCGACGATACTGACGCGCCAAGACGATGAGCGCGATGATGGCGAGTCTGGGGCGACGAGTCGAGGTTATGGGTTCCTTCCCGATTTGTTGGTCTCAGCAAAACGATGGCGGTTGGTCCACCGCTTCTCAACCGACGGACGAGGACGCAACCGGCGAAGTGCAGAGCCGCGGCGCAAGCGTCAGCTATCTGCTCGCTAAAAACCCTCATCGGGGTTCGGGCCTCTGCTCCCAACTCGTCTCGCCCCTCCTCCCCTGCGGGCCCTCCCCCTGCCGGATCGTGTAGCTCCAGAGCCCGTCACGGGTCACGAACCTACACAATCGCGCGACGGTGACGAGGCAATCAGCCGACAGACAACGCAGACCCCAGAACACCGATTCGCCGACCGGCTATTTGGGGCCCCGGTACCCGCCCTATGGGAATTCGGCTCAACAGATCGAATGCTGGGCGCATAGCGCTCATCAGCCGGGGTCAATTTGCCGATGGGTTGGCATCGTGCCACAGGGCATCGATCGGCACGGCGGTAACCCGGTCAGCGACCATGCGCACGCTCGGACCAGTATGCAGCACATATCCGCCAACGAACCTGTCCGACAACTTGTCACGGAGTAAGGCAAGCCCGGTAAGATCCTTCGCTTGCACGGTCGCAGCCGCCTTCACTTCGATACCGACCACCCGCCCGTCGGGGGCCTCCAGCAGCCGAACATACGGGTCAAGAGTCGTTCGCGGAATCCCGGCGTCACCGGCCAGCGAACTCCACACCACGCCGCTGCCACTTCGGGCAGCGATGAAGCGCAACAGCCGCGGCAGATCCGCAAGCCGCTGCAGCCCTGAGATATCGACTGCATCACGGTTCACGATCTGCCCAAGATAGGTCTCATACCAACGCTCACGCCGACTGACCGACCCGCGCGCCGCGGGCAGCCATCAGGTCACGAATTCTCTCCAGCCGGTACAGATCATTCAGAGTGCGGGCCGCATCGGAATCCTTCGCCTGTCCGATCGCCGCCACGTTCGGGGAGCGCGAGTGAAGCGGCTGGCCGGCCCCAAGCACGACAACGTCGACGTCGTATCGAGAACGCCCCCGCGAATCATTGACTACCGTGCTGCCGACATGACCGGGCATCTCTCCCAACGTCTCGGCTGCAGCATAACGGGCGACCCACTCACGCGAAACCTGCTCGAACGTGGGACTGAAAATCTGGCTACGCAAGGTTGGCCCGCTACGCGAAAGAGCAACGACGCCACGCCGGTCCTCGTACATCGCCCCGTAAGGATTAACGATCAGATCCGAGAATCGCACTATCGGATCAGCGATCTCTAGAACTGGGCGACGCTGACGAAGGACATCGTCCCGCCGCACCAGGAAACCAGAAGTGATCAGGACATCCAGGGGGTGACTTAGCGCAGATGCCGGACGACCTATCCGCTGCCCAATTGCCGTAGGCGTATGAGCCCCGCCAGCCACCGCCGCAAGAACAGAATGGTAAAGCGACCGGTCGACGATCCGAGGATCCTCCCGCAGAAGGTACTCCGCCTCTGAAAACAGGGCATGACTCGGATTCCCAACAGTTTGAAGAATCAGGGATTCCAGTTCCTCCTCAGTCTGCGGGGAAGAGACTCCGATGAGATCGCGGTATCCGGGTGTCCCACCCAGAATCGAATAGAGACGAAGTGCCACCAGCGGATCTTCAATCCCATAGAACTCAGCGGTCTGCCGATAATCGAAGGGGCGCAATTGGAGATTGAGTTCCGCCCGGCCACGCAAGGCCTTCGTCCCGGACAACAATTGCGACATCACCGATAGCGACGAAGGGCCGGTGAGGGCTCCTCCTCAAACGCCATGTGATAAAGCCCGCCGGTTTGCGCCGCCAAGCGCCGCAGCAGGAAACTCTTGCCCATGCGCCTTCGCCCATAGAGGATACCCAGATGCACCCCAGGCGTCGTAGATGCCGCGAAACGCTCCAAGTCAGACCACTGCGCCTCGCGGTCGAACAGGTCAGCAGGCCGCATGCCCGCAATAACACATAACTCAAGTTACATTAAGTCGAGTTAGATATTCTGGGCGCAGTCCCGTGATCAAGGACACGGTCTTCGGCACGCCGACTGCTCGGCATGACAGCGAACTCACGACCGCCACAGCCATCAAATGAGGTCAGCCCAGATCCCGGACGCGCCGACTGCGACATCACCTCAACAGTCGCCGTCGCCAGCCAGGTCGTTGTTCCAGCAACTGGCGTACTCATCACGCAACTCCTTGATCGGAGTTACACCGTTTACGGTACAGTCCCGGTGCACATGAGCGAGGGGTTCGACTTTCTGGGGTTCCGCATCCAGTGGCGCCGCAAGCGGAGAACGAACCAGTGGTACGTGTACACCTTCATCGCCGACCGGCCCCTCAAAGCGGTGAAGGCCAAAATTCGTGCCCTGACACATCGAGTGTCGCAGGCCAACCCCAGGACCATCCTGATCAGGATCAACCAGATCCTTCGCGGATGGGTGGACTCCTTCCGGCACGCCGTGTGCAGTCACACACACCCTCAACCACCTATGTCATTTCGCCAATTGGCGAGTGCTCACGTGGCTGCGGAAGCTGCACCGCTGGCGCTGGAGGCAAGTCCGCCGACGTTTCACCAACCCCAACGCGCAGTGGCTCCCGCTGTCAGCGGACGGGATCGAACTGCTCAACCCCGCCTCGGTCACGATCCGGAGATACCGCTACCGACGCGCGATCCCCACGCACTGGGCCGAACCCACGACCGCCTGACGGCAGCACCTGTGGAGAGCCCGGTACGTGGAGACACGTACGCCGAGTTCGGTGAGCGGCCCGGGGAAACGAATCGGCAGCGATGCCGATACCGCGCCCCGGGCCGACTCAACCAGCGTTGGGTCGAGCGGCCCTGTCCGGTGTCCTTCGGGTCCAGCGACCAACTCCCCAAGTAAAGCACCTTCAGCGCGGCTTGCTCGGACGGGAAATGCCCCCGTACCCGGCATCAAGACAAGCGGACTCCCATCGTCCTGCCCACCGGCAATTCCTGCTCGGCCCAATTCGGATGCTGGGCGCGCTCACACCCCACCCAGTCCCGTCTTGCGTCATGGATCGTCTGAATCTCATCGTTCATTTGACTGTCGTCCAAGCAAGGCCCATCATGAAGAAGGCCCAGGTCTTGCGAGACTAAAGACTGTCTCAACGGCCCCGTGTAGAAAGCACCCGATGCAGCAAGTACCCTTAACGACAGTCGCAAGTTACGGCAAAAGCGCTGGAAGCGCGCGAGTCCGAGTCCACGATTGGGTGGACTACCTCTGTCTGGAAGCAACGCATTTTGGCTACTTGAACTCCCCCCGTCTGGGATTCGCGACTCTACTCAGAAACCCAGGAGCCACCCTAAGAGCAGAGTGCAACATCCGCCTCCAGGCCCGCAGACACCACGCAGGCAGCCTGTTGCTGTCCCGGCGCGCCAGTCCCTTCAGTTCAGGCGCCATCGAGTCCAACCTACTCCGGAAGGCGACACACGGTGTCTATGACTTTGACGACGCACTGGCGATTGCAACCAGGGGGCCCTTCCCCAAGGCCGAAATTTGGAAAAGAGCTGTCGAAGCAGCGAACCTCGTCATCTGTGGCAACTCAATCCTTGAGCGTCAGGCCCGCGAATACACAGATCGAGTTCTACAGATACCTAGCTGTGTCCACCCTGACCAATATCAGAAGAAGAACAACTACAGCACCACCGCCCCACTCGCGGTCTGGATTGGGTCTCCGGGAACCGAGCACTATCTTAAAACCATTGAAGACCCACTACTCCAGGCACACTCGACGATAGGGCTCCGCCTCCGAGTGATCAGTGCCGGATCGGCCTCGCTTGGTCTCCTCGACAAGATGATCGAGAGGGTGGACTGGACCGTAAATTCCTTTGCACGCGATCTCCAGTCGGCCGATGTCGGAATAATGCCACTCACTGACGATCCCTGGTCCCAAGGAAAGTGCGCCTACAAGCTACTGCAGTACGGTGCTACGGGCCTACCCATGATCGGTAGTCCCGTTGGCGTTAACCAGGACGTACTCCTTGGAGCGGCAGGTTGGACACCCCGCAGCAATGAAGAATGGCTTACGTCGATCACAGAGTGCATTAACGAATCCCCCACCGAACGCAGAAAGAGGGGCGCAACCGGGCACGAGCTAATCAAGTCTCAGTACAGCTATTCTGCCTGGGCGCAGGTCTGGCTCGACGCAGTTCTTCCGCCGCACCTCCACACTTAATGTCAAGCGCAGACCCTACTTCCCCAACCGCCCAAAATGTTTCTCAAATACGGTCCAGATAATAGCCGTCAAAATGCTGGCAGAGCAGATCCCCCAAATCGCTCCACTCAGCTGCAGCAAGAAAAGACCTAGAAGGGGCAAGACGGTAACCGCCAGGGTCTGCAGCACGCGCCCACTCAGCAAGGCCCTACCTGGCAACGAAAGCCTACACCGAATATATGCGTAGTGGCCCATAAAGTTGGACCAAACAACAAGAGCAACCGGCAGGCGGAATACAACAAGCGACGCCAGTGCCCCGATCTCCAACTCCCAAGCGCCGATCACACAAAGGCACGCGAATGCACCGGCTGACAGAATGCCTCCGGATAAGACGACAGCCAGCCATAGCTTCCCGCCAGCCGACGCGGAACTGCGAGGAAGTCCTGATAACCAGGGTCTCAGGGGGTTCAGTATCAATCGAACTGGCGCGCTCACCGTTGAAAGCGCACGATATGTCCCGAAGGCATAAGCCCCCATCACAGGCGCCATCAAGAGTGGAGTAAAGATTGCTCCAAGATCCATCAGGAGCGAATCAGCCAGCAACCGGCGTATCGATTCCTGATGGTTCCTGAACCACTCAGCCACTGAAAAATGCGGCCTAAAGAACCTCGGCAGAATCGTCGCCGACATCAACGCCGCAAGGGCCCACGCGGAATAGACCGACGTAATCCCGCCCAGACCGCACCTCATAAACATCAGTAGACCTGACAGGAGCAATAGTATAAAGAGTAGATCCGCAGCAATCGCTCGGCCCAACATTCGTTGCTGAACCAAATAATATCGGGTCCCTCCGCGAAACACTGATGCGCCAATCGCCACACCCGCGAACAGCGCTATCCAGACCGAGTACCCGACAGCACAAGCAACAATACCCGTCCAACTGCCTATCACTAAACCAACCACAAGGCCCATTGACCCATAGCCATTCCACTCTTCGCTGCCCCCTGCTATGACATGAACATGCCACGGCTCAGATAGCAAAGAAAGAGAAAGCGAAATACCTAAAGAGTATACCAGATAGATTAGAGAAAAGTTGCCATACTCAGCCGTCGACAGAAAAAGCAGACCAGCGAACTGGGGGAGCACCGCCGAGCCAGCGTTTACAGAAGCAGTTGCTACATAAAGGAATCTGGACGCGCTCACGAGTATTCTATCCAGTCGACATACGTAGCTTTCTCAACCATTGTGGTTCTCGTTTCATCATGGAGCGGCATTTTTCCTGTCGATCCCATAAGCAAGCCCCATCTGTGACTATACAATCTATTCTGCACCGCACTGGAGGCCCCAATCGACATAGTGGACGCACGGACGCTGGTGCAAATATGCATTATTTTACTCGTGATTAATTTTCTACAGGCCCCGAGCGCTACTGCACTTCAGTATCTGTCCGTTCTAGTCTAGACTCTTGCCCTCTTTCGCTTGACTCCCGATTGTCGCGCCTTCACCAAAGCGGTCTCACAAATACCAAGTAGCGCCATCAGGATTGCTAACAGCTTAAAGCGGTGACGGGTGGCGGTGCCTGAATTGCCAACCCCTGCGCCGAACACGAGAGTAGCGACCGCAAGCACCACTAACAGCGCAATGGCCAGCGCGCGTTCTCGTTCATTCAATCGAGGTAACCTTAATAACGCCAGGATCGGCACACCCAAATAGAAGACAGAATCCAAAGCAAAGGTGAGCAGATCCATGACGCCTCGTATATCCCAAGGCATCGGGGAGCCAAGAAAATATACTCCGCGCAACGGACCAAAACGCAACAGGTCGAGATAGCCGGTTACAACCAGCCCCGTCAGATACTGTGAACCTCCACTTCGTCGATTCGTCGCTTCGACCAGCTCAGCCTCTGAGCCATAATTCTGAAACTTGCCAAGAAAGACGTCTGGATATTGATGCGCTACCAAATAGATGACAACGAAGAGCAAGCCGAAATAGGCGAAACTCTGGACGCTCCATCCAAACTTAGCCGTCTTGGGACGATAGAACAGGATCACTACCGCATATCCAACGCCGACTCCGATGATGCCTGCATGTAATGAGGCCCCAGCAACTATTGGCGCAAGTGCGCCAATGACGTTAAATACCCTGCCGGAATTGAACCACCGAATGAAATGATATACCGAAACCGCGACGAGAAAGGACACAAGACTCTCACGGAGAAAGATCGACGAAAGCACTAACGCGTTCGGCAATAAAGCCGCTACAGTTAGCACTCGAATCCGACGCTTCCGAGTCAGCGGCAGGTATTCCATAGCGTGCATAATCAATACAATCGAGCTTAATCCCAACAACGCGTTAGTGTACTGCACAACTGCACGAACCGGTCCGATAAGCCAGAACACAATGCCGCAAATCTTTGAGAACACGCCACCGCGGATATCTTCAAATATCAGATGGGGATTCTCACTCACCTGAACAGCCCAAGAATAATAGACCTCGCTGTCAACGCCACTATTCGGAAGGGTAAAGAGACTACTGAAGTTTAGATCCCAGAAAACGATCACTGTTCGGAGTATCAGCGACACGGCTAGTATGCCACCCACAGCGCGTCCACTAGACTTGACCAGAACTGCTACCGCGCCTGCTGAGTGCATTATCAAGAGCATCTCGGCAAGTAACGTCGGCTCCTCAATCGAGATATGCGCCAGCGCCAGCGCCAAGATGACAGATAACCATGCGCCCCATATCAGCCCTAACGGCGAAATTGGGGGCCGTCGAGCGTAGACGCGATCCTCCGCGCTCAACTTCTCTGGCGGTAAGCGAGCTGGATAACGAGGCTCGGACCGGAGTCTACTTTTCATCTTCATCAAGCAGGACGCACCATACAGCCGAACATTGCGCAAACGGAATGTTTCCGAAACCACTACTTACGGCAACGCGGTCGGCGGATGCTGGCCTGCCACGCGAAATCTCATCGGACCGAAATACGTCGATTCGATATGATTCTGACTTCTCTGTACGCAAATCGAGCTCCTCAGAGAGTTACATGAGAGCGGTTGAATGAAATGAGCCCTTCAGGTCATACAGAACGTACCCCGACGGAGCGCCGTATCTCCGGACGCATTCAATTCCTGCGTTTATATACTGGCGATGCCCCACTGCGACGACGATAGCATCGTAAGCCGACTCCTCAGGTACCCGAACTAATTCGATACAGTAATGCTCTAACGCGTCCTCCGGGCTAGCCCATGGGTCATGGACGTCGACGAGCACTCCATAATCCTCCAGTTCGCGGATGATGTCGATCACGCGAGAATTGCGGAGGTCCGGGGTGTTCTCCTTGAAAGTCAGCCCGAGCACGAGAACACGGGAACCTCGAACAAGGATACCTGCCTTTGTCATCTTCTTGACGAGTTGCGAGACGACGTACGTACCCATCGAATCGTTGAGGCGTCGCCCAGCCAGGATGATCTCGGGATGATACCCGACGGCCTGTGCCTTATACGTCAAGTAGTAGGGATCGACACCGATGCAGTGGCCCCCCACCAAGCCCGGGCGGAAGTTGAGAAAGTTCCACTTTGAGCCCGCAGCGAGGAGAACATCTTCAGTATCGATGCCCAGTCGGTTGAACAAGATGGCCAGTTCATTCATCAGGGCAATGTTCACATCACGCTGGGTGTTCTCGATGACTTTGGCTGCCTCGGCAACCTTGATCGACGGGGCGCGGTGGGTACCCACGGTGACGATTGAGCGGTAAAGCTCGTCAATCAGGTCAGCAATCGTAGGGGTTGAACCGGAGGTGACCTTGACGATGTTATGGACGCGATGTTCCTTGTCCCCGGGGTTGATGCGCTCCGGGCTGTAGCCGACAAAGAATTCTTCGTTGAAGCCCAGACCGCTGATTTGCTCGAGCAGCGGGACGCACTCTTCTTCGGTTGCGCCGGGGTAAACGGTGGACTCGTAGATCACGATGTCACCGGCCGACAGGTGCCTGCCGATGGTCCGCGTCGCCGACAGCAAAGGGCCCAAGTCCGGCTGTTTGTGTTGGTCGATCGGAGTGGGGGTCGTGACGATGAAGATGTTCGCGTCATCTAGATCGGCTTCATCAGCGGTGAAGCGAACATCTGATGCAGCCAATTCGTCTGGCTCGACTTCGAGGGTGTGGTCGTAGCCGTCGGCAAGTTCTTCGACCCGCTTCGCTTTGATGTCGAAGCCAATGACGGGTCGCTTCTTACCGAACTCGACCGCGAGTGGCAGACCCACGTAGCCGAGCCCGATCACCGCGACTTTGGCATCGTCCAATTTCATGCGCGTTCGGCCTCCTGCTTGAACCACTCGATGGTAGCCGCCAACCCCTGCTCCAATGGAACTGGCTGCACTGAAGGGAACATTTCGCGAACTCGGCTGTTATCTGCTTGGGATGCTCGAACGTCGCCGGTGCGGCTTTCCGTGTGTTCCCGAGCGATGGGGTGCCCGAGTTGGGTCTCCATCTCGGCCAGCAACTCCAGCAGCGTGGTGTTGGTGCCGTACGCGAGGTTCACCGGGTCAGGCGAAAAGGTCTGCTGCTTCACGGCCTCGAAGATGACAGCGCAGACGGTGTCAACATAGGTGAAGTCGCGCGACTGCTCACCGTCGCCGTGAACCACTGCAGGGCGTCCGTTCATGGCAGCATCCAGAAACTTGGGGATCACGGCCGCATAAGCGTGGTCGGCAGGCTGAAGCGGGCCATAAACGTTGAAGAATCGGAAGGCCAGCGTCTTCAACCCATAAGAGTATTGATAGGCGATGGCGTAGCCCTCGGTTGCCTGCTTACTCACCGCATACGGGCTCATCGGGCGAGTCCAGTCGAACTCGCTCTTCGGCAACTTAGGGTTCGAGCCGTACACCGAACTCGACGACGCCACCACGACATGCTCGACATCGACCTCACGAGCGGCTTCCAGAACATTCAAAGTGCCCGTTGTATTGGCCTCGTGACTGGCTCGGGGGTTAGCAATCGAGCGGGGCACGCTCGGGATGGCGCCCAGGTGCACAATCGAATCGACGCCCGCAGCAGCGGCCTTGACGGTATCGTAGTCGAGGATGGTGCCCTCGATGAACTCAACGTCGAGGCCGACAAGGTTCGTCCGCGTCCCCGTGCTGAGGTCGTCGAGGATCCGAACCGAGTACCCGCCCTGCTCGCCGATATAGCGGGCAAGGTTGGAACCGATAAACCCGGCTCCGCCGGTGATGAGAACCTTCATTAATTAGACGCCCACTTCCGTACTTGAATCTACTGTCAGATTTCTGATCTCTTCGACATAGCGCTGGACAACAGCCTGACGGTCGAATTCCGCAACCATCTTTTGGTGGGCGGTGAGCCCCATCTCATGCCGTTGCACCCATGACAGGGCCAAGAACCGCTCGACGGCCTCCACAAGCGCATCCGTGTCGTTCACCTGGAAGAGAAGTCCTGATTCACCGTCTCGTATCGCCTCTCGGCACCCGGGAATATCGGACGCGAGACAGGGCACTCCGGCTGCAGACGCCTCCAGCACAACGTTTGCCATCCCCTCGTGGTGGGACGGGTGTATCAGCGCGTGGCATCCAGCGATCAACTCGTGAACGCGCTCCTGGGAGACACTTCCATGAACGGTGACTGGATACTCGGTCTGTATGGCCTCGACGGGTGCCCGATAGGAGTCATCCTCATACCATCCGACGATGTGGAACTCCACATCTGAACGTTTCGTGCTCACTTCTCGGATCATCTCGAACAGTTCGTCGAACCCCTTGTCGCGGCGTATCCGCGAGACCGTGATGAATCTGGTGGCGGGCTCGTCAGAGCAATACGGTTCAAGCTGATGGAGATCAAGATTGACCCCCGACCCTGGCAGCACCGCAACCTGATCTCGTACGATTCCGAGGTGTTGGAACACTGCAAGATTCTCGGAGTTCTGAAAAAAGACCCGCCGTGCTCTGCGGAAGGCGAAACGTTGCAGCTGGGCGCTGAGTCTTTGCAGCAGACCATCAGACTGGAATGCACTACCCAAGCCTGTGACCGTGCTGATGTACGGGACGCGACATACTTGCGCCGCTAACCCACCGTAAATGTTGGGCTTTGCCGTATAGGTCAGTACGACGTCGGGTGAAATGCTGCGGATGGTTTTCGCGTAGCGCACCAACGACATGAACTCTCGCACAGGATTGGTGCCGAATCGGCTAAAAGGAATCTCCTGTACCTTGCAGCCCATCTCCCGGAAAACCACGTTCCGCTCATGACTAGGCAGCACCAGGAAGACCTCGTCACCGTCGGTGACCAGTTGGCCCAGTAGCTCCCGGCGGAAGTTGTAGATGGTGCTGTTATCGTTCGCGAAAATGAGGACCCTAGCCATCGAGCGCTTCACCGACCCGCTCTGCGATGGCCCGCGCGCTCATGCCGTACTCGCCACGAAGATACTTTTGGGTTCCGACAATGCTGGAGTATTGGTCGTTGAGCCCGATGCGAACCAGGCGTGCTTGAGGTCTCGGCAACTCGGCGAGGATCTCGGCGATCGCGCCGCCGAGACCACCAAGAACGCTGTGTTCTTCGACAGACGCCATGATATCGAATCGCGCAGCCAACTCGACCACAGCGTCGATATCGAGTGGTTTGAGTGTGGGGAAAGAGATGACGGCGGCATCGATTCCCTGATCCGCGAGAAGTGTGCGTGCTTCCAGAACCTCGTCCCCGATGGCACCGGTGAATAGCAGAGCAATATCTGCGCCTTCGAACACCGGCACCGCCTTGCCAATCTGGAAGTCACCAGACAAATCGTGGAGTTTGGGCTCGCCGCCGCGACCAAGCCGAAGATAGCAAGTCCCGGGCTGAGCGTAGATGGCTTCGGTAGCCAACTGGGCCTGGTCGGCGTCTGCTGGCGCCACAACGGTGACATTGGGTAGCGCCCGCATGATTGCTAGGTCTTCGGTGGCGTGGTGACTCATACCAAGGGCCCCGTAGACGAATCCGCCGCCGACACAGACGATCTTCACATTCGCCTCGTGGTAGGCGCAGTCGTTTCTGATCTGCTCAATTGCACGCAGGGTGGGGAAGTTGCCGATCGAATAGGTGAAAACGGTCTTGCCTTCCAGCGCCATGCCTGCAGCGAAGCTGGTCATGTTTTGTTCAGCAATACCGGCATTGGTGAATTGTTTAGGGAACTGCTCCCAGAAGGGTTTGAGTACTCCGAATCCGAGATCTCCTGTGATCAGGTGGACGTTCGAATCCTTGGCGGCCAACCCCATCAGAGTGCTGACGAAACGGTCTCTCATCGGGTGTACACCCCGCTTCGCCCCACACCGGCTGGGCGCTGGGCATCCAGCTCGGCGACTGCGTTGTCGTATTCCTCTCCTTCGTGGGGGAATCGATAGTGCCACAGGATGTTCTGCTCCATGAACGAGACACCTTTGCCTTTGATCGTCTCGGCGATCACAACGGTCGGCTTCTCGGAGCCATGGCAGCCTTCTAGCGCTTTCTGTAACGCCCCATGGTCATGCCCATCGACTTCGATCGTGTTCCAGCCGAACGCCCGCCGTTTATCTGCGAACGGATTCAGCGCGATCGTGCTCTCGCAATAGTCAAGGCTCTGCATTCGGTTGTGGTCGATGATCGCGACCAGATTGCCGAGGCTGTAGTGACTCGCCACGAGGGCCGCCTCCCATACGGAACCTTCATCGCATTCGCCGTCACCCAAGATCGCAAACACTCTGTGTTGCTTCTCGTCCAGCTTGGCCGCATATGCCATTCCGGACGCAACCGATAGTCCGTGGCCAAGAGACCCTGTCGACAACTCCACGCCGGGAACACCTTTGTGAGACACATGGCCAGATAGACGGCTGCCATCAGCGTAATGAGTGGCCAACTCAGCCACGTCGAAGAAGCCACGTTCTGCCAATGCAGCATAAATCGCCGCGCCCGCGTGCCCCTTGCTGAGGATGATCCGATCACGTCCATCCCACTGCGGGTCATCTGGGTTGACGTGGGCAATCCCAGCATAAAGCACGGCCACGATATCAGCTACCGACAGGATAGAGCCGATGTGAGAGCCCTGCGATAGATGGGTCATCTCGATACCGTGCCGACGTATCCGCCAAGCGAGTTCTCTACTATTCACTGTTAGTCCGATCAGCTGTCGGCTGTTGGCTCTCGAAATCCCAGATTGCGGTTTGCACATCTTTGGGGAGTGCAAGATTCTTCCGCACCAGGCGAGCAGCAGTCCAGAGAAGCACGCGAAGGTAGTCGGCCACAGACTGATGCTTGAGTTGATAGAGTTGAAGATATAGTTTCAAAGGCCTAACACTCGTTAAGTAGTAATCATCTGGGTCGTCAGCCTGAGTAAATTCGCGATATTGAGAGTAATTCACCAAAGACGCCCAATCAGTGATACCTGGTCGCATCGAAAGAATTTGAGACTCTTCATCGGTATACATATTGACGTAGTATCGCAATTCTGGACGTGGTCCTACGAGGCTCATATCGCCACGCAGCACATTGATGAACTGCGGAAGCTCATCTAGCTTCGATGCGCGCAAGAACCTGCCAATCGAAGTCACACGAGGGTCGTCCATTCCGACATTCCATTTTCCATGACCCTCAGCATCTCTGACCATAGAGCGAAACTTTAGGATGTAAAACGGCGCTCCATACTGCCCCACTCTCTCACCTCGAAAGAAGACCCCGCCGGGTGAGGTGAGCGCAACCACGAAGCTAATTACAATCATCAGTGGAGAAAGTACTACTAGCGCAGCAGCCGAGCCAAGAAAATCCAGGATTCGCCTCATATACCACTCACTCACATGTTCGCGCCGTCAACAGGCACGATGGCACCCTGCATAAAAGATGATCGCTCACTGGCCAAGAAGGTGACGACGTCTGCGATCTCTTGCGGGCTGCCGAACCTCATGACTGCCTGATGGTGAGACAGAAAGTCGTTGCAGCGAGCCGGATCACTCGTCTGATAATTGTCCCAGTAACTGCCAGGGAAGCTCACGGCACCCGGCATCACCGCAGCCATCACTACGCCTTTCGGGGCCAGAGCGCGGCCCACCGTTGTGACGTAAGCATTAAGGAATGCCTTTGACGCGGCGTACAGTGGGTTACCTCGCAACATCACGGCAGAGATGGACGAAATGTGGATAACTCGGCCGCTCCCTCTCTTGAGCATCGGGGGAATCAGTACATGATTCATCGCAACCGATGCGCCTGCGTTAAACTGCCAGGCATAGTGCCATTCTTCGATGGATCCCAGCGGGTCGCGACTAACTAATGAGCCGCCTACGTTGTGAACGACGATGTCCATATCGCCACGTTCGTCTAGAATTTTGCGAGCTAATCCAGCGGGCTCCTCAAGCATCACATCGGCCTGAAAAACTGCATGGTCGTTAGGACAAGTAGCTACAAGCTCCTGAGTCAAGGATTTCAGTAAGTCAGCAGAGCGAGCGACCCCAGTGACCTGGACGCCTTCGGTTGCCAAGCTCAAGGCGATCTGACGACCGATCCCTTTGCTCGCTCCGACGACCAAAGCGGTCTTGCCTTTTAGTCCCAATTCCATTAATCCTCCGGTCACAACCCTGAGCAGACGATCACAAGCAAGCATGCATCTGGCAATTAGTACGGCACTGCACTTACAAGGCGACGTCCGCCCCCTCATACCGAAGGCTCCGCAGCCGTACCGGAATACTCGGCTCGCTCTCCAACAACTCGACCATCTCGTCCTTGTTGCGTGGAGTCAAGGGCAACAGACCCGGATCCAGGCTCGGTACACTCACCCGATTAATCAACGGATGGTCGCTCGGCACTCCTGCCTCTTCACCGCTGAACAACACCTCGTGCATCTTCTCACCCTCACGAAGGCCAGTGAACTGCACCTCGATATCGCGCTTCGACTCAGCAATCAACCGCTCGGCGACATCGAGAATCCTCACCGGCTCACCCATGTCAAGCACCAACACATCTGCTGGCTGACCGATAGCACCTGCCTGCAGCACAAGCTCGCACGCCTCAGGGATCGTCATGAAATAGCGGGTCACATCCGGATCAGTCACCGTCACCGGGCCGCCCTGCTCAATCTGTGCGCGGAAGGTAAAGAGCACCGAACCCCGCGAGCCGAGTACATTCCCGAACCGCACCGACAAGTATCGCAGGTCATAGCGGGCTGCGTACCAGGCAGTCAGCCGCTCGGCCATCCGCTTGGTGCGTCCGAGCACGCTCGAGGGATCAGCGGCCTTGTCCGTCGAGATATTCACCAAGTGATCGACGCCGACCTCATGTGCGCAACGCAGCACATTCAAGGTACCGAGCACATTGGTCTGCCAGCCCTCTTCGGGGAAACGCTCCAACAACGGCAGATGCTTCAAGGCGGCTGCGTGGAAGACAACTTCGGGACGGTGATGCTCGAAGACCCTTTGTAGCGATCGATAGTCGCGAATGCTGCACAAGACCAGGTCGTCACTGTTCAGCAGCCCGCTGCCGTAGATCGCCAATTCAACGCTGTGCAGTGCGGATTCGTCCCTGTCAAGCAGCACAAGTTTAGTCGGCCCTAACCGGGAAACCTGACGTGAAAGCTCTGAGCCGATCGACCCACCCGCACCAGTGATCAACACCACCCGCCCGGCGATGTAGTCGGCGATCTCTTCCAGATCGGTCTCGATTGGGCGGCGTCCCAATAGGTCGGCCACGTTGAACTCACGCAGTGATCCCAGCGTGAACTGCCCATCGATCATCTCGCGCACCGGCGGAATCACCACGACCTCGAGATCGGCTGCCTTGCACTGGCTGCTGACCCGACCCAGCAGGTCTGCGGACGCATCAGAGATCGCGACGATCACCTTGCCGGCACCCATCTTCTGAGCCATCGCCACCAGATCAT
Organism: Propionibacterium sp.; assembly: GCA_022837595.1. Classification (GTDB taxonomy): domain Bacteria; phylum Actinomycetota; class Actinomycetes; order Propionibacteriales; family Propionibacteriaceae; genus Brooklawnia. The sequence continues at coordinate 52,158 of JALHFX010000011.1, forward strand.
CACCGGCGCCCAGCACCTTGTAGCTCAGCACCCGGTGATAACGATTGCGCGGATCGTCATCGACGTATCCCACGATCGAATACGGCGGCTCGGCTGCGATATCGACCATCTGAGCGATCTGGTGACCAGCATTACCCGCACCATAAATCAGCACAGGCTCTGCCGTCACCGAGGTACGGCGCTGCCCGATCGACAAGATAGTGCGGTAGACACCGCGCCCTACCGTCATGATCAGGAGCGCCAGCGGCGGCAACATCACACCAACCGTCCGCGGGAAACCCGGCGCCACCGCACCGAGCACAACCCCAGACGGAATCGCGATCACCAAAATGAACGCACCCAACCACGTGGCCTCACCGAAACTCCCAGTACGGTGCCGACCCAAGTATGCATGAGTCACCAGCCCACCAGCAAGCTGCAAACCAACCATCACCACGGTGTAACCGAGAACCCACAACCAATGCGTTTCATTCAACGAAAAGTCGTAACGCAGACCTACCACAACCAACATCGCCAATACCCACGACGCCACATCCCACATCACCACGATCGTCCAGCGTGTTGCGACGGGAATCCGGGTCATGATACGCACTGCTTCACGACAAGCGGTGTAGACGGCTCCGTTGAGCACTCCGGTAGCAGGCTGTTTCGGCGGAGGTTTCGGGGTGGGAGACTGCATGTGCGACCGTTCTCGAAGACGTTGGTTCACGGCAGCAAGTCGGAGCTTAGATACAGGGTGTTGCTCTGACAAGGAGGTCTGCCGAGGAATACTTTACAGGAGTCGCACAGACTCTCATAGTTCGGGGCAACCCGTCTCATTGTCCGAGCCGGCGACGCCTCTCAGCCATCTCACGCTCGACATCGCGCTGCATATCGCGTGTCCCATTCGCGTTTACCGGTCGCCACCGCGATCTCAACCTTCGCGAAACCATCACTGAAGTAGATCGCCAGCGGCACCAGCGTGCGTCCGGATTCCGACAGCTGGCGCTCCAACTTGCGAATCTGCTGACGATGCAGCAGCAGCTTGCGGTTGCGTTTGGCTGCGTGGTTGTGGAAGGTGCCGAACTCGTATTCGGGGATATTCGCGTTGCGCAGCCAGACCTCGCCGTTGTCGATCGTGGCGAAGGCATCGGTCAGAGTAGCGCGCCCAGCACGCAGCGATTTGACCTCGGTGCCGGTGAGCACGATGCCTGCCTCGACGCGGTCGCCGATGTGAAAGTCATGCAGCGCTTTCTTGTTGCGCGCGACCATTGCGCGGCCCTTCTCGCGTGGCATGGCTTCTCCCGTTCTGCGTCACCGGGGACGAACTAACCCCGTCGGGAAGCCTATCAAGGCGTCCCGACGGGGTTTGAACTGCTAGCTGCCGATCAGCTGACGGCTCACAAGTACGGAGCCGGGTTGGTGACCGACCCGTTGATCCAGACGTGGAAGTGCAGATGGCAGCCGGTCGACAGACCCGTCGTCCCGATGTAGCCGATCACCTGTCCCCGGTCGACCCACTGGCCGACGCCGACGATATAGCTGCTCATGTGGTTGTAGCCGGTACTCACCTGCTGGCCGTTGATGGTGCCGTTATCGAGGACGACCCGGTTGCCCCAACCACCGGTCGACGCTGCTGGCGATGCCTGCGTCACCGTGCCGGACGACGCCGCATAGACCGGAGTGTTACAGGACGCGCCGATATCGAGGCCGTCATGCAGCTCGGAGTAACCGAGCACCGGGTTGGTGCGATAGCCGTAGGGCGAGGTGTAGGGGCCGTTGGCCGGGGTATAGAGCGGGAACCCGGAGCCGCTGGAGGCAGCCGGAGCTTGAGCAACCTGCTGGGCCGGAGCTTGCTGTGCCGGGGCCTGCTGCTGTTGGGCAGCGACAGCCTGCGCCGCTGCAGCGGCTTGCGCCTCTGCCGCCGCTTGCGCAGCTGCGGCGGCCCGGGCTGCTGCTGCCGCAGCCTCGGCCTCAGCGGCCTGGCGGGCATTACGTTCTTGAATCTGCTGGGTCACCGAGTCCATCTCGGCCTGCATTGAGGCATAGGCGGCACGCTCCTCAGCCAACAGCTGCGCCGCGGCAGCCTCTGCAGCCTCATTCGCGGCCACCAGCTGCGAGACCTGGCCGGCAGCGTTGTCGGCAGCCTGCTCGGCACTGCGGGTGACGCTGAGTTGGGCAGCTGCCGCCTCCCGTATGACGCGCGCGTTGTTCTCGAGGGTCGCCATCTGCGTTTGAGCGTTCTGCAGCTGCAACTGCATCTCGCTGAGGCGGTTCAACTCGCTGGAGTTCGCGTTATACAGGGTCGATGCCCACTGCACGCGCGAATTGACGCTGCCGGCATCTTGGGTATCGACGAAGAGCATACCGATCGACAACATGCCGGTGTTTTGCTGATGGGCGGTGCGCATATCCTGCGCGGCCTTGCTCTGCTGGGCGTCGACGGCGGCGCGGCCCGACTGAACCGCGGTCTTCGCGTCCGTGAGCTCCTGCTCGGCATTCGCCAGCTCGGCGGCCTTCTGCTGATCGACAGCTCGGGCCGCGTCGAGCTCGCTTTGCGCCTTGGCCAGCGCAGCCTGCGCGTCAGCGAGCGCCTGACGAGAACTCGCGACCTCGGCGCTGGCAGCGTCCAACGCCGAATGGTGGCTGTCGATCGCAGCGCCGGACTGCTGGATCTGGTTTTGCAGGCTGGACTGCTGATCGTCCAGCTCGTCCGCTCGGGCGGAGGTGGCGAAGGGGCTGATGCAGCCGACGACGATCAACCCCGTAAGTGCGCGTCTCAGCCAACGCGAGGGTCGAGAAGGAGTCGAATGGTTGTGGGCAGTCCTTGCAGGACTTTGAGTCACGGCACTCAGCCCCCTGTCTGTGCGTCCAACGTCTAAACACGGAGATACCTCCGCGTCGTAATCAACGTGGGCAAGATAGACAGAACTACCGCGACGATTGCAACCAGCCCGACCGCCAACCATGCGTCGGACCACGTAATCCAGGGTAAAGCCTGGATCGAGACTTTAGCGTTTCGTTCGATGAGGAACTGATAGGACGCCAACAGCGCGCTCCCGGAGAGGATCGTGCTGACGACCCCCGCGAAGAGGGCTTCTAGAACGAACGGCAGCATGATGTAGAGGTTCGAGGCACCGACCAAACGCATGATGCCGATCTCTCGACGACGGGTGAACGCGGACATCCGGATCGTGTTGCCGATCTGCAGCATCGCCGCTGCGAGCAGCAGCACAGCCATGCCCATCGTCCCCCACTTCAAGCCGTTCAAGACCGAGAAGATCGGGTCGAGTACCTCGTGCAGGTCGAGCACATTTTGCACACCTGGCAGGCTCGACGCCTCGGCCACCACCCCTTGATAGTTCTCTGGGTCGATGAGCTTCACCCGGAACGAATCCTGCATCTGATCAACCTTCAGGCTGTCGAGCAGCGGGGAGTCGGCGTAGGTGCGCTGGTAATCCTCGTAGGCCTCCTGCTTCGACTCGTAGAAGACCTCGTCCACATCGGTGTTCTGCTCGAGCCTGGTGCGAATACTGTCTCGCTGCACCTCTGTGACGTCTTGGCCGGGCTCGCAGTTACCCGACTGGCTGGTGCCGGCCGAATCCTTGGTGCACAAGAAGACCGAGATCTCGATCTTGTCGTACCAGCGGCCCTTGACCCGATCGACTTCCTGGAAGGTCATCACCGACAAGCCGAACAGTGTCAGCGAAACAGTCATGGTTACGATGACAGCGACGGTCATGGACGCATTGCGTTTCAGACCCGACCATGTCTCGCGGAAGGTATGTCGCATATTTCAGTGCTCTCCTAGCAAGGGGGCCAGCCGCTCAGGCCGTGCCGTAGACGCCGCGCGCCTGGTCGCGCACCAGGTTGCCCTGGTCGAGTTCGAGAACCCGTTTGCGCATTTGATCGACGATGGTCTGGTCGTGGGTGGCCATGATGACCGTGGTGTCACGCTTGTTGATGCGATCGAGCAGTTTCATGATGCCCACGCTGGTTTGCGGGTCGAGGTTGCCCGTGGGTTCGTCGGCGATCAGGATCTTCGGACCATTGGCGATCGCTCGCGCGATAGCGACACGCTGCTGCTCGCCGCCGGACAGTTCTTCGGGCTGGCGGTCCTCCTTGCCCGACAACCCCACCAGGTCGATGGTCTCGGGCACCAGCTGGCGGATCTGCGAAGTTGGGCGTCCGAGCACCTGCAGACCGAAAGCCACATTCTCGTAGACGGTCTTACCCGGCAGGAGCCGGAAGTCTTGGAAGACAGTGCCGATCTGGCGGCGCAGCGCCGGGACCTTCCACTGATGCATATGAACCAGATCTTTGCCGAGGACGAAGATCTTGCCGGAGGTCGGCCGGTACTCGCGCAGGATCAGCCGCAGGAAAGTCGATTTGCCAGAGCCGGAGGTACCGACGAGGAAGACGAACTCCCCCTTGTCGATCTGCAGGCTGATATGCCTCAGCGCAGGCTTGGTCTGGCCTGAATAGGTCTTCGAGACATCCTCGAATGTGATCACGTGACCGTCCTGTTCGTCTTCCAACGCGCGAGGAATCTCCCCGGGGCGGAGCCTTAGGGCGGGTTCCTGAGAAACTCTCAGCCCACCTCATGAGTGTAAACCGTTATCTTTGGTGATCAACTCGCCACGCTGGACGATGCCGTAGTCGATCGTTGTCTCTCATTCGATTCGGCCTCGGCTGATTCAGTGTCAGCCGATCGGGTGGCGGGTGGCGGCTTGATCCCGGGTGGCGGCTTGATCCGGCGAGCGCTCGATCAGGCGAGGGCTCGATCAGGCGACGGCTTCTTCTTGACGACGCCAGCGGATGCCGGCATCGATGAACGCATCGATCTCACCGTCGAAGACCCCATCGGTGTTGCCGGTCTCGTAGTTTGTGCGCAGGTCCTTGACCATCTGGTAGGGGTGCAGCACGTAGCTGCGCATCTGCGAGCCCCACGAATTGCCGTCGGACTTCAACGCATTCATCTCGGCCTCGCGGTCTTGCCGGGCCTTCTCGAGCAGCCTGGCCTGCAGGACGCGTAGCGCGGCGGCCCTGTTCTGGATCTGGCTCTTCTCGTTCTGGCAGCTGACCACCAGACCCGTCGGCAGGTGGGTGATTCGAACCGCCGAGTCGGTGGTGTTCACCGACTGGCCGCCCGGCCCTGAGCTGCGGAAGACGTCGATGCGGATGTCGGCTTCGGGAATGTCGATGTGGTCGGTCTCCTCCACGACCGGCAAGACCTCGACACCGGCGAAGCTGGTCTGGCGGCGGCCTTGGTTATCGAACGGGCTGATCCGCACCAGGCGGTGGGTGCCTTGCTCGACCGATAGCGTCCCGTAGGCGTAGGGGGACTTCACGGTGAAGGTGGCTGACTTGATGCCCGCCTCCTCGGCGTAGCTGACGTCGTAGACCTCGACACCGTAGCCGTGACGCTCGGCCCAGCGCTCGTACATGCGAAGCAGCATCGCAGCGAAATCTGCGGCGTCCACGCCGCCGGCCTCAGAACGGATCGTGACCAGTGCATCGCGCTCGTCGTACTCACCGCTCAGCAGGGTGCGCACCTCGAGGGCGTCGATCTCGGACTTCAACGCGTTCACATCGTGCTCGGCCTCGGCCACGCTGTCGGCGTCGCCTTCTTCATCGGCGAGTTCGAGCAGCACTTGTACATCGTCCAGGCGCTGACGAAGGTTTTCGACGCGCTCGACGTCGCCTTGCAGTCGGGAGAGCCGGCTGGTGACCAGTTGGGCGTTTGCTTGGTCGCTCCACAAGTCGGGGGCCGCAGCCTCTTCCTCCAGTTTTGCGATCTCGATCTTCTTGGATTCGGGGTCGACAACGGCCTCGATCGAGGTCAACGACCGATCGAGGTCATGAATGATGTCCGGAAGATCTGAAACTGCCACAAATCGGAAGTCTACCTTCTGTGCCTGGACCGGCCCAGCATCGCCCCGGGTGTCGGTTGTGCCCGTGAGAGAATGGACACCGAATCCGTTCTGAGGAGTGAGCTGTGGGTGAGATCAAGAACCGTCTGCGCCAGGATCTGACGGCCGCGATGAAACAGCAGGACGACTTCGCGAAGTCGACGATCCGGATGGCGCTCGGCGCTATTCAGTACGCCGAAGTCGCCGGGGACCAAGCCCGCGAGCTCAGCGATGCCGAAGAGATCAAGATCATCACCAAGGAGCAGCGCAGCCGCGCCGAATCCGCCCAGACGTATGCGGAGGCCGGACGTCCCGAACTCGCCGCCAAGGAAAGTGCCGAGGCTGATTTTCTCGCTCGCTACCTGCCGCAACCCCTCACCGACGATGAGCTCGCCGCAATCGTGGACGCGCAAGTAGCCGCCACCGAAGCCGAATTAGGGGCCAAGCCGACGATGCGCCAGATGGGCGCGATCGTGAAGGCCGTCAACGAGAAAGTGGCCGGACGCGCGGACGGCAAGACCGTCGCCGGTTTGGTGAAGGCGCGTATCAGCGGCTGATGCTGCGGCTCACGCTCGTCCGCGGTTCGCGCTCGTCCGCGGCTCAAGCGGGCGCTGCCACAGCTGCAAGCCCGGGCACCCGCTACCGAAGACCCCGCCATCCCAACACCAGCTACCGAAAGACACAGCGACTACCGAACGTTCGGTAGCGTCCGCGACCATCGGTAGCCGCTGTGTACGGGACGAGACACTCCGGTAGCCGCTGCACGAGACGCCGTACATTTCGGAAGCCGCTACCGAAGCTCGCAACCGCGGCAGATACTCGTCCGCGGCTCAAGCCGGCGCTGCCGCCACCGAAGACCCCGCCATTCCAACACCAGCTACCAAAAATCCCCGTCGTCCCCACGGCAGCTACCGATAGTCGCAGCGGCTACCGAAAACCCCAGCCATCTCCACAACGGCTACCGGTAGTTGCAGCGGCTACCGAACGTTCGGTAGCGTCCGCGACTATCGGTAGCCGCTGTGTACGGGACCGGACATTTCGGTAGCCGCTGGACGAAACCCCGTACATTTCGGAAGCCGCCGCAACTATCGGTAGCCGCTGCGTACGGGACCGGACATTTCGGTAGCCGCTGGACGAAACCCCGCGCATTTCGGAAGCCGCTGCGACTATCGGTAGCCGCTGTGTACGGGACCGCGCATTTCGGTAGCCGCTGCCCCGAACCCCGAACATTTCGGTAGCCGCGGGACGAAGCCCCGCCGACCACGGCACCTCGAACGCGGGCGAACCTGTAAACCAGCGGGAAACTCCTGCAAGACCCTTCACCCGATCACGACCACATGGGATAATTGACAGTTAAACCGCCGGAAATCCCGTGACCTAACCCGATCCGCCCAGCGACGAAAGGTCCAGACACTAGGAGTAGCACTGGATGGACCCCAACGCCACAGATGTCGAGTTCACGGAGGAACCACTACAGCCAACACCAGCGCCTTCCTCTGAGCGCCCTCCGAAGCACTGGTATCGTCCGGCCAACCTGCTGCGATGGACGGTCGCTTTGGCCGGGGTGATTTGCGCGATCGTCGTCTCCCCTGCCGTGCAGATGGCCGGACAGAGCGGCAACACCGATCCCGCAGCATTGTGGGGGCTGATGCCGATCGGCCTCTACGCAATTCTCGCGATCTCCGGCATGGGTATCCTCCCGTCGATGCTGGTTGCGCTCGCCGCCTGCCTGATGCTTGCAGCGCCGACCTTGGGCGAAATCGGCCGACTGTTGGTGCAGTCGACCACGAATCAGGTCACCGTCATCGGCTTGATCATCGTGCTCGGCGCCGGAGTCGGAGGCGTGCTGCGCGAGTCGGGCGTCGCCCAGGTGATCGTTGCTGCAGTACTGCACCTTTTTAGACACCGAGGACGACGCGCCATCGCCGCCGGCATCGTTTTCGCCTGTCTGGTGCTGGTCTTCGCGTTGGGCACGATCAACGGCGGACTGGCGATCGCCGCCCCACTACTGATTCCGGTCGCCGCCCGCCTCGGTTATACCCGCAGCACCACCGCAGTGCTGCTTTTCGTCGGTGGCTGCGCCGGACTCGCGATTGCACCATTCGCGGGAGCCAATGTCGCGATCATGCAGGCCGCCGGCGTCGGCTACGGCACCTATCTATTGTTCGGCGGCGGGCCGCTGGCTTTAGTCACCATCATCGTCGGGTTGTTGTGGACTCCGGTCGTCCAGCGGCACACTGCCAAATCCGGAGACTTCTACACCGACGAAGAAGCCGCGGACACCAGTACCCCGATCACTACTCCGATGCGCAAAGCGGCAATCGTCTTCGCGGTGGTCCTCGCGCTGCTGGTCGTCTTCGCCATCGTGACGGCCATCGGATTCGTCTTCCCGCTCTTCGCCCTGCCGATTCTCGCCGTCGCCACCGGGCTGGCCGTAAGGATGCCCATCGGTACCTGGTTCATCGCGGTGGGCCGGGGCATGCGCAGCATGCTCGGGATCTTCGTCCTGTTCTGGCTGCTGTCCATACTCTTCTTGATCATCGACAGCCTGCACCCCTTCGACACCCTGCTCTACCTGCTCGGCCCGCAGCTCGAAGCCAGCTCCCCGTTCATCTTCAGCCTGGTCGTGGCCTTCGTCGGCTGGGTCGCCGTCCCCGGCGCGACCGCAGCGCAAGTGGTGCTGCTCGACCGCGTCTTCGGCCCGATGGCCGTCCAGATCGGCGTGAGCCCCGCATCATGGGTAGTCGTACTGCTCTTTGCAGCCAAGGCCGACACCTACGGCCCGTTCCCGAACCCGAATATGTTCACCGCGATGGGTCTGGCGCATTCGACGAATCTTCGTGCGATGCTTCTGACCGGCTGGACGCTGCTGATACCGGCCATCCTGGTCTACACCGGGATTCTGTTCTTCGAGAACCTCTAACCCGACTCCGCAATCAACGAACGCCGAGATATTCGCGAAGTGCTTCACCGGCGTCGCGCGGCACGAACCCAGCAGCTTTGATCTTGTCGAGCACCAGTGCGCTGTGAACCGGACGCGGAGCCACGAGCTTGCCCGCCGCGAACTGTGCGGTGCTCTGGGCACTCACGTCATCGCGGTCACGACCGCAAAGCGCGAAGACCTCGCGCGCGATCTCGAACCACGAAGTGACCGGCCCGTCATTTGTCAGGTTAAAAGTGCCCGACGGCGGGCGTGTGGCCAGCAGATGTGCGACACCTGCCGCAAGGTCGGACGCGAAGGTCAGCCGCCCGAATTGATCGTCCACCACCTGGGGTTTCGCTCCCCCAGCGGCCAACGACGCCATCGTCCGCACAAAGTTCTTGCCCTCACCGACCACCCAGCTCGTCCGGACGATGAAGTGATCCGGCAGCGTCATCACCAGCGCATCACCAGCGGCCTTGGTTGCACCGTAGACACCCAGCGGGCTGAACGGCTCGTCCTCGGTATGGGATTCGGCCCTGCCGTCAAAGACATAGTCGCTGGAGATCTGCACGAAGGTCATCCGGTTCGACGCGGCAACCTCGACGAGATTGCGGACCGCCTCGACGTTGACCGCCCAGGCATTACGCCGGCCCTCGTCGGTTTCGGCGGCATCGACCGCCGTCCACGCAGCCGCGTTGATGAGCGTCCCGACGCCTTGCCAGTCGAACGCACGAACCGCATCACGGTCGGTGATCTCCAAGGCGGCGTGGTCGAGCGCGACCGCATCAGGCAAAACCTCCTGAAGGGCCCGCCCCAACTGGCCGCCCGCACCCACGATCACCGTTCCGCGTGGCCGCATTGGGACCACGTCCGCTAGCCGGGGGTGCCCCAGATCGGCCTCGGACACGATTGCCTGCGACAACCCGATCGGCCATTCGATGCCGACCGTCTCGTCGGCGAGATTGAGGTAGGTGTACGAGGCGCGTGCCTGCGGCGACCAATGATCGTTAACCAAATAGGCATACGCAGTATCGGCTTCGAGAGCCTGATAGCCGTTCGCTACCCCGCGTGGCACGAATACCGCCTTGTCAGGACCCATCTCGAGAGTGAACGACGTGCCGAAGCTCTCCCCCGGCCGAAGGTCGACCCAGGCACCGAAGATGCGGCCCTTTGCGAGGCTGACGAGCTTGTCCCACGGTTCTGCGTGCAGACCACGCGTCACCCCGGCCTCGGCGTTGAACGACATATTCTGCTGCACCGGCAAAAAATCGGGCAGCCCGAGCTCGAGCATCTTGGCTCGCTGCCAATTCTCTTTGAACCAGCCGCGGCTGTCGCCGTGCAGCGGCAGATCGATGACGAGTAGTCCCGGAATAGCGGTCTGCTGAACAGTCAGTACACTCATGCGCTCAGTGCCCGGCCTTCGCGTACTTCGCCTCGGTGGCGGCCTTCATCGGACGCCACCAATCCTCATTCGCCCGGTACCAGTCGATCGTCGCTGCGAGGCCGTCCTCGAACGACGTGTACTGCGGGGCCCAACCGATTTCAGTTCGCAAACGGGTCGCGTCAATCGCATAACGCATATCGTGGCCGGGACGATCCATCACATGGTCGTAGGCATCTGCAGGCTGACCCATCAGCGTCAGAATCGCTTCGATCACCGACTTGTTGTCTTTCTCGCCGTCGGCCCCGATCAAATAAGTCTCGCCGATAGCGCCGCGCTCGATGATCGCGAGCACCGCGGAATTATGGTCGTCCACGTGAATCCAGTCGCGGACGTTCAATCCGGCGCCGTAGAGCTTGGGGCGCTGCCCATCGATCACATTGGTGATCTGACGGGGAATGAACTTCTCGACATGCTGGAAAGGACCATAATTGTTTGAACAATTACTGATGGTGGCTTGCACACCGAAGCTGCGCACCCAGGCCCGCACCATCAGATCCGAACCCGCCTTCGTGGACGAATAGGGCGAACTCGGATTGTACGGGGTGGTCTCGCGGAACTTCTCCGGGTCGTCCAATTCGAGGTCGCCATACACCTCGTCGGTAGAAATATGGTGAAAGCGCACCTCATGGCGTCGCACTGCCTCAAGCAAGGTGAAAGTGCCCACCAGATTCGTCTGAACGAACGGGGACGGATCCTCGAGCGAATTATCGTTGTGCGACTCGGCAGCGAAGTGGACGACCACGTCCGCAGTCTTCACCAGTGAGTCGACCAGGGGGGCATCGCAGATATCACCAGCCACGACCGTCACCCGATCGGCGGGCAGGTCGGCGAGAGACTCTCTGCGTCCGGCATAGGTGAACTTATCGAGCACCACGACCTCGGCATCGCTGTGAGCCAGAAGGTGCCGCACGAAGTTGACGCCGATGAACCCGGCACCGCCAGTGACGAGGTAGTTGATGGACATACGACCACCATAATGGACCTACGGCCAGCGCAACGCCCAGACCAAAGCCGTGAAGCTGGCCATCGGTCCAACTACGCGCGAGCGCAGTCAACCATACCGGCGTGTGACAGGATGCTGCCATGCGCGGAATCATCCTAGCCGGCGGTACGGGCACCCGGCTGCACCCCATTACGCAGGCCAATTCGAAGCAGCTGGTGCCTGTCTACGACAAGCCCATGATCTACTACCCCTTGTCAACCCTCATGATGGCTGGCATCAAAGACGTGTTGGTGATCACTACCCCACACGAGGCCGACGCCTTTCGACGACTCCTGAAAGACGGCTCGCAATTCGGCATCTCGATCAACTACGCCACCCAGCCAGAGCCAAAGGGTCTGGCGCAGGCGTTCACCATCGGCGCGGATTTCGTCAGCGGCGACAAGGCCGCCCTCGTGCTCGGCGACAACCTTTTCTATGGTCCTGGCCTGGGCACTCAGCTCGCCAAGTTCGGCCGGATCGACGGTGCAGCTATCTTCGCCTATTGGGTCGCGAACCCGACCGCCTACGGTGTCGTCGAATTCGACGAAAACAACCGGGCAATTTCGTTGGAAGAAAAACCGAAAGCTCCGCGTTCGAACTACGCGGTTCCGGGGCTGTATTTCTACGACGAAGATGTCGTCGAGGTCGCACGCTCGCTGAAACCTTCGGCACGTGGCGAATACGAGATCACCGACGTCAATAAGGTCTACCTCGCCGAAGGCAAGCTTCAGGTCGAGGTGCTACCTCGCGGGACCGCCTGGCTCGACACCGGCACATTCGATGCGTTGAATGACGCGAGCAACTTCGTGCGCACCATCCAGGCCAGGCAGGGTTTGCAAATCGGCTGCCCTGAAGAGGTCGCCTGGCGGTTGGGGTTCTTGACCGACGACGAACTGCGCACCCGTGCGGAGGGCTTGATGAACTCCGGATACGGGGACTACCTGCTGAATCTGCCGGGAAACGCCTGACCCACTCGCCCTCTATGCCGTCCTTCTGATCAGCGGTTGTATTCGCCCAGTTGGCGGTACCACTTCACGAGCGCCAAAGCCAGGAAGCCCGCGTTGCTGACAAGCATCAGTGTGTAGACGCCAAAGAAGACCATCGGGAATCCCAGCAAGATCAACGTCAAAGCGAAGAAGCCGTAGTCGGAAGGGATGATGAGAATCGCCCTTAGCAGACTCATCGATGACTTGGAGGCTGGGGCCTTGCCTCCAGCGGCACGCGCGAGCAAAAGATCGCGCGACATCATGGCGAAGAAGACCATGCTATCAACGACGAGATAGGCGATCGGCACCAGACACCACACCACTGGCAAACCGAAGAATCGGAAGACCGCGATCAAGATCGCCGAGTGAATGGTGAGCACCTTGGCGGCATCCACTGTGTGGTCCAGCCATTCACCCTGGGCACTTCCGCCTCCCCTGAGCCGGGCCACCTGTCCGTCGGCGGAATCAAGCGCGTATCCCACCACCAGCAGTGCGCTGACGATGATCCCAACCCACCAGGTAGGCCGAACCAAGGCGATGAGCGCGATTCCGGTGAAGGTGAAGCACGCGCTCACGAAGGTCACACGGTTCGGCGTCCACCCCCAGACATACGCCAACGCTGCGAACCGGCGTCCGAGTGGTCGGTTGACCAGACGCGAATACAGTGGCGTGCCCGCTTGGGGTTTTTGTGCCGACCGTAAGCGCTCGAATGCGGCGCGATAGCCCTGAGCCGGACGGTCATTCATCGAGTGGGGTCTCCTCTGATCTTGGGTGGCGCCGACGCGGTCGAAGTCAACCTGCCAGCACCACAATGAGTATAGTCAGACCAAATGACCGGGGTTTTCAGGAGACAAATGCAAGCCAAAATCCTGCTCGACGCGAGCAGCTGTCGCCGCTGGCAGATCGATCTCGTCCGGCGACTCGAGGAGCATTCAGAAGCAACAGTCTCGGTGGAGATCGTGGACGCTCCACCTGCCCCGGGGCACCGGAAGCTGGAGGCCTTGCTCCTCTTGGAGCGGCGGCTGCATGGTTTGAAACCTGGCGGGCTGGAGCGTGGCGGCCTCTCCTCGTTGCCGCAGGGAGATGATCGTAAAAACTTCGATCTGGTCCTGGACCTGACCGCTGAACCGGCCGCAGGTCATTGGACGGTGCTCTACAATGACCGGCCGGGCGAACAGTCCGCGGTCAGCGCGCTGCGTGCGGGCAGGCAACCCCTCGTGAGTGTCGTCGACGATACCGGCACGGTGCGGGCGCAAGGACGCCCGGGCAGTGAGCAACCCGGCCTGTTGGCGACCGCGCTCGCCGATATCGGGGCAGGCACGGCCACTCTGGTGATCGGTGCGCTGACCGGCAGCCCGTTCGCGGCTCCCGCATCCGACGGCGCCGCGCCGGGCGAACCTCGTCCGTTCTCCCTCATCACAGCGCGCCGGATCGTCGGAGCTGGGCTCAGATTGGGCTATCGGGCGGCGTTTCGGGCACCGCATTGGCGAGTGGGCTGGCGCCGTTCAAATGGACCTGACCTGTTGGAGACCGGCAAACTCCCGGACTCCGGATGGCATGATCTGCCCGACGATGGCCTACATTTCTACGCCGACCCTTTCCTCTTCGAGCACGATGGAGCTGTCTATCTCCTCGTCGAGGACTTCGATCATCGGGCCGGCAAGGCTGTTCTCTCCGCGACACGGATGGAAGCCGGAGACTTCGTTGACACCCCACGACAGGTGCTATCTCATGAGGTTCACCTGTCTTATCCGTGTGTCTTTGGGCACGCCGGAGAAATATGGATGATTCCGGAGACTTCCGGCGCAAAGACCGTCGAGTTGTATCGCGCCGTGGAGTTTCCATGGCGTTGGGAGCGGCACTCGATCCTGCTCGAAGGAGTGGAGGCGAGTGACGCCACCCCGTTCGTCCATGCCGGACGCTGGTGGCTGACGGCAACGGTGGGCTTCGGGGGATCTCTTTCCGACAGCCTTTGTCTTTGGTCGGCGCCTGAGCCATGGGGGCCATGGACTCCGCACAAGAACAACCCTGTGCTGGTCGACATCGCCAGCGCCCGGCCGGCCGGCCATGTCCATCTGCGTGACGGCCGACTGCTACGTCCGGTGCAAGACTGCCGGGCCGGCTACGGCGCTGCGATGGCTGTGGCCGAAATCACACGCTTGGACGACGAAGCCTTCGAACAGACGGTAGTGGCACGCTACAGCCCCGGAGATTCCTGGCCCGGCACCCGGCTGCACACTTTCAACACCGCGGCCGGCATCGAAACCGTCGATGGATCGAGCTTCTCACCGAGATTCCGGCGAGGCCGACGCGGCTAGCGGTCATTGCCGGCGTCGATGAAACCGCGAGCCTGATTACCGTAAGACTATGGACGCCCCAGTGGGAGGAGAAAGCGTGTCGAGCTTGTCGGTTGTTATCGGGGTGCTGACGTTCCGGAGGCAGGAGCACCTTCGGTCGTTACTCCCCTTACTGATCGATCAAGTCGATCGTCTTCCCGCGAGCATCAGGGCTGAGATACTCGTGATCGACAACGATCCCGACGCGTCCGCTGAGTCTGCTGTGCGGGATCAGCATCCGTTGGTCAGATATGTGCATGAACCGGTCCCGGGCATCGCTACTGCTCGTCAGCGTTGTTTGGATGAGGCGTATGGGGCCGACCTGCTTCAGTTCATCGATGATGACGAAGAACCGGTGGACGACTGGCTGGGCACGATGATCAGCGCTTGGCGAGGCTACGATCAACCGGCAGGCGTTGCCGGGCGGATCATCCCACGGTTTGCTGTGCCACCGAGCGATTGGATCATCGCCGGAGGCTTCTTCGAGCGGGCTCGGTTTCCTTCCGGGGCATTGGTACCAGCTGCCTCGTCCGGAAATCTGCTCTTGGATCTCAACCAGATCCGCGCCTTCGGCACGAGCTTCGATCGCACCTTGGGCCTCAGCGGAGGTGAAGACACCCTCTTCACCAAGCAAGTCGTCGCCGCCGGCGGCCGCATCGTCTTCTGCGACGAGGCGGCGGTCACCGACCTGGTTCCGGCTGAGCGAAGCACACGCTCGTGGGTGCTTCAAAGGGCATGGTTCCATGGAAACGTCGCGGCTGAGACACGTCTCCGCCTCCGTTCAGGAGGCCGGGAGTGGATCACCCGATGCCAATTGGTGGTCGGCGGTGCGCTGCGCGCTGCGTGGGGTCTCATGAGAGTCGCGTCAAGCACGTTGCGGGGTAATGCGAGGACCAATGCGCTTGGGTGGAAGCTCGTGCACCGCGGTCTTGGGATGGCCGCAGGCGGATTAGGACGCACCCAACCGGAGTACGCGCGAGAGGCCCAGGTCTCGTGAGGTCTGTGCCAAAGCACGCGAGAGTTCTGGCACGCAGGGCCCTCGACGCCGCGACTAGCCCCGTAGGATCGATCCTCGGCTTCAAAGCAGCCGGGTCGGCGATCGCGCTGACGTTCGATGACGGACCGGATCCCGAGAACACTCCGGTGCTTCTGGATGTGCTCGCAGCGGCCGGCGTGTCCGCGACGTTCTTCATGCTTGGCACCAGGGTTCGCCGCTACCTGAGTGTCGCTGAAAGTGTGCGAGACGCCGGCCACGAAATCGCGTTGCACGGCCTTGATCATCGTAGATTGACGTCGCTCAGCCGAACCGAGGCGCGTTCGGCACTTGTTGAAGGCAAAGCGGAATTGGAGACCGCCCTCGGCGTGAACGTTCGGTGGTTCCGGCCACCGTATGGCGCTCATGACCTCCGCATCTGGCGCTTGGTCCGCTCCCTAGGCATGGACATGGTCTTATGGGGTCCCTCACTCCACGACTGGGCACAGACAACTCCGAAAGAGCGTTGGTCGAGGATCGAAGCCCAGCCCGGAGATATCGTTCTCGGGCACGATGGCCTCGCCTGCGAGATCGACGGAGCCATGGATGAGCCGACCCCACCGGATCTCGATCGTGCGCAGTGGGCCGGTGAAGTCCTGCAGCATTACCGCTCCTGCGGACTCACCTCTATCACCGTCAGCGAAGCCTTCGACCGTGGCAAAGCGGTCCGGGGGGCCCGTTGGACACAGTGAGAACGAAGCGTCGGGTCGCCGCGGTAACAGAAGTGAGCAGGATCCCAGGCCTTCGCCCACAGCAGCTCACCGCTCGGCAGAAGCGGGCTCAGTCATCGCATCAGCCATTCGCCGCTGATAGGTGACAGGGCTGTACTGCTCTTGTGCAAACTGGGCATCACGCATCGCGGCTTGCCTGAAGATCGGCCATTCGTCCATGACGCGGGCCAGACCATCCGCCAATGCTGCGGGGTCGTCCGGTCGGATGCGGATAGCAGCCTCAAGCCCGGACGAAGCCTCGCGCAGACCTGAGTGGTCGGCCACCACAACCGGGCGTCCGCTCAACGCGGCCTCAATGACGACATTCCCGAAGGATTCGTCAGAACGGGACGGCACGACCGCGACATCGGCGCGTGCCAGCGCCGGCCAGACACTCGACTGGAAACCGGCGAAACTGATACGGTCACTCAATCCGAGCTCGGCACTGCGGTCGCGCAGTTCGGTTTCATACCACTCGTAGCCGGGGAAGACATCGCCGACCATCTCCGCCTCAACGTCGATACCCCGGTCGCGCAGCAGCGCGACAGCGTCGAGCAACAGATCCGCGCCCTTGCGAGGCGACAGCCTTCCCACGAAGACCACCTTGAGAGGTGAATCGATCTCGCGGCGCGCGGGCGCAACTTCGGCCGGCCCCTGAACACCGTTGTAGACCACTGATGTCCGCCCCTTCAGCGATCGCCATGCGGAGATCACGACGCTGAGGGTGAAATTGCTGTTCACGATGACTCGGTCGGCGAGGATGAGCGGTGCGTAGAGTACACGCCGCACGATCGCGGGTTGATTCGCCTCGGCCTCGTGAACATGGCAAACGACGCGCACGCCAGTCCGTTTACCGACGAGCAACCACAGCGGGATGGTGACCGTGTTGACCAGAAGTGTTCGGGCTGACGACTCCCTCAGGAGTCGAGCGGACGGACCCCAAGCCTGGATGGTCTCCCGCAACAGCGTCACGGCGCCACCCAGAGTCAAAGCAGACTTGCGAAGGATCGGGGAGCGCCGAATCTGCACGTCCACGCCACGCTCGACAGCCTCCGAAACAAGTGGGCCCGATCCGGGAAGGGTGAGGACCACTCGCTGCCCCGAGGCGGCGAAGCTCGATAGTGTCTCAAGCAATACCCGGTCTGACCCGTACAGATCTGGACTCGGGTGAGCGACGACCATGGCATCGTGGTCGTTCAGCGCTGACGAGGCGGGCTCATCGTTCCACCCCGGACGCGAACGGCGCCCGCTCACTCGCGGCGCTCGGTAGCCCCTGGCTAGATCTCGGCACAGCTGCAGATAGTCGTCCGCGACTTGATCCCAATCATATGCTGCGGCCCGAGCCTTGAGCGCCACACCGAAGTGTAGGCGCTGAGTCTCATCAGCCTCGGCCATGTTGATCCGATCCGCCACCTCAGCAGGCGTGCGGAAGTACCATCCTGTCTCGCCGATGACTCCCCGGTTGAACACCGAATCGAAGGCTATCGTCGGCGTTCCGGCCCCGGCCGCACGCAAGAGGCTCGGGTTCGTTCCTCCGACGGAATGACCATGAAGGTAGGTTGCCGCGTTGAAGTAGAGCTGATCCAGCAGCTCTTGGTCCCATACCCCGCCGAGCAGCCGCACGCGATCGTCCGCGGCCTGGGTTATCGCCGCCGAATACTCGTCCGAGTAGGGCGCCGACCCGACAACCACCAAGGGCAGCGTGGCGCCGCTGGCGACATAGCCTTGGACGATTTCCAGTACATGGTTCTCCGGCTCGAACCGCGCAACCACGAGGTGGTACGCGTCCGGAGCGAGGCCCAGATCACCCAGACGATCGTGTCCGATGTCCGACAGATGTGGCGCCCCGTACGCGATCATCTTGCTCGAAGCCCCGAACTCATGACGGTAGTAGTCGGCGATACCAGCAGCGTCGGCGATGATCGCATTGGACGAGCGAACCGCGTAGGACTCCATTGTGCGGTAGTACCTGCGACCGACCGCACCCCATTTACTCCGCCGCCATTCGAGCCCGTCGACGTGGGTGGCGACCGGGATGCCTCGCATTTTCAGGAGCGGTAGGAAAGGCGCATTCGCGGCGTTGAAGACGATCGCCGCATCGACCCCTTTGAGTCCGGGATGCAACACCGATAAGGCCGTGTGCGAGAGAGTTTCCAACGAACGTTTCTTCAGGGCGGGTAACCAGATCAGTTGCATTCCGCGGTAGGTCTTGGGTCTGGGCTCGCCCTCGACCGGACGACAGAAGACGATGACTTCCTCGCCCCGGGCGGCCAGACGAGACCCGATTTCTTCGATGGCCGTCTCAAAGCCGCCGTAGTGGGCCGGCACTCCTCTGGTACCGATCATGGCGATTCTCATCTCTCCCACTTTCTCTCGCATCTGCCGTCTTTGGTGCGCGCCAGACCAGGACAAAAGTCCTATACTCCAGTTCAATGGACGCCTCCAGTGGTCGCCGGATACCTGTCGTGCGACCGCCACGAGGCGGGGACAGGAGAAATAGTGCGCGAACGAGTATTCTCATTTCATTACTATTCCTCGTAGCTGCAGAATCAATCCGGATTGAAATGGCGACGACAGCAGATAGTATACGGACCGGCCGACAGGAGCATCTGTGAGTCGACGCAGAGTCAAGAATGGCAACCCCGTAAGGGTGCTGCAATCGTACGCGGCTCCCTCCGCACAGACGAATCCTTATATCGTCCAGTTACATGAAAGCCTGGCGGCCGCGCCGGGTGTAGAGATTACCCCATTCTCCTGGCGCACCGCGCTGCTTGGACGCTACGACGTCTTCCACGCACATTGGCCGGAAGCGTTGATCGAACGACGTGGCGCGGTATCGACCGTAGGGCGGCGGACGCTCTTCTCGCTCTTCCTCGCACGGATGGCGTTATCGCGTGTGCCCGTCGTCCGTACGATGCATAACATTGAGCTGCCTCAGGGGATCAGCCGCCTCGAAACAGAACTCCTCATGTTCACCGACCGACTCACCAAAATGCGCATACTGCTCAACGAATTCACCCCGGTACCGGTGGGAGCGAAGACGACCCTCATCGAACATGGGCACTATAGGGACTGGTTCGCCAAATATCCATCATTCGACCCGGTCGGCGGCCGAGTGCTCTTCTTCGGCAAAGTGCGTCGCTACAAGAATGCCGAAGGTCTGATTCGCGCGTTCCGTGGGCTCGACTCGGACGAGCTGTCGCTACATGTGGTTGGAAGCGCGTCCTCGGACGAGCTTGCCGATTCGCTTCGCTCCGCAGCCGGGAAGGACCCTCGAATCACGTTGGATCTTCGCTTCATCGAAGATCCGCACCTCGTCGCCGAGATCGGTGAAGCAAGCTTGATCGTGCTGCCGTACCCGGAGATGCACAACTCGGGTAGTGTCCTGGCCGCGCTCTCTCTCGAGCGACCCGTACTCGTGCCCAATAACGACTTCAATCGCGCGCTCGCCGAGGAAGTCGGCTCCGACTGGGTCATTCGTTTCGATGGCGATCTCAAGCCTAGTGATATCGAGCTGGCGCTCAGCCAGGCCGAAGCCCAGCGAGGCCGTCCCGATCTCAGCCGCCGCGGTTGGTCTGAGGCAGGCCGCCGATATCTGGACGCGTACCGACGCGCGATCCTCGAGCGGTAACGAGGTCCCATTGTGGTGCAAGACCCAGATCCGCTCGAAGGTTTGGCTGTCGTCGTGGTGAATTATGGTTCGCACGAAGTGGTCGAGGCCAACCTCACTCGCACTCTCGCCGAAGATTTCCCCGGTCAAACGATCGTGGTCGACAACTTCAGCAGTCAACAGGAACGCGATGCGATCTCTGCGGTTTGTGCGAGGCATGGCTGGACCCTGCTCGCGATACCCACGAACGCAGGATTCGGCGGCGGCAATAACCGCGGCGTCGACCTCGCCATCGGGCGCGGAGCGACCGAACTACTGCTGCTCAACCCCGACGCGTGGTTGAGCAGCGATACCGTACAGAGGCTTCATGAGCAGATACTCGCGGATCCGCGGCTACAACTTGCGCCGGTGGTCTTGCGTCCGGACGGCAGCTTCTTCGGAGCCGAGATGGACCTACACCTTGAGTTCGGCGAGACACGCTCGACCAGACGCCGACCACCAGACGCCGTTCCGGAACAGATCCATACGTGGGTGAGCGGCGCGTGCTTCATGATAAGCGCTGAACTCTGGCGGGAACTCGGCGGATTCGACGAAGACTATTTCCTCTATTGGGAGGACGTGGATCTCTCTCGCAGAGTCGTGCTGTCCGGCGGTACTGTGCGTGTCGATCCTACATTAACCGCGATACACGATGAAGGAATAACTCATCGGAAAGACGGCGAAATACGCGCAAAATCGCCTGTTTATTACTACTACAACACTCGTAATCGGCTACTGTACGCTGCCAAATTTCTATCGGTCGATGATGGACGACGGTGGCTGCGCGCTACACCTCGTGCTTCCTATCGGATCCTGCTGCGGGGCGGCAGGCGTCAGTTCATCAACCTGCGGCGCACCTTCTGGCCTGCGATCCGTGGAAGCCTCGACGGCATCAGGTTTTTTCGTTCACATCTGCTTGCCGCGAGCCGCACGCACGGCCAGCCGATCTAGCCACCAGTCCACTGCACCTCAGCTGAATGTCCGACAGACCGGGAGGGTTCTATTCGCTGAAAGTCTTAGCAGATTATTGAACTATTCGGTAGCCTCAGGTATCGTTCGCAACGGCCACTCACGTCTAACCACCCGTCTGGAGGATCCGTGGCGAACTCAATTCTCGGTCCCGTCCCCAGTAGACGACGACCCGCGGCCATCGCACTCTCCGCTGCGCTCGCAGCACTCATCCTCGGCGGCTGCACGGCTCAAAACGATATGGAGCCAGTGGCCTCGACCGCAAGCAGTGCGAGACCGTCCTCAACAGCTGCAGCTCCGGAAGATCCGGGCAGTGAGCAAACCAATGCAGACTCCACGCCAGCCGATGACTCCGCCTCAGTGCCGCAGTCTCCCGACCCCTCGCAGGCGCTTGGCCCGACGGCTCAGCCAGTGTTGCCAACCGTTGGGGGAACACTCGATGATGACATCGAACTCAGCACCGGAATGATCGTCTCTCTGACCTCCATCACGACCACAAGGGTCGAGGCGGAAACGCCCGGCGACATTGCTGGGGACGCTGTCGAGGTGATCGTACAGCTCACAAATGTCTCGCCCGAGATCCAGAATGCCGACTCAGCAGTCGTCTCACTTGAAACTAGCGATGGTGAGTTGGGGATTCCTACCCTGGCCGGTGGCGCCGATCCCTTGACTGGGGAGATCGCACCGAAGCAAAGCTCCGAGGGCCGTTACCTCTTCGTTCTAGATCCGGTTCACGGCCGCACGATAGTAATCAGCGTGAATTACGGCGCAGGCGAGCCTGTCGCGCAATTCACCGGCATCACCCCTTAAGACCAGTTCAACCCCCGTATAGCTCTGCACCCCTGACAGAAGGAAATCTCATGGCGTTTGGTGGGCGCAATCTGCGCATAGTTGTCTCCGCTCTGGCGACGATGGCCCTAGTTGGAGGCAGTCTGGCGCTCGGACCGACGGCCGCGGCCCAAGCCGATGATCCGTTGCCCTCGCCTCCACCGCTCCTTCAACGCGATGAGAAGGTTGTCACGAGCGATCCACTGCCCACTGTTCAGATCGACAGTGGCTACGTCTGGTCGCAGGCTGTGATCGGTACCACCGTTTACGCCGTCGGGCAGTTCGACAACGCACGCCCAGCCAAGACTCCACCGGGTACCGCCCTGGAACCCAGATCGAATATTCTCGCTTTCGACATCAACTCCGGTGAGCTGCTGCCATTCGCCCCCACCGTCAATGGCGCAGTCAAGGCCGTGGCAGCCTCCCCCGATGGCAGCCGTGTCTATATCGGCGGTTCGTTCAGCAACGTCAATGGCCAAACACGCTGGAACATCGCTGCGCTCAATGCACAGACCGGTGAGCTTGTGCCCGGCTTCACTCCCTATATCGGCGGTTCTGGGGTTTACGCGCTCACAGCGGACTCTGACACGCTCTATGCCGGCGGCCTGTTCACTCAAGCGAACGGCACCGCGCGCCAGAACCTTGCCGCGTTCGCCACCTCGAACGGTGCGCTCCGACTCGATTGGGACTCCCAACCTGACCAGCAGATCGATGCGATGATCTTGGATCCAGACGGTGAGCATGTTGTGGCCGGTGGACGGTTTTCCAGCGTCGACGGCAATGGAGCATGGCGTGGGATGGTGTCCATTGCCTCCGGCACCGGCGAGATCGACCAGGCTTGGCAGGGCACGCAGAAAGTCAAGAACGGCTGGGGATCCGGGAGTAACCGCGGTAAAGCCGGGATCTTCGCGCTGAACAACGATGATGGCGCCATCTATGGCACCGGGTGGGTCTACGCAAACGCCCAGGTCGGTAACCTCGAAGGAGTCTTCGCCCTTGAGTCGGCCTCTGGTGATACCCGTTGGGTCGCAGACTGTCTCGGCGATCACTACGGTGTCTACTCAACCGGAGATGTTGTCTACTCCACGAGTCACACGCACGCTTGCAGCACCATGAACCTGTGGCCCGAGCAGTCGCCGCGCGAGCACAAGTTCGTCCAGGCGATGACGACAGATGTGCAGGGCACACTGCCACGTCAGCCCCACACCGGCACCACCTACGCCAACTGGGAAGGCGAGAACGCACCTGCCGCCTACGCGTGGTACCCGGATTTCTTCACCGGCACCGCAACCGGGCTCAGCCAGGCTGGTCTGTCTATTACTGGTGCGGGAAACACGATCTCGGTCGCCGGTGAGTTTCCAGGTGTGAACAATGACTACTTCCAAGGAATCGTGCGCTTCTCGACCGCACCACCCGACGGCGCGAACGACGGACCCCGGACGACGACAGCCGAATGGGGCACGCCAACCGCGTCCACGCTGATTCCCGGACGTATACGAGTATCGATCAACGGCACCTGGGATCGCGACGATCGGGACCTCACCTACACCTTGCTCCGCGACGACACCGATGATGTCATCGACTCGATCACGCATTCGAACGGCTGGTGGGATGTTCCCAGCGTGAGTCTGGTTGATTCTTCGGTCGAAGCGGGTCAAAACTACACCTACCGCGTCAGGGTCGCCGACGGCGACGGCAACACCGTCGTAAGCCAGCCTGTGACGTCGACTGCAAGTACCGAAGCGGCGTTGGCTTATACGAGTGCCGTCAGCAACGACGGTGCGAGTCTGTACTATCCCCTCGGTAACAGTACAGCCGACTGGGCAGGTGCGAACCCGGCGATATTCGGCAATGGAGTGACTCAAAAACAGCCGAGTGCGGTGCTCGAGTCCGGCACCGGCTACTCCACGTTCAGCGGATCCTCGACCGGCCGCGTCTCTACTTCCGCCCGAGCCACGGTGCCCACTCAGTTCAGCACCGAGCTTTGGTTCAACACAACCACCACCCGGGGCGGCAAGCTGATCGGCTACGGCAACTCGCAGACAGGAACCTCGAGTACCTACGACCGTCACATCTACATGCTCAACAACGGTCGGCTCGCCTTCGGTGTGGGCAACAACAAGGCCGTCACATCGTCTACTGGCTACAACGACGGACAGTGGCACCATGCCGTGGCAACCTTGAGCGGCGAAGGTATGAAGCTGTACGTGGATGGAACGCTCGTCGGCTCAGATGCGACGACGACCACCGGTCAAGCGTTCAGTGGCTATTGGCGGATCGGCGGCGACAATCTGTCGAGCTGGCCCAACAAGCCGTCGTCGAACTGGTTTGCGGGCTCGATCGACGAAGTGGCGGTATATCCGCATGCACTCACCGAATCGCAAATCGCGAACCACTACGCGATCGGCACCGGTTACGAGGCACCCACCGCCGCTTTCGGCTTCACCTCTGATGAATTGACGGTCGATGTCGACGGCTCGGGCTCGACAGTGGCCACCGGCGGCAGCTTGGTGGACTTCAGCTGGGACTTCGGTGATGGGTCAGAGGTGGTCTCCGGGCCATCGGCTACCACGGCGCATACTTATGAGCAAACCGGCACCTACGACCTGACGCTCACGGTCCGCGACAACCGGGGGTTCACTTCCACGATCACTCAGCCGGTATCGGTGTTGGGCCCCAATGCACTCCCGAGTGCATCGTTCACGACGCAGTCTCAGGGCCTGACACTGACGGTCGACGGCACCGATTCCACGGACCCGGATGGCACCATCGAGACCTTCGAGTGGGATTGGGGTGACGATAGCGAACCCGGTACCGGCGCTGTGGCTTCACACAGCTACGCAGCTGCGGGCACCTATTCGGTGACTCTGACCATCATTGATGATCGCGGCGGGTCCGCGAGCACCACCCACGAGGTCGAGGTAACTCATGCCCCACCGACAGCCACCTTCGAGGCTGCGACCTCCGGGCTGACCGTTGAGACTGACGCTAGCGGTAGCGCCTCCTCAGACGGCGCTACGCTCAGCTACTCGTGGCAGTGGGGTGACGATAGCGGCGAGTCGACTGGCGAGCAGGCATCCCACAGCTACGCGGCCGACGGTAGCTACGAGATTACGCTGACCGTGACCGACAGCCTGGGGGCAAGCACGAGCTCAACCCGAGCCATCTCAGTTCAGGCAACCAGATATGCGGCATTCGACGACTTCGATCGTGTGGTCTCCAACGGTTGGGGTGAAGCCCTTACGGGCGGCCTGTGGACGACCAAGCACGGTTCTGCGAGCGTCGCATCCACCGATGGCACTCACGGCCTGCTGGACCTTTCACCCTCTTTCACCCGTCAGATGGCTCTGCAGGATTTATCCGTCCAAGATCTCGAATCAGAACTCGTCTACAGCATGGAATATGGGCCGTCGAACGGCACCAGTTACGTGGGCATGACATTGCGTCAAAGCGAGACAAGCGGCTACACCCTGCATGCCTGGCACCGCAATAACGGGACCGTCTGGCTGGTCGCAGAGCAAGGTTCAACGGTGATCGGTGCCCAGCAGGTCCCTGGCCTCGGCTGGACGGAAGGTGATGAATTCACAATCAAGACCCAAGTCACCGGCACCGACCCCACAACGATCCAAGCGAAGATTTGGTTGCGGGACACTGCTGAACCCGAGGCATGGCAACTGAGCGTTTCCGATTCGGAACCGGCTTTGCAGCAGGCAGGCTTTGCGTCGGTGCGGTACTACCTCAGTGGCAGTGCAGCAGGAGCCGGGCTCGTGGCATTCGACCGCGTCTCGATTCTCGACTTGAACGCAGAATCCGATCCGAACGTCCCGCCGGAACAGCCTGATCCGGAACAGCCCGATCCGGAACAGCCTGATCCGGAACAGCCCGATCCGGAACAACCCGATCCGGAACAGCCCGATCCGGAACAACCCGATCCGGAACAGCCCGCCGAGAATCAGCCACCGGTGGCCGACTTCACTTCGTCACTATCCGACCTGACTGTTTCGGTCGACGCGACGGCGTCCACCGATACGGACGGCACCATTGACGCCTACGAGTGGGATTGGGGAGATGACTCGGCGACTGCTACTGGTGTAACAGCCTCGCATTCCTACGCCGCGGCAGGCACCTACACCATCACCTTGACGGTAACTGATGACCTCGGCGCATCACACTCTACGACCAAACAGATAACGATCAGCGACCAGGAACCGACCGTGGGTGAGTACATCATCAGCGACGATTTCGAGCGCTCCACGACTGCCTCATGGGGAAGCGCTGACGTTGGAGGTGCATGGACGATCAGTGGCGGTTCGGCTGTGGCATCGGTCGCCGAGGGCGAAGGACGATTGAACCTGCCACCCGGCGAGACTCGCATAATGTTGCTGCCGGATTCTCCTATCCGAGAATACTTCCTGGGCGTTGACTTCTCGATCGATACGGCGCCTGACAGCGGTGGAACCTATGTGGGAGCGATTGCTCGCGACACGGGAGCAGGTTCATATATCGTTCATGCCTGGCTGCGAACCGACGGAACGGTCTGGCTGGTCGCTCAACGAGACTCGCAGGTACTAGAGTTCCAGATCCTCTCGGGCCTGACTTACGAGGCGGGTGACTCCTTCAGCTTGAAACTCGAGGTCACAGGAACCGAGTCGACACAGCTACGAGCGAAACTGTGGAAGAGTGACGACACGGAACCGATCGACTGGCAGTTGACTACGCAGGACGACACCCCTGCGCTCCAGTCTGCAGGCAGTATCGGGCTTCGAGCGTACCGGGGTGGAGCCGCTACGAGCCCTTCACTCATTGCCTTCGATCGTTTCTATGTCGCAGAAGTCGAATAATCACAACTGTGGGCAGGGATGGTTATCAACTGCTCCTGCCCACAGTTCGCTTGGGCGATCATTGATGCTGTGAGTACTGTGATCACGGCCGTCGGCGGTCTCGCAATAACGCTCGTAGCGTTCGTCATGCTGCGAGCTGCGCCGCGACTCACCGTCGTCCTCTGGCTGTTGGTGCTGTTCTTCGTCCCGGTCTGGGTCGGAGTAAGTATCGGGCCTTTCTGGTCGGCCATCACCCTGATGACGATCCTCGCCATCGCAACATGCTCGACATCGATACGGCTTTCCCCCGTCGACGGATTGATCGCTGGCTTTGGCGCCATCATCGTCATGGAATATGCACTCGGTCTGATTTCACTGTCAGCCGCGGTGATCGCACTCTCGGAGTGGCTGATCCCCTACAGTTGGGGCCGACTGATCCTCACCAGAGTGCGTCTCGAGTTCATCATCCGCGCAGTGGCCACGATGGCCGTGGTCGCCGCAGCTCTCGCGTTGGTCGAAGCGGTGACATCGACGAACTTCTTCGTCTTGATCCCGCCCGGGTCTCAGAGTGACTACGAGATATGGTCGACGCTTCAGATTCGGGCCGGACTCACCCGCGTGGAGGGAGCCTTCGGCCATTCGATCGCGCTCGGGGCAACCCTGTCAATGTGTGCAGCTTTCGTCTTGGCAACCAGAAGGCGCTTGGTAGTCCGACTCGCCCTGCTGCTCATCATCACGTCAGCGATCGCTCTCACGCTGAGCCGAATCGGGCTCGTAACCCTCGTGATCACGGTCGCGCTATCGATCGTTGTATTGCCGCAGCTTTCCCGGTTGGCCCGAGTGATCATCAGCCTCGTCGGGCTGACAGCAGCATTGGTGGTCGTCCCGTTCATCAGCCGAGTCTTGTTGACTGCCGGTCAGGAAGCAGGCGGCAGCGCCGACTACCGATTTGACCTACTCATGCTCGGCCAAGTGCTGCGCCCATTCGGCGCCGCGAAGGACATCACGGGTCTGACGATGAACGGGGAGTACCTCGGAGTGTTCGCGAGGTCGATCGACAACGCGCTGCTCGTGGTCGCATTGCGGGTCGGCTGGGTGCCAACGATTCTGCTCACCATCTCAATAATTCTGGCAATGATCTTCATCTTCAAACGAGGACGCGCAAACGTCGCGAACATTGCTGTTGCGGGTCAGCTGCCAGGGCTTCTCACCGTGGCATTCATCACTCAGTACTCGACCTTCTTCTGGTTCGTCGTCGGGTTAGCCGTCGCCTTGAACGTAGAGTCGAGCGACGCCAATAGTACATTCCGGCCAGTTTCGACGACAGATCTCCCCGGTGGTGAGCGCGACATCATCGAATACTTCGCCGTTGATAAGCTGAACCCGCCACTGAACGAGACAATCGGCAAGGCACAAGGGGGATCGATGTGAACGACGGCGTACAGGGCTGGACGCTAGGGACTGTCTGGGCCACGCTCAAGAAACGCTGGTACATCATCGGCTTCACGACAGTCCTCGCGGGCTTGATCGGTATGACAGCGTCGTTTCTTGCGACGCCGATTTTTCATTCGACGGCAACCCTCTTCGTCTCGATAAGTCAGAGTAGAAGTGGCACTGATCTCAATCAGGGCACCACCTACGCGCACAACCAAATGCAATCGTTCGCGCAGTTGGCGACCTCGTCCAGCGTCTTGCAGCCAGTGATAGACAACTTAGGGCTCGATACAACACCTGGACAATTGACCCGAGATATACAAGTTGTCAACCCACCCGACACGGTAATCCTCAGAATCACAGCATCGTCCACCGCGCCGAACGATGCCGCCCTGATCGCCAATGCGGTAGCGGAAAGCCTCGCATACATCGTGGAAGAGGTCTCCCCGGCTAGCGAAGAGGGTGCCACATCGGTCACTGCCTCGTTGGTTGATCTCGCTGTACCTCCGATTTACCAGACATCGCCGAATAAACCACGAGATACACTCCTGGCGACCGCAGTCGGCTTTCTCGCCGGCGTGGCGGCGGCGCTCATTTATAGTTTGCTTGACACCCGGATCCCCAATCCGGCGGTTCTCAAAGAGATAGTAACCCTTCCGGTGCTCGGCTCGATCTCACGGGTGCGGGGCAATAAGAACGGGATGGGCCTGGTAGTCGCGCAGGAACCGCTCGGGCCGGCCTCTGACGAATTCCGCCGAGTTTACTCGGCTCTGACCTTTGCTAATGTGTCCGCGAAACTGCGCAGGATCCTCATCACGTCGACTTCGGAACGCGAGGGCAAGTCCACATTCGCGGCTAACTTCGCACTGACACTCGCGGAGGCGCGAAACCGAGTACTGCTCATCGATGCCGACTTCCGCAAGCCGAGAATCGCCGATGTCTTCGGCATCGAAGGATCCGTCGGGCTGACTTCCGTTCTCATGGGCAAAGTCACGTTCGAACAAGCGAAGATGACACGAAGCGGCACGACTCTCGAAATTCTGACTTCGGGAGCTATCCCGCCTAATCCTTCACAGATGCTTACATCGAGCGCAATGCGGGAACTGCTCGATTCGGTTTCCGCGAAGTACGACTACGTGGTCATCGATTCGCCGCCGATCCTCAGCGTCGCGGACGCCAATCTTGCGTCGCCCCTCGTCGATGGCACGATCATCATTATCGATGCAACCAGGACAAAACGAGCAAAGCTGGCCCAGTCAATCGCGAGCTTCGAAACGGCGGGCGGCCAGATCACCGGTTTTGTGCTCAACAAGGTTCGGCGACGAAATGTCGTTGATGACTACTACTACCTGGACTCACGCCGCGGAACGAACAGCGCCACCTCTGATAAGCCATCCTTGCCACCACGTAGAGGTACGACGGGATCCAATGGCAGTGAGTGACGATCTAGCGCACTCGGCCGCGCGCGGCGCGCTAGTGACCATGGCAGCACAAGCTGCTCGGATCGTTCTACAACTAGTCTCGGTCGTCGTTCTCGCAAGGCTACTCAGTCCCCATGACTACGGTCTGCTTGCGATCGCGCTCGTAGTCGTCGGTCTTGGGGAGATCTTCCGCGACTTCGGGCTCACGTCAGCATCTGTGCAAGCTCCAACGCTAAGCACTGGGCAAAGAGACAACCTATTCTGGGTGAACTCGGCGCTGGGGCTGGTCTTGGCGGGCATCGTCTTCATCAGTGCGGGTCCGATCGCTTCAGTGAGCGACACACCAGAGCTTAGGGGCATCGTGCGGACACTGTCATCGGTGTTCGTGATCAACGGATTTGCAACACAATATCGGGCACAGCTTATGCGAGCGTTGAGATTCAAAGCGCTCGCTATCACTGATGTCGTCTCCGCTGCCATCGCGCTGATCATCGCGATTATTGCAGCACTGCTCGGTGCCGGTTATTGGGCACTCATTATCCAGCAGTTGACCACCGCGACAATTCTGCTCCTCATGCTGCTCTTCTTCGGGCGCTGGATCCCTGGCCGTTTGTCGCGACACGACAAAATCGGCGCGCTATTGAGGTTCGGGTGGCATCTGGTGGCGACCAATCTGATCAACTACGCTTCCGGGAAGATCGATACCATCCTGATTGCGGCCAACTTCGGCACTGTCCAACTCGGCGTCTACAACCGCTCCTTTCAGCTAGTGATGACGCCTCTCTCCCAGGTCCGGTCCCCCATCACGAACGTTGCGTTGCCGGTCTTTTCGCGAGCTCAGACCGACCGTGCGCAGTTCAATAGTTTCGTGGTCGCCGGGCAACTCGCGCTCGGATACGTGCTCGGAATACCACTCCTGCTGATATGCGGTATGGCGGAACCAGTTGTGGCAATTATGCTCGGTCAACAGTGGGGAGACGCGGTGACACCGCTGCGGTGTTTCGCGATCGCTGGTACCTTGACGACCATGTCGTTCGTCGGCTATTGGGTTTACGTCTCCCGAGGCTTGAGTAAACAGCTACTTTACTATTCTCTAGTCGCCACGGGACTTCGCGTGATCTGTGTCGTGATCGGTTCATTGTTCAGTATGGAAGCTGTTGCGTTGGGTTTCGCGGTCTCCGCTGCACTGGAGTGGCCCTTGTCGATCTTCTGGCTATCACGAATCACGGTGATTCCAGTTCGTGCGCTATACGCCGGCGCATCCCGGATTCTCGTCGTGTCGGGCAGCGCTGCCCTGGCAGCCTGGGCTGTTTCCTCTATCGTGATGCCTCTCGGTGGGAGCTGGGCTGCAACTGCTGCCGGGTCGCTTGCCGGCGCATTTACGATCGCTATCCTCATGTTGATCCCCATCCTCCGACGTGACTTCAAGACCCTCCGTCGGTTTGCAGCACTCATGGTAAAGCGGCACTAGAACCCCGCTGAACAGCACCGTCCTGAGAAGCCGTAGTGTGTGTGTCATCCACAGGACCAACGGACAACCCCCGGGGGATCAATGCCCAACAACACTCGACTGAGCACATCGAAGAGAAGTGCGGCCAGCACAGGACGCACGCCCACTCACTCCATCCAGCCCAACTTCTTTCCGCTCGCGGGAGGACTTCGCGATTCTGATGTCGCGCAGAGCTTTCTGATAGCTGGCCTGACTCTATGAGCGGTTCGATTCTGTTTGTCTGTACCGCCAATGTTTGTCGCTCAGTACTCATGCACTACGCATTCGTCAGTGCGACCTCTGAAGGCGGCGAGTGGACCGTCGCCAGCGCGGGGACCACACCCAATCTCGGCGCGATGCCGTGCGAACTCGCTGTGTCCCTGGTGCCCGACGCCTCTTCACAGGCACTTGCAGCGAACCACCGATCGGCACCGATTCAAAACGAACAGCTGGACGCTGACATCATCATTGCCGCCTCCCGAACCGAGAGAGCAGAGCTTGCCCGACTCTCGCCGAGTGTACGTCCGAGACTATTCACGCTGTCTGAGGCGGTGCTGCTCGGTCGCCATCTGCAAATGCACCAGCCACTTGAATCCGCTGGCGTCAATACTGTCCGGGGGGTCGCCGAACTTCTCGATTCACAACGAGGCGTAATCGTTATCCCCCGGCCAGCTCGGCAGCGGCAAGTGCTGCGGGGCCGTCCAGATAGGAGCCCCCTCGACGTCCCGGATGTCCATATGAAGGGGCACCATGCACACCTGCGCATGCTCAAACGTGTTTTGGCAGAAAGTACGGAACTGGCATCACAACTGGGGCGGCTACCAAGTCTTGGCGCGCCGAGCGAGAAAAGAGATCGCCTCGGCCTCGTCTAATCCGCGATGACGCAGATCAGCATGCCTCCTGACCCAAAACCTAGGCACGCTGTGCCCAGCAACTACGGTGCTGGTTCTGGAAAGCAACGCATGATCTCCACGAGGTCGTGCCACCGATGAGAGAGACTCAGTAGCCAACCAAGGCGCGACGCAACTCGGTTGACGACGTTTGACGCGTGTACGGGAAATAGTGGACGCGTGCCCCGATCTCCGCCATCTCGCCCTCCAGTTTGTGACCCTTCGCAGTGCCCTTCCAATCGTCGCCCTTGAACAAAACATCGAATCTAACGCGCTGCCACACTCGACGTTTGTCGATCGAGAAGTCGGGCACAACCTCGTCCACGATTCCGATCGCCTCCAAGATCTCCGTGCGCTCGCTGAGAGCGACAACCGGGTACTTGCCTTTCATCTCAAACAAAGCCTCGTCCGAGACCGCGCCAACTACCAGGTAATCGCAATACCGGCGGGCCCGCTTGAGGATGTTGAGGTGCCCGATGTGGAACATGTCCCATGCCCCCGGCACGTACCCCCGGACCCCGATCGCTTCATTCGACCCGGACCTGAGGTCAATAAGGTTTGGCACCGAGGCAAGCAATCTGCCACCGTCCGTAAGACCTGATGCCATGTCCGTCATTAGTCCCCCAGCTAGCCTTTTACCGGAAGCGGTTCCCGGGCCCCGACCGACTTCCGGACCAAACTCTAACACTCTCCAACCGATTGATCTACTCCTTTTGGCCAGTAGTAAGATGCTTCTACTCAACGCGCGGACCGCTTACCAGTCGGACGACAGCCCCAAGAGAGCGTAAACGCGGCGCCAATCCACGGTGTCCGCAACGATCGCACGATGCACTATTCACTGCGCCTCTCGCCATCCCGTCGTCCCACCTAGCCAGACATCACCCACAATCTTGGACTTTCGGCTAAAGTAGCGTTCGACCATTGGTCACATACGAGGCGCCGAAGTTGGCGCAGCAAGGGGAATCTTCAGATGGCTCAAACTGAGGTCCGCAATGTCACGCTCACTACGCGCTTTGCTGTCACCCCGTGGGCTGAGAAACTGGCGCGGTCCCGAAGCCTCAAACAGTTTTCCCTCGTGTCGACGGATGTCGCCATCATCTTACTCGGCTTCATAGCCTCATCGGAGGCAGTACAACTATTGACCGATCGTCCGAGGGTTCCCGAGAGCTACCCGGCCGCCCTGCTGTTCGCACTTCTGTGGGTCGCGGCCCTCAGCGGCTTCGGCACCTATGCCCTACAACACACTCGCGCCGGCTCCACGGAGTACAAGCGGACCATCAACGCCACACTCCTCGCGAGCGGAACGATGGGCGTTATCTTCTACCTGGTCAGCTACGAATACCCCAGGCTCCAGTTCACAAGCTGGATCATCGTCGGCTTGACAGGGCTTTGCGTTGTTCGCTTCATCCGCAGGCGCTTCACGCAACACCTTCACATACATGGACTATTCACCACCGAGGTGCTCATCGCGGGCTCAAGTGACCACGTTGACGAAGTCGCGCGCGTGCTCCAGCGTGAGAAATGGATCGGATACAGCGTTCGTGGGGCTATCACTGATGAACCATTCGCGACTACGCGCAACGGTGTGCCTGTGCTGGGCAAACTCAATACTCTCCCGGAGCATCTTGACTCAACCGGCGTCCCGCTGGTCGTCTTCGCCGAAGGATCATTCGACTCTCCGGCGGAGTTCCGTCGCCTCGCCTGGCATCTTGAACAGTCGAACGTCCAGATGGCTCTCGCGCCGACGCTGGCAGATGTAAGCGCGCAACGGCTGGAGTTCCGTCCGGTTGCCGGTCTACCGCTGGTCGATGTCGCCCAGCCCACGGCGGCGAAATCACTGCGCTGGCTGAAGCGCACGATGGACATACTTGGCTCCGCGATCCTCCTACTTCTTGCGTCGCCGATCCTGCTCGCCACGATGCTCGCCATCAAACTTGAGGATGGCGGTCCAGTCTTCTTCCGCCAGCCCCGCGTCGGGCTGGAAGGACAAGAGTTTGCTTGCCTCAAGCTGCGCAGCATGTGCGTGGATGCTGAAGCACGGCTCGCGGCATTGAAGGATCAAAACGAAGGTGCCGGAGTCCTGTTCAAGATGAAGGACGACCCACGCATCACCAAGGTAGGCAAATTCATCCGGCGCTACTCCATCGACGAACTACCACAACTGTGGAACACCCTGGTTGGCGATATGAGCTTGGTCGGCCCCAGGCCGGCGCTACCGAAGGAGGTCGCGCTTTATGACGACGACACCCGCCGTCGGCTGCGCGTCCGCCCCGGTCTTACCGGCTTGTGGCAGGTTTCTGGACGATCGAGCCTGTCTTGGGAGGACACGGTGCGGCTCGACCTGTATTACGTGGACAACTGGTCACTGGTCCAGGACATGATGATCCTGCTCAAGACCGCCAAGGCGGTCGTAGGCTCGGACGGCGCCTACTAACGCGACCTTCCGGAACGATCACTTTCCAGAACGAACAAAGAGACCGGCACGATCAGATCCGCCCTTTAGGGTTGACCTGTGGCTTTGTTGAAATTGATCGCACATAGCGGCCGACAGTACTGGCACTACATCGTCGCGGTCTTGGTTCTTCAGCTCATCTCTGCGATCGCCGCGTTATGGCTGCCCAGTCTCAACGCCCAGGTCATCGACCGAGGCATCGCCACCGGAGATACCGGATTCATCTGGCGAACCGGCGGCATCATGCTCTCGGTCTCGCTGGCTCAGGTCGTTTCCGCGATCGGGGCGGTCTATTTCTCTGCCCGCGCCGCCATGGGCATGGGTCGTGATCTGCGTCGCCGCGTCTACCGCAAAGCCACCTCTTTGTCGACAATGGAAGCCACCCGCTTCGGAGCCGCGACCCTCATCACCCGCGGCACCAACGACGTCCAGCAAATCCAGCTGCTCGTGCTGATGGGCCTGATGTTCTTGGTTACCGCGCCCATGATGGCGATCGGCGGCATCGCGATGGCGTTGAACACTGACGCGGGCCTCTCGTGGTTGGTTTGGGTCGCAGTAGTCGTACTCGCGGCCGTCGTCACGGTCTTCGTCGCCTTCCTCCTACCACTGTTTCGTGAGATGCAAGAACGGGTAGACCAGATCAACGGCGTGCTTCGCGAGCAGATCATCGGTATCCGAGTGGTGCGCGCATTCGTCCGAGAGCATTTCGAAGCCAACAGATACCGCCTCGCCAACAAGCAGATCACCGATGTTTCGGTGCGGGTGGGCGCGGTCTTCGTCTTGATGCTTCCGATGATCATGATGGTGCTGCACCTCTCCACCGGTGCAGTCGTCTGGTTCGGCGGCCAACGCGCCGACGCGGGCACCGTGGAGGTCGGCTCGCTCACGGCATTCATGCAATATCTCCTGCAGATTCTGTCTGCGGTGATCATGTGCGTCTTCATCGTGATGGCGACCCCACGCGCCATCGTTTGTGCCGAGCGACTCACCGAATTACTCGATGCGGGC
Organism: Propionibacterium sp.; assembly: GCA_022837595.1. Classification (GTDB taxonomy): domain Bacteria; phylum Actinomycetota; class Actinomycetes; order Propionibacteriales; family Propionibacteriaceae; genus Brooklawnia. Next base: position 87,423 of record JALHFX010000011.1, read on the forward strand.
TCGGCCATCGCATACCCGCAGGATCAGCTGCATGCGCCCCCCGCCCACGGACGCCTCGAATTCCGGAACGTCACCTTCGGCTTCCCCGGAGCCGAGCTGCCGGTGATCAAAGATGTCAGCTTCGTTGCCGAACCCGGGAGGACGACGGCGCTCATCGGATCCACTGGCGCCGGCAAGTCCACCATTGTCAACCTGGCGGTGCGGCTCCTCGAGCCACAGCAGGGCGCCATCACGATCGACGGTATTCCGATCTCGGAGCTGACCCGCCCCCAGCTCGCGGCGACGATTTCGTTGGTCCCCCAACGCTCGTATCTGTTCTCCGGCACGATCGGTTGGAATCTTCGTTTCGGACGGGCTGACGCCACCGACGCGGAGCTGTGGGAGGCGCTCCGAGTCGCCCAGGGCGAGGACTTCGTCCGCGAGAAGCAGAATGGCCTGGAGAGCCGGGTCTCCCAGGGCGGCACGAACATCTCCGGCGGGCAACTCCCCTCGCTCACCGAAGGCGCCACCACGATCATCGTTGCGCAGCGCGTCTCGACGATCACCGACGCCGACCAAATACTGGTGGTCGACAGCGGCCTGATCGTGGCCCGCGGGCGACACGATCAGCTGCTGGAAACCAGCGCGGTCTATCGCGAGATCGTCGAATCTCAGATCGACACGGAAGAGGCCGCCTGATGCCCCGAGACAAGAAGCCCATCGCGGCGGTAACGGACGAAGAACCCACAGCGCTGGTCGACGACTTCCTCGATGATCAGGGCTCGAACGAGTTCGATGTACCCGCCAATCCCGCCGAGGAACCGCCCCGAAAGATCAACCACTTCTGGCCTTCGGTCAAGCGACTCCTAGGGCTACTCGCGCCCGAGAAATACGCATTCTGTTTCGTGCTCGCGATGGTCGTAGTCTCCGTTGTCCTGACGGTGATCGCGCCCCGGATACTCGGCGACGCGATAGACGTCATCTTCAATGGTGTGCTCGGGCGCTCGCTGCCCGGCAATTTATCGATCGAGACCATCATCGAGCAGGCTCGAGCGGAGGGCCGCAACACGTACGCGGATATGCTCGCCGGCGCAAACGTGATTCCCGGCCAAGGTGTCGACTTCACGAAGCTCGGACGCCTCGTCGCAATCATGATCGCGCTCTACACCGGCGCCTCGTTCTTCATGTGGTGGCAGGGTTGGCTGCTCAACCGCTTGGTAATGCGGGTGGTCTTCACCCTGCGTCAAGATGTGGAGGAGAAGATCAACCGTCTCCCGCTGAGTTACTTCGATTCGCACCAGCGCGGCGATATCCTCTCGCGGGTAACCAACGACGTCGACAATGTCCAGACCGTGCTCCAGCGCACATTTTCACAACTCGTGCAATCGATACTCACGGTGCTGGGTATCGGCGCAATGATGTTCGTGCTCTCGTGGCAGTTGGCTTTGATCGCGCTGCTCGCGCTGCCGATCTCTGCGGTCATCACAGCGTTAGTGGGAATTCGCGCACAAAAGCTTTTCGCCGCGCAATGGAAGAGCACGGGTGAGGTGAACGCCCATATCGAGGAGTCTGTCACCGCTCGTGAGCTCATTCACGTATTCAATCGGTCTGACGATATGGCCGAGATATTCGACGAACGCAATGAGCGGTTGTACGGGGCCAGCTACAAGGCCGAGTTCCTCTCCGGGACGATCATGCCCGCCATGGAATGGAGCTCATATCTGACCTATGTTCTCATCGCCGTGGTCGGCGCCCTGCGTGTGGCTTCGGGAAACATCACTCTGGGAGACGTGACCGCGTTCATCCAATATTCGCGCGACTTCTCTCAACCACTCGGAGAAATGGCCGGCTTGGCGAATATAGTGCAATCCGGTGTCGCGTCTGCAGAACGCACTTTCGAGTTACTCGATGCCGACGAGCAAGAACCGGACGCCGCGATTTCTGAATTCCGCGACCCAGTCAAAGGCCGCGTGGTATTCGAGCAAATCTCTTTCTCCTATGAGCCCGCGCAGCCACTGATCGAAGATCTCTCACTCACTGCGCAACCGGGTGAAACGATCGCTATCGTCGGCCCCACCGGAGCAGGCAAGACGACTCTGGTGAATCTCATGATGCGTTTCTATGAATTGCAGGCCGGACGGATTCTCGTCGACGACGTGGACATCAGAGAGTTATCCCGCGCCGACTTACGGTCTCAGATAGGCATGGTCTTGCAGGATGCGTGGCTGTTCAATGGCACGATCCTCGAGAACATTCGATACGGACGACTCGACGCCACCGATGCTGAGGTGCGGGCAGCGGCCGAGGCGAGCATGGCGGACAGATTCATCAGGCAGCTGCCCGACGGCTACGAGACGGTCCTTCAGGAAAACGCGTCCTCGCTTTCGTCCGGAGAACGACAGCTGCTCACGATCGCGCGAGCCTTCCTGGCCGACCCCCGATTACTCATCCTGGACGAAGCGACCTCGTCGGTCGATACCCGCACCGAGATGCTCGTCCAGCAGGCGATGCGACGCCTCGGCGCGGATCGAACCTCGTTCATCATCGCGCACCGCTTATCGACGATCCGCGACGCCGACACCATCTTGATGATGGAGCACGGTCGCATCTTAGAACAGGGCACCCATGAGGAACTCCTCACGCGTGCTGGCGCCTATTACCGGATGTATCAGGCGCAGTTCGCGGTGTCGAACGAAGATTAACGATCAGATGCCGAACGAGCAGCTGCCGGCTTAGGAGAAACTGACGAGCCCTGAGCGCGCGGCGGTGACGAGTACCTGAACGCGGTCTCGTACACCCCACTTCTGCATGATGCTGCCGAGGTGAGCTTTGATCGTCCCCTCCGAGACATGCAGTGCGGACGCCATCTCCGAGTTCGACATCCCGAGAGCGAGTTTCTTCAGGACCTGCGATTCACGGTCGGTCAACGGGGCGAGATCTCCGCTCGCATGCACAGCTGAAGCGCTTCGCACATGTTTCACCAGCATCGCCGCGATGCGCGGTGACAGCGAACTCTCGCCCTCTGCCGCCTGGTGCAGGGCGTGCAGGATGTCCTCGGCGGTCGAGTCCTTCAACATATATCCGGTGGCACCGGCACTGAGCATAGGTAAGACGTTCTCGCGATTATCTAGCGTAGTGACGGCAAGGACACGTACTTCTGGCCAGCGAGAAGTGATATGCCCGGTGGCCTCAATGCCATTCATTTCGGGCATCTGGACATCCATCATGACGATGTCAGGCTGCAGTCGTTCGACGGCGTCGATCGCCTCACGTCCGTTCTGAGCCTCGCCGACGACGCTGATCTCCGGGTCTCGTGAGACGAAATGCGTTAGGGCAAGCCTTACTAGTGGGTCGTCGTCTGTGATCAACACCCGAATCTCGGTCATGGGA
>JALHFX010000085.1 GCA_022837595.1 Propionibacterium sp.
AGCCGGGTACGGCGGCTTCAGGGAAGGGAACGGGAAGCCACCCATCACATTGGCAACCGCTGCGGTCTCCTCGCCGCCGACGTACAGTCCGGAGCTCTCGCGCACGTGGAGCTGTACTGGCGCGCCCACGACTTCCGAAACCTGCTCCAGAAGTGGGTGTCCGTCCCACGCGAGTGAGGACATCCGCAGCGCACTGACCGACTGCGCCTCGCGCGGATTCACGTACAGCGCGATGTTGGCGGCTTTCACTGCCACTGCAGCGATCAGCGCACCTTCGATCACCTGATGTGGCGTCCGCGAAAGCAAGAAGCGGTCCTTGAACGTGCCAGGCTCGTCCTCGTTCCCATTACACACGATCCATTTGCCGCCACCCTCGGCGTACGGCGGTTCGGCTGCCACCGCAGCCCACTTCACGTGAGTGGGGAAGCCCGCACCGCCCAGACCGCGCAGCCCCGCTGCTTTTATGGTCGGCACGATCGCGTCTGGATCGGCGAGAGCTTGTTGCAGCCCTTCACCGCCACCAACAGATAGCCACTTGTCCAAATCGGCGACGACTTGAAATTCACTGGCGGTAAGTACGGCGTTCATGCGCCCCTCCGACGGTCACGTACTGGGTCGAAATTCCCGTAATACGGGAACAGCTGCGGCGCCTTACGATCTAGCGGCAGTCCTTCACTCTCCATAGCGCGGCGCCAGTCGGCCAAGTGAGTGAGGCCCACATTTCGGGGCCGTTCGCGTCGGGCATCTGCGGCGGCATTGGCTCCGGCAGATCGTCCGAACACTACCAATTCGAGCAGAGCATTTCCCATCATCCGATTGTGCCCGTGCAAGCCCCCGGTCACCTCTCCTGCGGCGAGGAGACCCGGAACGCTGGTATGGCCCGTTGTGCGGATCTCCACTCCGCCGTTCTGGTAATGAAGAGTGGGCCGGATCAGGAAAGGCTCCTCCGCTGGGTCGAACCCACCCCGCCGTGCCAAGTTGCCCAAAGTGACCAGTTCGCGAGCGAGTATGCCGGGGTTATCCCGCTCCAGACTGGGGGTGTCCAGGAACACTCCGACTTTTCCGTCGCGCGTGATTCCTCGGCCTTCGTCGATCTCCCTCAAGATGGCCGAGGCAACGACATCGCGTGGCTGCAGTTCGTTGACGAAGCGCTGCCCCAGCCCGTTGACCAGGAACGCGCCGGAGGAACGGGCTGCCTCACTGACCAGCTGCCCTTCAAGCGGCGGCGGCCAAGCGACTCCGGTCGGATGATATTGGAAGCTTCCGACATCGCGCAGCCGGGCACCGAGCCTATAGGCCAACACCAACCCGTCCGCGGTCGCTCCGTAGTGGTTGGATGTCGGAAAGTCCGACAGGTGAAGTCGACCGGATCCACCGGTTGCCAGCACGGTGACCGCGCTGCGCACGACCACCTCCTGGCCATGAGCGAAGTCATACAGTACGGCCCCTGCACAATGCCCACGGTCGTCGGTGAGTAATTCGAGCGCCGGATGGTGGGTCAGGAGCGTGAGATTCGGCTGCAGTAGCGTGGCCTCACGCACGGCGCGCATGAGTTCCAGCCCGGTGAAATCGCGGAAAGACAACAACCGGGGGACGCTGGCGCCACCAGCAGTCTTGTACCTCAATGTCCCGCCCATCCGTTGGGTACCGTCGGCGAGATCGAAATCCATGCCCTCCTGGATCAGCCAACGGATCGCCGACGGGCCACCGGTGACCAAAGCCGCGACCAACTCCTTCTTCGCGGCGAAATGCCCGGCACGTATGGTGTCCTCGAAATGTTGCTGCACACTGTCATCGGCACCGACCGCAGCCTGAATGCCTCCCTCGGCCATCACCGTGTTGCTATCACCCAGGCCCAGTTTCGTAGCCAACAGCACTCGGGCTCCGGCGCGGGCAGCGGTCAGCGCTGCGATGCATCCGGCTCCCCCGCCACCGATCACCAGCACATCCGCCTCCGACGTGGGGGCTCCGGCGATATCCACGTCCTCCAGCAACGAGTCTGACTGCAGTAGTCTGCTCAGGGTGTTCGGGCATTCCTCGCCAGCGTTCGGACCGATAACCAGCTTGCTGCGCGCGCCAGGCTTTCGATCCGGATGGAAGTTGCTCAGCAACTCCGAGACCGGTAGATCCAGTGGTCGCGGGTCAGCCGGCGCGGTCTGCCGCCACTCCTGCAGAGCCGTCTCATACGCAATACCCGTGCTCATTGGACTTCCTCGTTCTCGATTTGCGCGTTCTCCACGTCCGCGTTCTCGATTTCCGCGGTTTCCACGACCGCGGTCTCCAGGTCCGCGGTCTCCAGGTCCGCGGTCTCCACGTCCGCGGTCTCCAGGTCCGCGGTCTCCACGTCCGCGTCATCGCTAACCTGTGGCAGCGTGCCTGGGGAATCAAGATCGATCGTTTGCTCGCCAGCCTCTAGTTCATGCAACCGCATGATCAGGTCCGACGGCCGCAGCGTCATCGACGCGGTCATCCTTCGAACCAGCTGGCCCAGATGTGCAGGGTCAATATGTTCGGGACAGGCAGCCACGCAGAGGTTACACTGCACGCAGTCGTCGAACAGTTCTGCGGCGGCGAGCGTCTGCCCGACCGCAGCCAGATTCACCATCTTTTCCACTTCGATGCCCTTGGGGCAAGCCGCGTCGCAGCCACCGCAATGGCGGCATCGCGTCGCTTCGGGAAAGATCTCGTCGATGCGAGCAATCGCATCCCAGCTATCGCCCAGTGCATGCAGGTCGTAGGAGTGGGGACGCCTCTGCCGCGAGATGTTGATGAAGGCCACCTGCATGCCCTCCTCGACAAGGGTTTCGCAGGCCAACCCCGTCTGAGCTAATCGCTCATTGGGTCGGCGTACCAGCACCCGGCAGGCACCACAGACGCCTTGCCCCATGCAACCCACATTGCCGACCAGGGGTAAACCCGCAGCTACCCAAGCCTGCAGCAGTGAAGTCCCAGATTCTCCGTTGATCGCGTGACCGTCGATCACTAACCGAACCATCGTCATTCGGTCAGACTATTCCATACCTCGACATCTGGCTAGCATTTCGCGTAGTCCCATCAGTAATCTCGGTGTTCCTTCGCTGTGGCGCCCGCACCAGAAGGCGCCCTTTAACGCTGGGTCCCTCAAGCGCATCGGGGTTGCCGACTGGCAGACGCTCCCCACGATTCCGGCCGAAATCGCGCTCTCGATACCACTCGGAGCGAGCACGTAGACCAAAGATTTGAGGGTTGAGCCACCCGTGATACCAAGGTACTGAGTTCATTCTGGGTCTTCGCGATGAATCTTTCGCCGACGTCTTGAGCTCAGTGTTTCGGCATAATCGTGGATCGCGTGGACCGGGTTGAGTGGACGGCTATTTGAGGGCGCCGATCCCGATGTTCGCGTCCAGCCAGCTTTGCGGGATCCCTGACCCTTTAGCCACGTCGATCACCACGTCCACCTTCAACTGATTGCCTTTGACTTGCGCGCAACAAGCTGGAAGTAGGCCGCGCGTTTCACATGCCTCGATCACCGGCTGCAGCTGCGCTGTGGTGGACGGTGAAAGCCTGCCCACAGGTTCCCCGAACAGACGAACGCCCATGCGTGGCGCTCCCGATGCTCTCGTCGGCCAATCATTGTGCAAGGTGACGATCACGTCCCATGCGTCGCGTCCATCGAGCCATCGCACCAGCCGGTCAAGGTACTTTTCCTCACCCCCGACTTGCAGCTTCGACCCACGCGGCAGCAGTGCCGTTGCACTGTTCTTCGGCATGCCGTCTGTCGGTGTCACAAGCCTGGGCCGAACGTCTTCGAGCAGTCGCAGAAAGGCCGATTGCGTGATGATCGGAATGCCGTAGTCGGCTGCCGCACGTGCTTTGCTTGACAGGCTATCGGGATCTTCGGCTACCAACACCGTGGTCTTCCTGCTGACCGAGGATTTGGGCACCAGTCCGGCTTTCACCGCTTTACGCTCCAATATCGTCCTATTGGAGGAATCTCCAGTGAACACAACCGAGTCGTTTGGTGCGAGATGGAAAGCGGCTTGTCGTCGATGATCATCGCCGGTTTGGTGCATCGTACGCTTCGCTTGGTCGAGCGCCGGGCTCACCGCACCGGCACCGAGGCCGAGCAGCGTAGCCACGTGGACGAGATCAGAGAGCTCGTCTTGCGAAACGTGACCATCTCGGATCGCACCCCGAGCGAGTGCCGATAGGTACTCGGTATTCAACCGCTCAGCAGTCGGCCGGTCGATCCCCAGTTCTGCGGCGACGGCTACCAACTCGTTGGATTCACGTGCCGACAGCACCCGGTCAATCAATGCGCGGTCAAGGATCGCGAAGTATTTGTCATGCGACACAGGTCCGCTTGCCGCTGGCAGCTGGGCGGAGAGCCTACTGAGGAATGACTCGTCGCGTAGCCCGGATGGACGACGGGGAAGACACTTCGTGCCCCGACGAGGGAGCCTCGGCAAGGTGACGACGTTAAAACGTGAGCCGATGGTCGGCAGCCCTCCACACGAGGGAGCTAGTTGATGCAAGAGCTGGACTGTTGCTCGCGCATCGCCAAGCGCCGAGTGGGCTGTCTGGTTCACGATGCCCACCTGGGCGCAGCATGCTGCGAGAGTTCGCTTGCCGCTCGGGAGCACTTGGCGTGCTAGTTGCATGGTGTCGAGCCAGGCGTCAGCAGACAGTGAGGCCTCTCGGTGCCCTGCGCGATGGTACTCGGATTCGATGAACCGGGCGTCGAAGGCTACGTTGTGCCCGACCAGCACCCTGCCCTGGAGGATCTCGGCCAGGTCCCCCGCGATATCGACGAATTGTGGCGCTTCGAGTACATCCCGCGCGGTAATCCGGTGGATCTCAGTGGCTCCGAGATCACGCATGGGATTCAGGAGTGTCGACCACTCATGCTCGACACTGCCATCCGGACGTAGAGCAACCGCTGCGACCTCGATGACCCGGTCACGGGTGGGGTGAAGACCGGTGGTCTCGACGTCAACCACCGCGTAGGCGCGCTTCACGCCGAACAGTCCCATAATTCCTGCCTGCTCATCTTGATTGTCGAAGGCCTGCCCCGCCGACACTCCCTGACTAGGTACACTACGTCCGCTGCGCCGAGAGCCCCCGTCAACTGCGATATGTGGGATCCAGCGAGCTTCTGTCAACCACACCCTGCTGGACGGCACCGGTCAGCACGATTCTTTCGGCAGCGGTCGTCTGGCGAATCCCCTGCCGAGATCTGTCAGCTACTGCATCTGCAGTAGTCATCTCGCTCTGGCCGGACGATGTCCGCGACGCGTCTCCTCAGACCCGGTGAGTGGCATCGGGTCAATTCAGCAGACAGACCATGACCGTGACCATGACCAGGGCGGGCCGAGCGCTCCGGCTGCTACCTCGCCGCCGCGATCACGGGGTGCGCGTACGTTCGCTCCTTCGCCACGCCAGCGCAGTGGTCGTCATGATGCGCCCCGCATGACCAAGAGCCGGCTTGGAGGCGCTGGAAGGGGGCGTCGTTGAGGGCCACTCAACAGCACATAGGAACATATGTGCCATGTATGATTGACATAAGTTCTCTCGGGTGTTAACCTCTTTCCCAGTCGAACAAAGGAGAAATGAGATGACAACAAGGTCGCAGATCATCGACCACACCCTGCTGAACCCGGCCGCCACCGATCGCGACATCACGAGGTTGTGTGAAGAGGCGATCGAATATGGCTTCTTCAGTGTCTGTGTTAATCCGTACTGGGTAGCCCGTGCGTCGGAACTGACCCACGGGTCGGCAGTAAAGGTCTGCACCGTGATTGGGTTTCCCTTGGGTGCCAACACCACGGCTACCAAGGTGGCCGAGACCATCGACGCGGTGCGTAACGGTGCCGACGAAGTCGACATGGTCATCAACATCGGTCGGGCGCTGGCAGGAGACTGGGACGCAGTCGAGTCCGACATCCGCGCGGTCGTCGAAGCCGCGGGCGAGAACACCCTGGTGAAGGTTATTCTCGAGACCTGCCTGCTCACCGACGATCAGATCGTTGAGGCGTGCCGGCGTGCTGTGGCAGCCGGAGCCGACTACGTGAAGACGTCGACAGGTTTTTCCCGCGGCGGCGCCCAGCCCCATGCCGTGTCGCTGATGCGCGAGACCGTCGGTCCTCAGATCGGTGTCAAGGCGGCCGGCGGCATCCGCACCCTGGAGGACTTCGACGCGATGGTTGATGCGGGTGCCAGTCGTATCGGCACCTCCGCTGGGATCTCTTTCACCCAGGAAGGCTGAGCGGAATGCTGATCAAGGACAACACAGTGCAGCAAGCTGATGGGTATCTGGACCGCACACCCATCTTTCAGTACGTTCTGTTGAGCATCTGCTTTCCGCTCTGGGGCGCCGCAGCCAGCCTGAATGACATCCTGATCACGCAGTTCAAGAGCGTCTTCACGCTGTCCGATACGGCCTCGGCCTTCGTACAAAGCGCCTTCTACGGCGGCTACTTCCTCATCGCCATCCCCGCCTCGCGCGTCATCAAGCGGTGGAGCTACAAGCTGTCGATTCTGATCGGGCTCACGGTCTACGTCGTGGGTTGTTCGTTGTTCTTCCCGGCGTCCACGATGGCGACCTATTCGGTCTTCCTGGTTGCGCTGTTCGCCATCGCGGTGGGGCTGAGCTTCCTTGAGACGTCCTGCAACACCTATTCCTCGATGATCGGTCCGCGAAAGTGGGCGACCTTGCGCCTCAACATATCCCAGACCTTCTACCCGCTCGGCTCCATCGCCGGCATCCTGCTGGGCAAGTATCTGGTGTTCACTGACGGCGAGAACCTGCAGTCACAGATGGCGAATATGGACCCCGCCGAACGGCTCACCTTTGCGCACAGCATGCTCGAGCGCACGTTGCAGCCGTACCAGTACATCATCATGGTGCTCATTGGCATGCTCATCTTGGTGGCGCTCACCCAGTTCCCCCGCTGCAAGCCGACTCACATGGGCGCCAAGGGCCGCGAAGAGGACTCTGCGGGAATCGTGGAGACGTTGCGCTACCTGGTCCGCAACCGCGCGTTCATGCGTGGCATCCTGATCCAATTCCTCTATGTGGGCATGCAGACCACCGTGTGGTCGTTCACCATTCGTCTGGCCTTAACGATGGACCACAGCCTCAATGAGCGTGCCGCCGCCAACTTCATGATCTGGTCCTTCGCCGCCTTCTTCCTCGGCAAGGTGATCGCAAACTTCCTGATCCCCCGCCTGGGCGCCAACCGGGTGATCGTCCTCTATTCGATGCTGGGCTCGCTGGGCCTGCTGTACGTGATATTCACCCCGAACCTGAGCGCAGCCTGGGCCGCCGTGGTCGTCTCGGCGCTGTTCGGCCCCTGCTGGGCGACCATCTACGCCCGGACTCTCGACTCCATCGAAGAGAAGCGTTTCACCGAGACCGGCGGTGCAGTCATCGTCATGGCGATCGTCGGCGGTGCCGTGATCCCCTTGGTACAGGGCATCGTTTCCGACTTGACTGGTTCCATGCAGTTCAGCTTCATCGTCCCACTCGCCTGCTTCGTGGCGATCGGGTGGCACTTCGCCTCGCTGCACCGCTCCGAGACGCCGCAGACCCCAGAACTCGCCCCTGTCTACGCCGACGCAACCTCAGGACACTGACCCATGTACACGATTCCGCTCACTCCTGACCTGTTCACCAACGAACCTCGCCTCCTGTGCAAGAGCAATGAATTCACCGTGGAGGCCAAGCGCTTCAGCAGCGGCGTAGCATCCGTCACCGTCCGGAACTCCCGCGGTCATGTCGAGGTCCTACCCTTCATGGGACAGATCATCTGGGACGTGGTCTTCGATGACACCAGCCTGACTATGACGAATATGTTCGCCGAACCCCAGCCGGCCCGTCTCATCGAGGACACCTACGGTTGCTTTGCGTTCCACTCGGGGCTGCTCGCGAACGGGTGCCCATCCCCGCAGGATACTCATCCGCTTCACGGTGAGTTCCCCTGCGCTCCGTTCACCGAGGCCTGGCTCGAGATTGACGAGAACTCGGTCAGCGTCTCGGGCCGCCGGGAATACATCAAGGGTTTCGGCCATCACTACGAGGCCGTACCGCGAGTGACCTTGGCCCGCAGAGAAACCTTCATCGACATCGACCTGTCGGTCACGAACCTGTCTGCCTACCAGGCCATGCCACTCCAGTACATGTGCCATATGAACTATGCATGGGTCGATGGCGCCACGATGAGCCAGACAATTGGGGACGCCTTCACGCTGCGGTCCACAGTTCCCGCCCACGTCCAGCCCACCCCGGAATGGACCGAACTCAACGAGGACATTCTCACTGGCAGGGTGGATCCGCAGAAATTAGAAGACGCCAACCGCTACGACCCCGAGATCGTGCTGTTCGCCGACGACCTGCCTCAGTATGGTGAGCACGCGCGCTTCTCCATGGAGCTGCCGACCGGCGGACGGTTCATGGTGATGTTTTCAACCAGCGACTTCCCGGTCGCCACGCGCTGGC
>JALHFX010000213.1 GCA_022837595.1 Propionibacterium sp.
GTCTTGTTGGACGCGGCGGCGGACCTGGTCGACGGCGGTGGTGCCGAGTTTGACGACGTGGAACGCGTCGAGGACCGCGACGGCGTCCTCGAGTTGGTCGTCGATGGCGTTCTTGTAGCCGTGGAACGGATCGAGTGTTGCGACCGTGATGTTCTTGCGGAATCTCTCGCCACGATCCTTCAGCCAGGTCTTGTAGGCCTGCCCGGAGCGGCCCGGGACCAGATCAAGCAGCCGTGCCCGGACATGTCCATCCTTGTCGCGGGTGAGATCGACCATGCCGGTGAACTCCTTCGGGCCCCGGCCGCCCTGGGTGACGGGCTTGGTCGAGACGTGATGCCAAAGGTGTTCGTCGACGCCTAAACAGGTGACCCCGGCGAACCGGGCCTCGTCCGCGGCAGCGGCCTCCAGTACCGGTTTCACGGCCCGCCACAGTGTTCTCCAGGTGCCCCCGAGTTGGCGGGCCAGGCCCTGAACCGACGCGTTCTCCCGCCGCATCTGCCCGATCGCCCACCTCGTCGCCCGGGTGGTGAGCAGCGCCCTGCGGGGCGCGACCCCCGGGTCTTGCTCCATGAACGAGGTCACCGCACACATCGGGTCGGGACACAGCCAGCGTTGTTTCCGCCACCACAATCGGACCGGCGCCGTGAAGCACGGCGCGTCGATCAACTCGACCCACTGCCGACCATGCGCATGCCCGACAACACCGCAGGCGGGGCACCCCATCACCCCGGGCCGCACGGATTCGACCTCAACCCGAAGCCCTGCGTCGTCGCGATCGACGCCGATCACGTGGAGCCCGGGCAGACCAACCAAAAGGTCACAACGCTGACAGTAGCCGCCGCCAGCAGAGCGGCAGGAAGTAGGATCGGGCATCGTTGAGGTCCTCAGGATCGAATGGTGTGGTAACCCCGATTCTTGAGGACCTCGACCCCTCTCCACCCACCGACACGCCCACCACCGGCCCCACGCTCACCCCACGCTCAGCTAAGAAGAGCCGGGATACGGCGACAGCCCGTCGTTCGGCGTACTCGCCATCGCGTCGGGCGTCCTTTCCGATACATCTGCCTCTCTCCGAACATGCCGCGCCCACCTTCGACCCTCTGGACATGAATCTCAACGGGACGAGCCGTCGAGCTGTGCTCCCTCAGGGGCCTCAGGGTGACGCTCGCCGGCCTCCCACCTCTAAGAGCGATCCAATTCAGCGTTTCCGCTGGCAGCGTGGACAATAGTGGCTCGAGCGGTTCATGAATTTCTCCCGGACGATCGGAGTGCCACATCTAGCACAGGGCAACCCGGCTTGACCGTAGACATGCAGACTGCGGTCGAAGTAACCAGAATTCCCATTGACATCTACATACAGCGCATCGAAGCTCGTGCCGCCTTGGTCGAGTGCCTCGGTCATCACGCTCCTGGCAGCATTGAGCAGCTCAACTGCTTTCGTCTGAGTCAGCGCCTTGGTCGCCCGGTTGAAGTGCAACCGGACGCGCCACAGCGATTCGTCCGCATAGATATTTCCGATACCGCTGATCATGGTTTGGTCGAGGAGCGCACGCTTCACCGTGGTGCGCCGTGATCTCATCGTCCTAGCTACCCGGATCGGGTCGTAGTTCTCATCAAAC
>JALHFX010000214.1 GCA_022837595.1 Propionibacterium sp.
TGTCACCGATCAGGGCGGTCGTGACGTGCTCGACATTGAAGTTCGCTGCATATCCGAAGACGACCAGCAACAGAATGGGTAGCACGATGGTCATCGCCAGAGTGCGGTGATCTCGCGTGAGTTCCCGGAACTCCTTGGCGATCATGGCTCGCATGCCGTCAGCATTGTTCCGCACACAGCCGAAGTCAATCTTGTTGATTTAATCCGTTCTGCGAGCTCAACGGCTGCCGAGTTGTGCGGGCGGCTTTGCGGGCGCTACCGAAAGCTCCAGCGGCTACCGATCTGTACAGGGGATTCCGCAGCCGCTACCGAAAGTTGCAGCGACTACCGAATATCCGGTAGTCGCTGCGGTTTTCGGTAGCTGTTGGTGGTGTGGCTGCGACTTTCGGTAGCGGCTGTGGTTCTCGGCAGCCTCTGGTAGCCAAGCGGATCACCAGTGGGCGCGGACGATCAATCGAGCTGTCGACGGGCAGCGCCCTTGTCGGCACTTTGTGCGAGCATGGCGAAGATCTTCAACGAGTTGCTGACCTTCCGGTCGCGGTTCGCAGGCTTCCAGCCGAGCTTGTCCTGTTCGGTCCGGCGAGCCGCCAGCTCTTCGTCCGAGAGCTCGACGTTGATGGTGCGAGACGGAATATCAATCGAAATGATGTCGCCATCACGTACCAGGCCGATAGCGCCGCCGCTGGCCGCCTCGGGGCTGATATGTCCCAACGACAGCCCCGATGAGCCGCCCGAGAAGCGTCCATCGGTGATCAATGCACACTTCGGCCCGAGCCCCACACCCTTCAGGTAGCTGGTGGGGTAGAGCATCTCCTGCATGCCGGGGCCGCCCTTGGGACCCTCATAGCGGACCACGACCACGTCGCCGGCCTCGATGCGTCCGGAGAGGATTGCATCGACAGCTTCGTCTTGTGATTCGGTGACCTTGGCCGGGCCCCGGAAAACCCACTGATCGGCGGGAACTCCGGCGGTCTTGACCACGCATCCGTCGACGGCGATGTTGCCCTTCAGGATTCCCAGGCCGCCATCTGCGGTGTAGGCGTGCTCGGTATCGCGAATACAGCCGTTCTCAGCATCCACGTCGAGTTCTTTGTACAGAGCCGTTGCCGAGAACATCTCAGTAGTGCGGACGCCGCCGGGCGCGGCATGGAAGAGTCGTTCGGCTTCGGGCAATGCCTTGCCACCGCGGACATCCCAGTCGTCCAGATAGCCCTGGAGTGAATCATGATGGATGGAATGCACATCGGGATCCAGCAGGCCTGAGCGATTGAGCTCGCCCAGGATCGCGGGAATGCCACCGGCGCGGTGCACGTCCTCGATGAAGTAGTCCTTCGTATTTGGTGCCACTTTGCAGATGCAGGGGATACGACGGCTGAGCTCGTCTATGTCGTCCTGGGTGAACCCAACATTCCCCTCCTCAGCGGCGGCCAGCAGGTGCAGGATCGTGTTGGTCGAACCACCCATCGCGATGTCCATCACCATCGCATTCGAGAATGCCTTCTTGGTCGCGATCGACAGCGGCAGTACGGACGCATCGTCCTGGTCGTACCAACGCTTGGAAATCTCGACGATAGTAGTGCCGGCCCGCTCGAAGAGGTCGCGACGGTAGGCATGCG
>JALHFX010000215.1 GCA_022837595.1 Propionibacterium sp.
CGGGTGGCCAATGCGCTGCTCCACCAGCCGACCGTCCGGGCCGCGGAGTCGGCGCAAAATGGCGACCTCGGTGAATTCACATCGGCACTGGAAAAGGTCTTCGGAATCGAGGTTGACGATCGATGAGTCAGAAATCTGCTTTGAGGCTGGGGACGCGCGGCTCGTTGCTGGCTCGCACCCAGTCTCAATATGTCGCGGACCTGATCACTGCAGCCACCGGCCGCGCAATCGAGCTGGTGATCATCCGTACCGAGGGCGACGATGTCACAGTGCCGCTGGATTCACCGTCTCGTCCTGGGGCTTTCGCTGCGGCGCTGCGTGACGCCCTATTGGACGGGCGGGTCGATCTGGCGGTTCACTCGTTCAAGGACCTGCCCAGCGCGCCACTGCCCGGACTCAGCGTCGCAGCGATCCCTTCGCGCGCCGATCCAAGAGATGCCTGGTGCTCGCGCGATGGTCTCGGCCTGGCCGAGCTACCGGCCGGCGCCACGGTCGGCACCTCGAGTCCGCGCCGCGCAGCAGGCATCAAGCGGGCACGTCCCGACCTGACGATCGTGCCGATCAGGGGAAATGTCGATACCCGGCTTCGCAAGGTCGCCGAGGCCGAAGTGGACGCGGCAGTGCTCGCCGCGGCCGGGCTGACACGCTTGGGACGCCAAAGTGCAATCACTGAGCTCATCGCGCCGAGCGTCTTCTTGCCTGCACCAGCCCAAGGAGCATTGGCTGTCGAGTGTCGCACCGGCGAGCTGAGCGAGGAAATGGCTTCGATCGACGACATCAGCACGCGGCTCGCGGTGACTGCAGAGCGAGCGATCCTCGCCGGCATCGGGGCCGCCTGCACGACCGCAGTCGGTGCGCTGGCTACCTGGATCACCGCTGATCAGCTCGAACTGGCTGCCGAGGTGAGTGATCACCGGGGCATCGGCTACATGCATGTCCGGCGAACCGGACGTGTCTGCTCGGTGATGCAGGCCCAGCAGTTGGGGTTCGCGATCTGCGACGAGCTGACCGCTGCGATGCTATGAAACGGCCTGCGGCCGAAGCCGAGATGAAACCGATTCTGCTGATCCGTCCGGACAACAACCAGTCTGATGCCGATGCGCTGGCCGAGGCGGGCATTGCTTCGGTGACTGAGCCGCTGCTGGAGATCGTCCCCGCACCCGACCCTGGCCCCGGACGCGCACTGGCTCGGTTGCTGGGCGAGGCGAATTCGGTGACCTGGCTGGTGGTGACCTCACCACGCGCCTGGGGGCAGTGGCTCAAGCTGGTCCCCGGACTCGAGACGATGGTCGCCGACGCTTTGGATCGGGGGCTCAAGGTAGCGACCGTCGGCTTGGCGACCACGAAATCGCTGCCCGACACCGTACATCATCGCAGTGTGACTCAGCCGGGTATCAGCGCCGAGGGCCTGCTCGATTTCTTGGTGACGCAACCAGCTGGCATCGTGCTGCTCCCTGCTTCTGCGCGCTCCCGCAAGGTACTGCCGGAAGGCCTACGGGCAGCGGGCTGGCAAGTGCACCAGGCGACCGTCTATGACACCGTGCCGCGCTCGGGTATTCGGCTGCCCGAGTTGGAAAAGCTCGGCGGGGTTCTGGTGCGCTCCCCCAGTGCTCCGCGCTCGGGTATTCGGCTGCCCGAGTTGGAAAAGCTCGGCGGGGTTCTGGTGCGCTCCCCCAGTGCTGCGTCCGCATTGGCCGCGTTAATAGCTGTGCCACCACCCGGTTTCACCGTCTTCGCCGTCGGACCGATCACGGCTGCGCGCTGCCGTGAGTTGGGCTGGCAACCGATCGAGATCGGGGCGACGACAACCCAGGTCGTGGTCGAATCCGTACTCCGTCACGAGTCCGGCTGCGATTGCCCCGGGGATGGGAGCATGCTTGAACCATGAATACGACTCCGCAGCCAGCAGTCGACAGAATCACGCCATTCGCCGGGAACGCTTTGGTCGTCGGTGTCGAGCCCGGGCAGCCGGAACTCGTCGTCGTCACTGCCGCCAAGCTCGCAGAGGCTCTCCCGCCAAGCTCGCAGAGGCTCTCGAGGCGAAGGTCTATTTCGCCTATGCCGACCCCGAGCGCATCACGACGCGCGAGTTCCCCGATGGCACGGTTCAGCACAGCAGCCTGAGTCTTGACTACGTCGACGACGAAGTCTGGCAGGAGCGTCGCGACAAACTCATCGCAGCGTTGAATGCGGTACTCGCGACGACCCCGATCGAATGGGAATTCCGATATCTCGCCGGTCGTACAGACCGTGCACTGACCCATCTCGCCCGCGCGGTCGACGCCAGCATGTTCATCGTTGGCACCGAGCGTCCGGGCGGCAGCGGTCGTATGAAGCGATTC
>JALHFX010000216.1 GCA_022837595.1 Propionibacterium sp.
TGCTGTGGCCTGCCAAGCGCAGCGGACGAGGAGAACGCCTGTGAGCCAGAATGCCGACTTCACCGTGATCCCACCGGTAACCAGCGAACCCGGTCAGGGCAAGGTCGTCTTCGTCGGCGCCGGCCCGGGTGCCTCCGACCTGATCACCGTGCGCGGGGCGCGGACGATCGCGCAGGCCGACATCATCATCTGGGCATCGTCGCTGGTCAGCCCCGAAATCGTCGCCGATCACAAGCCGGACGCCTTGCTCGTTGACTCGGCCACCGCCTCGCTGGAAGACATCGCCCCCCTTTATGAACGAGCCAGGGACGAAGGTCTGCTGGTCGCCCGGGTACACACCGGAGACCCAGCGATCTACGGTGCAACCGCCGAACAACGCGAACTGCTCCGCAAAATAGGTGTCACCTACGAGTCGATCCCCGGGGTCTCGGCGTTCTCGGCAGCCGCGGCACGCAGCGATGTCGAGATCACGCTGCCCGAGGTGTCCCAGTCGTTGATCCTCACCCGGCTGGAGGGCGGTCGCACCCCGATGCCGCCCCGGGAGAATGTCCGCGAGTTCGCGGCCCACGGCACCACGATGGCGCTCTACCTCTCGGCCGCCCGCAGCCACACACTTCAGGAGGAACTGATGGCCGGTGGATACGCCCCCGATACCCCGGTCATCATCGGGCATCAGGTGACCTGGCCCGACGAGGTGATGATCCGCTGCCGACTCGATCAGCTCGCCGCCACCATGAAAGAGCACAAATTCTGGAAACACACCGTCATCTTGGTGGGCCCGGCACTCGCCGAAACCCCTATGGTCAAACGCAGCCACCTCTACCACCCAGGATTCCGCCACGAATATCGCGACGCCGATCCGGCTGCCGCCCGCGAACTCGCCGAGAAGGGGGCACAGGCATGATCACCGTTTTTGGATATATCGGTTCGCCGAGCGCCGAACTGCGCGAAGCCGTGAGTGATGCAGCGCTCGTTGTCGGGGGTAGGCGGCACCTCGATGCTCTGAATGTGCCCGAAGAACGTCGTATCGTGTTAGGGCGCATCGCCCCGGCCATCGAAGTCTTGCAAGCGCTGACCGGCGACGAGAAAGCAGTGGTCATCGCTTCGGGAGACCCGCTGTTTTATGGTGTCGTGCGACGCATCCGAGCCGCCGGATTGAAGGTGCGTGTGATTCCCGCGCTCACCTCCCTCCAATTGGCGTTCGCCGCAGTGGCCCTGCCCTGGGACGACGCACTACTCGTCTCGCTGCACGGCAACGATCCCGAACCAGCGATCGCGGCGCTGCGTGCTCACCAGAAGGTCGGCTTGCTGACCGACGGCCGTACCGGCCTGCCGCAGATCGTCGACGCCACCGCAGGACTCGGGCGAACCTATGTGCTGGCAGAACGTCTCGGCGAGGACGATGAACAAATACGCGTCCTGAGCGAGGACCAGGCTCGCGAGATAACCGACATCGCCCAACCCAATGTGGTGCTCGTCCTCGCCTATCATCCCGACGACCCAGCCGCCTTGGGTGAACAGACCGCGATCGCCGGTGGTGTCCGGCCGCAAGGAGTTTAAGAGTGAGTGAATCTGTCATCGGCCAGGTTGCCACCACCGCGACC
>JALHFX010000012.1:0-81225 GCA_022837595.1 Propionibacterium sp.
CCAGCCCCGCTACCGATACGGCCACGGTGAAGGTGCGGATCTTGAATAGGGAGAGCCGCAGCAAGGGCACCGCCACTCGTGACTCCCAATAGAGGAAGATGCCGAGCAAGACTAATCCGCTGAGCATCGCCGCGACGACAAGTGGATTCGTGACTCCCAGTCCAGGCGCTGAGATCACCGACCAGCAGATCAAGGCTAGTGCTGCCGTCGATACGACCGCCCCTAAGTAGTCCACGCCGCCGGTCACCTTGCGCGGGCGACGATGCGGAAGCACTAAGACTCCGAGCACTACCGTGATGACCGCGACAGGGACATTGATCAAGAAGATTGAACCCCAACTGAAGTGCTCGAGTAAGAGCCCGGATAGCAACGGCCCCGCTGCTCCCCCAGCGCCGTTGGCTGCCGACCAGATCGCGAATGCCAAGGTGCGTTCCTTGCGGTCAGCGAATATTGACGAGACCAGCGCAAGCGTCGAAGGCGCCAGCAGAGCAGCCCCGACTCCCATCACGGCCCGTGCTCCGATGAGTAATTCTGTCGTGCTGACCAGGCCGGCCACCAACGAGAAGCTCCCGAAGACCGCGGTACCTGCCAGGAATGTGCGGGATCGTCCCCAGCGGTCGACAAGTCCCCCAGCGACCAGGAGTAAGCCTGCGTACGTGACTTGGTAGGCGTCAACCGTCCATTGCAGCTGATCGGTGGAAGCATGTAATTCGCGAGCAAGTGTCGGTAGCGCGACGTTCAGGATCGTATTGTCGAGGCTGGCCATGAACAGGCCGAGTGCCAGGACGGCAAGAGCCCACCAACGCAGTCGGAGCGTTCGGGATCTTCCTGGAATTACGGTTGCCGGCATCAGCCAGGTTCGTTTCGCGCGACCATGTTTAGAAAGGCTACGTCATTGGCATGCGATCTGTTGGGCTGCACGGTCTTCAGATGTCAGCTTGGTGTCACCCCGACGACGTAGGTGATTCATGGTTCGCCGGTCGCCGAGCTATTCCTTCACGCCGTGCAGTCGGCGTTGTGTTGCTTGTCCACCGCGGATGGCGAGTAGATACCCGCCCAGTATCACGATGCTGAGTACCCAACACCATTTCATCGCCTCGCGGTAGAGGCGCCAGGGCTGATCGGCGGGAACACCGATCGTGCCGATCGCGCTCCACAGCACGGCGCCCACCGCCAGCCCGAGCGAATATGCTGACCCGAGAACTCCATAGATCGCCGCATAGTCGCGCTGACCGAAAGCCATCCCGCAGACCAACGGTGGAGTCAAGGAGCCGATCGCGAAACCTGCCCCGACAAGCCAGATGACCACGAATATCCAGGCAGATGCCGGATAGAGAATTGTGCCGAGGAGATATCCGGCGATGGCATGGGCGACCATCAGGATCGCCATCGCCTTGATCATCCCGATGGCCTCGATCAGGATGCCGAGTATGGGTTTCGCCATGAGCACGCCGATCATCTGCGCACTCATCAAGGTTCCCACCAGCGCCGGCGTCATACCAGAACCCGGATAGGTCTCCTGATTGACGAAGAAAGGCTGGGTGATCTGGCCCATCGCATAGTAGATGCCTAGCAGGACGACCATCGCATAGAGCATCCAGAACCAGCCACTGCGCAGGGCTTCGCCCACGCGCAAGCCCTGTCGGGCGCCGGTAACGGCCAAGCCATGGCCGTCGGAACCGGCATGATCGACGTTAGTCTGGCCATAGACCGGCAGCCCGACGTCGGCGGGCTTATTGACGACCAGCAACCAAGCCGGGAGCAGACAAAACAGTGCATATAGTCCGGCGCCGATCAGCATCGAGGTGCGCCAGCCCAGTCCACCCTCGCTCACGGGAGGATTGGTATTCGAGAAGACCAGCGACGACAAGACGCCGCCCAAACCTGTGCCCGCGACGACGACACCCATCGCGAGGCCCTTGAACTTGTGGAACCAGGTGTTGACCAGGATGATCGGGACGTAGTTCACAGACATGCCGAAGCCCAGGCCCGTGATGGCGCCGAAGAGATAGAGTCCGCCCATGCCATGAACGGTTGACAGGCCGGCCAGCCCCAGCGAGCTGATCGTTCCACCGATGAACAGCAGCTTGCGACCGCCGAGTCGTCCGATCAGACGTCCGGCGATGGGCATCACGACGATAGCGACCAGGAGCAGCACGGTGAAGAAGGTCTGCACGCGGGCACGGCTCAACTCACCGTTCGGCCATAGATCGGCGCGGATCTTGTCGGTGAACATCGACAGACCACTGAGAATGATGCCGGCCGATATCTGGCAACAGACCGCGCCCAGAGTGACCAAGACATACCGGGTCGAACGCACCGGGGATTCTTCGTGTTCGGAGGTAGTTGTTTCGATGCTGGGCACTAGCCGATCAGCATTAACGACCACAGAAATCTCGTCCGATGGGCCGGACGCCTCCGCCGTTAATGCGGCCTCCTTACGGCCGCAAGCTTAGCTATTTGCTGTATCCCGTCACAATCCA
The DNA here is from genome assembly GCA_022837595.1 of Propionibacterium sp. Taxonomy (GTDB): domain Bacteria; phylum Actinomycetota; class Actinomycetes; order Propionibacteriales; family Propionibacteriaceae; genus Brooklawnia. The sequence continues at coordinate 2,484 of JALHFX010000012.1, forward strand.
GCTGTCCTTGCGGACACGTCGTACGAGTACCAGCAGCCGGATGCTCATGAATGCACCGAAGTAAGAAATCCATAGCCAGACCATGCCCGCGATGCCGCTGGGACGGGTCTGGAGCATCGCTGCGATCACCACCGCGAAACTGGCAAGCGGCCACAACCCGGCCAGCGCAAGGTAGCGAATATCGCCGGCTCCGATAAGAACACCGTCAAGGACGAACAGCACACCACACAGCGGTAAAAATGCGGCGGTCATCCAGAAACCAACCGGAAGTAGTGCACGCACCGATGCGTCAGGTGTGAACAACGGCCCTATCAACGGCGCCAAGATCGCGATCAGCAGACCGAGGACGACCCCGATAACGATGCCCCAGCCGACGGTCCGGTTGAGCTGGCGGCGGACTCCAACACTGTCGCCAGCACCCAGATCGTGGCCGATCATCGCCTGCGCCGCGATCGCGAGAGCGTCCATCGTATTGACGAGCAGCATGAAGACCGACATGGTGATTTGCAGCGCAGCGAGCTCGGCGGTGCCCAACCGGGCAGCAGCCCAGACCAGCACAATCAAGACGGTGCGCAATGTGATCGTGCGCAGCAGCATCAGCGATGAGGCGAAGAACGCCTGCCGGGTACTCTCGGGCTGCTTGCATGGCCACCACCACATAGACGGCTGCCATCAGGGTCTGGCTGATTGCTGTGCCGAGGGCAGAGCCTGCGATCCCCATCCCTAGCGGATAGATGAAAACCCAGTTCGCCAAGACGTTGACGAGCGCGCCGCCACCCGCGACAGCCAGCGGCGTGCGGGTGTCCTGGAGTCCGCGGAGCAGGCCTGCGGCGGCGAGCACGGTGAGCATGCCTGGCAGCCCCCAAATGCTGATCGCGGTATAGCGATAGGCCTGTTGGGCAACGTTCGGGTCGGGGGTGAACGCCGTCGTGAGCGCCCGGACGAACGGCAGCCCGATCAGCACGAGAAGAACACCCAGACCCAGCCCCAACCAGATGCCGTCGATACCGGCGCGAATGGCTCCGGGCTTGTCGCCGGCGCCGAGCCTGCGGGCGACAAGGGGTGTCGTGGTATAGCTGAGGAAGATGCACAGCCCGACGATCGTCTGCATGATCGTCGAGCCGATGGACATGCCCGCGAGCACGGTCTGCCCCAGGTGACCGACCATCGCGGTGTCGGTGAGGACGAAGAGCGGCTCGGCGATCAGCGCTCCCAGGGCTGGGATGGCCAACGCGCCGAGCCGACGGTCCATGGCGTTGATCCGCCATGGTCTGGCCTTATGCACCTAGTTCGCTCAGATCAGTAGTGACTCAGGACGACTGACCCCATCGGAGCCCAGCCGTGAATCCATTGCGCATCCGCAACGGGCATGTTGAGACAGCCATGCGAGCCGCCCGGCCCACTCCAACCGAAGGAGTCACGCCACGGAGCTCCGTGGAAGGCGATCGAGCCGGTGAAGTAGGTCACCCATGGAACGTTGGGAGACTCATAAGTGGAACCATCGAGGTTGGTACCGCGCATCGTTTGGGATTGGTATTTCAAGTAGACGTTGAATTTTCCGGTGGGAGTCGGCATCTCGGGCATGCCCGGCACGAAATACATCGGTCCACGCACCGGCGTCGCGCCCTCGTAAGCCGTCGCGGAGTTCGTGCTCAAGTTCACATCGATCCACTTTTCGCCGGGAGCAGCCGGATAAGCCAGGTTCTGAGCTCCGTCGGCGATGACCCGATCGTTATAGGTCGGCTCGATCTCGTCATAGGCGAAAGTGCCAGAGAACGGCTCACCGGAGGTCAGCGTCGCGACCAGCGCGTCAGTGGTCTCGGCAACATTGTTCACTCGCCAACCAGCCCTGGCTTCTGTCATGGTCGACAAGACGGCGCCTGCCTGGTTGACGTTCCGGACGCCATTGATCACATTGACTCCGGTGTTCGCCGCGGTCTGCTCAACCCAAGCGGCAGCCTTTTCGTGGTCGATGGTCGGCTTACCGAGCGAGCCATCGGCTTCAGTGGGAATAACGATCCACTGTGCCTTCTGGGCTGCGCTGGCTGGGTAGCTATCGGATAACCGTCCGATCAAACGCACATCCAACTCAACCAGACCGTTGGCTTCATCGGCGATGGCTTGAGCTTGTTCGGTCGATGTCTTCGGATCTACCTGGCTGGTTTGCATCTCGACCGTTTGGGACGTCAGGGTCTCGGCCGCGCGGAATGCTGCGGTCGACAGTTCTGAAGCATCGACGCCCAGGCCGGCCTTCGCTGGCTCGATACCGAACGAAAGACCGTCTTCGCCGAGTGTGACCGTGGCGTCGGTGGCAGGTTCACCGAACTCAGATATGAGGTCGCTGACGACCGAATCCAAGGCGTGCTGATCGATCGTTACGGAGACTGGAGTCGCTTGCTTGGTGAACAGTGCGCTGAATCGCTCACCGACATTGTCATTCGCGGCGAAAGCCTTGGTCGCAGTCGCCGGAGCATCCACCGAGATCCCGAGATCTGCGAGGCTGAGCTCCCGCGTGTGCTCGTCGATCCGCAGAGTTAGGGTCACTTGTTGAGCACGCTCAGCAAGGTGCTCGGCCACTTCTTCTTCAGTCTGTCCGGTAACCGGTGTTCCGGCCACCGAGGAGCCTGGCAATCCATGGGTTGAAAAATAAGCACCGTAAGCAACGGCGCCGATACCGAAGACTACTAAGAGCCCTGATATCACCCAGAAGATAAGCCGACGATTCACCTTCTTCTGATTCACGTGCCTTAGTTTAGAGGATGAGGGCTCAATTGCGAATTCTACGCCCACCCTGTGGCCTTGCCGTGGTATAGAGCTTCGCGTTCGTTGGAGACCTGGAAGCGAGCCAATCCGCCGTGCTGCAACGGTCTCCTCGTTAAGATTGATGGAAAGCGTCGCGACGGCGAAGTCGGCAACAGCGGAGGTCATCATGAGTGAACAAACCCACGGTGCAGGGCGGATCCGATTAGATACCGCGGGCCGGATCGTGGTGGGAACCGATGGATCGGAACGCGCTCAGAAGGCAGTCAGTTGGGCCGCGGAGCGGGCGCTGGCGCGGAAACTGCCGCTCTTGGTCGTGATGATCATCCCCGGCCCACAGGTCGGCCGCAGTTTCACCGCGGTGAACGATGCCTACGAGCACCAGTTCAAGGATCGTTGTATCGAGAAACTCGACGCCGAAGTTGAGCGCCTGCGCACGGAGTATCCGGGACTGGATGTCAGCTCGGAACTGGTCGAAGGCTATGCGTCCTATGTCTTGGCGCAGGCCTCGAAGAATGCCGCTGAAGTCGTTGTGGGCGCCCGTGGGCAGCACGCACCGCTCAAGGTGAAACTGCTGGGTGGTGTCTCGGACGCGGTGGTTGCGCATGCCCATGGACCGGTGGCGGTGATCACCGATGAGGCGCACGAGAATCCCGATGGCCCGGTGGTCGTGGGTATCGACGAGTCGGATGAGGCCCGGGCTGCGGCCGAGCTGGCCTTCGAGGCGGCCGATGTGCGGGGGGTTCCGCTGATTGTCATCCATGCCTGGGACTACGCGATGCTGGGCACCCCCTGGGAATACGACATCTGGGATGAATCGATGACCGAGATCATGAGTTCTCTCACCGAGCAGATCGAAGGTGTCTTCGCGGATATCAAGCAGCGATACCCGAATACTCAGGTGGAATTGCGAGTGGTGGATTCGAGCCCGGCCCAGGCGCTGATCGATGCTTCACTTGACGCCGGTCTGGTGGTCGTGGGGTCACGTGGGCGTGGCGGTTTCACCGGACTGCTGCTGGGGTCTACCAGCAAGCGGGTATTGCGCGATGCGCACTGTCCGGTGATCGTGACGCGTGCGGAACGAACCAAGGTCAACAAGCGGTCCGGCGACCAGCAGAACGCGGCCGGTTGAGTATCACCGCACCGACGTTGTGATCTGCGGTCACGTCATCTGGACCGTAGAGCTTCAACACGAGACCGTTCGAAGTCCACATCGAAGTCGGCGGCTGGCCAGCCAAGCTTGAGACTGGCCAGAGCTTCGATGAGCAGGTGCGTGATCGCCCAATTGCGGTAACGCTTGTGGTTGGCCGGGATCACATACCACGGCGCGGCTTCGATGTTGCAGCGGCTGAGCGCAATGGAGTATGCGTCCATGTAGGCGTCCCATTTGTTTGCAACGTCCACATCGCTCGGGTCGTACTTGAAGAATTTCTTGGGATTCGAGAGCCGCTCGGTCAGCCGCTTCTTCTGCTCGCCACGGGAGATATTGAGGAAGCATTTGACGACCACCGTTCCTGAGCCCACCAGCTCGGCTTCGAAATCGTTGATCGCGCCGTAACGGCGTTCGATCTCGTCAGCCCTGGCGAGGTGATCCACGCGCTGGATGAGCACATCTTCGTAGTGCGAACGATCGAAGATGCCCACTTGCCCGCCGCGCGGCAACTCGCGTTCGACACGCCAGAGGAAGTCGTGGGCCAACTCCTGGGATGTGGGTCGTTTGAACGAGTGAATGCGGACTCCCTGCGGATCCATCATGCCGATCACATGCCGGATCGTGCCGCCCTTGCCGGCGGTATCGAGACCTTGGAGAATCAGCAATACTTTCGGCGCGTTCACATCACGAGTGCCGGCCGCGAAAAGTCGTTCCTGTAGATCGTCCAGTAGCGGCTCGAGCTCCGACGTCATGTCGTTTTCCTCGTCCTTGCCGTTGCTATTGGGGCGTCCGGGAGTCGCGTGGGGGTCAAAATCGCGAACGTCGATTTGACCGATCGGGCAGCGCAACAAATCAGACAACTGCTCGGGGCTTTTTGTACTCATCACATCAGTATGGGCGACTCATCGTCCTGGCGGCCAGTGCTCGCCGGAGCGAGGTTTGGGCCTCGGACGCTCACGTAAGCTGAGCCCATGACACTGTCTCCCTCCGGCCTGGGTGGTCGCCGATGAATCGCCTCTTCCAGAAGGTCCTGCGTCTTTTCGCCGCGCCTCGGATCGACGTGCGCGAGGATTACGAAAAGATGCGTCAGCTGCAGCGCCAGATGGCCGCGCTACCGCCACAGCTGTATAAGACCCTCGATCGTGAGATCGTTTCGACAGACGGCAGCCATATCATTCCCGGACGGGTCTTCCTACCCAAAGAGCAGACTCGTGACGATCTTCTGCTGTTCTTTCACGGAGGTGGCTGGGTCACCGGTGATATCGACAGTTACACACCGGCGTGTGCGGCGATGGCCGATCTGACCGGCTGCATTGTGGTGTCCGTCGACTATCGGCTCGCTCCGGAGCATCCTTTCCCCGCTGGTCTGGACGACTGCTATCAGGTCACCAAGCTGCTCCTGGACGATCCGCAGCTCGCAAATATCGACGATCCGGAGAAGATCGTTCTCATCGGGGATTCGGCGGGCGGTAATCTCGCTGCTGCGGTCTCACTACGACTGCGAGACGAACATCATCGTGGGGCCAGCCGTCAGATCCTGCTTTATCCGGTCACTTACTGGGATCACAAACCGGAGACCTCGCCGTACGCCTCGGTGCGCGATCACGGCGATGACTATCGACTCACCGATACCGAAGTTCAGGAGTACATGGAACTTTACGTTCCGGACCCAGAAAAGCGTCAAGACAAGTACGTCGCACCTCTGATGGCGACCGATCTTTCCGATCAGCCTCAGACGCTGATGATCACCGCGGAGCTCGATCTGCTGAGAGACGAAGGTGAAGCATATGCGGTCGCGTTGGCCGAGGCTGGAAACGAGGTGCGAACTCATCGGGTGAATGGGGCGTTACATGGTTTCATCAGTCTCCCCCGGTTCGCTCGTACGCTGCGTGAAGGCTATGAGGTGATTAACGAGTTTCTCGATGGCGTTCGCGAAAGTGCAGAGTCGGCCGCCGGCGCTGAAGACTCGCAATGACGCGCCATACCTGGGTGCGGCTCGACAACGCGTCCAATATCTTCCTTGCAGCACGCAGCGAGGCTGATCCCAAAGTGTTTCGGCTGAGCGCTGAGATGGATCATCTGATCGATCCGAGCCTTCTACAGGAAGCGCTGGACATAACCTACGAGCGCTATCCCCTTTACCATGCGGTGCTGAGAAGCGGTATCTTCTGGTACTACCTTCAAGACAGCGATCTGTCTCCGGTCGTCACCGTCGACTATGAGCACACCTGTGCGCCGATCTACCAGCCGGACCGGCGCACACTGCTCTTCCGCGTGGTCTACTTTCGTAAGAGGATCATTCTCGAGATCTTCCACGCGCTCTCGGACGGTACCGGCGCCCTCTGGTTCTTGACCGATCTGGTCATTGAATACACCAGGCTGCGGTATCCCGACGAGTTCACCCAGCTGGACACGGAGAGCGACGTGTCCGGTAGATCGGTTTCCGAAACAGCGGAGCAGGAACACGGGTTGACGGTCGACAGCTTTGCCAAATACTTCCGCAAGCCATCGCGCAAGGTAACTGATTCGGCGGCTCAGTTCGCCGGGCATGCTGCTCCTGTCATATCCGGTATCCTTGCCCGCGACCTTTCGTCTTCTGACAAGTTGAATGCGCCGATCAGATCACCGCATTCTTCGGGACGCAAGATCTACCGCGTCAAGGGAACCCGTACTCCGGACAATCGCACTCGAGCCGTCGAATTGACCATGCCTGTGAGTCAAGTGCTCGCGTTGGCCCGCGCCGAAGGTGTGTCGTTGACGATCTACCTGACCGCGTTGTTCTTCGAAGCGATTCGCCTGTCATCAGGTGGCTTGGGCGAAGCGAACACCTTGACAGCATCAGTACCGGTCAACCTGCGGCAGTTCTTTCCATCGACCTCCCCCCGCAACTTCTTCGCGACCACCCGCGTGGAGCACACCTACGGCGAAGGGAAAGACGACTTCACCACGATCTGCCAGGAGTTAGAGGCACAGTTCCGCGAGAAGGTCACCCCGCAGGCCCTGGAGGCCAAGCTGCGCAGGTTCATTCGGCTCGAACGGATGCCTGCATTGAGAATCGTGCCGCGGATTCTGAAGGACGTGGTACTTGGTCTGGGCAACCGAACCAACAACCGTGGCCTGACTGTCGCGATCTCGAATTTGGGTCTGGTACGGCTGCCGGAGCCCGCTGACTCGCATTTGGGACGCATGCTGCTGCAGGTCTCGGCGGCTCGTCCGCAATTCTGCTCGGTCTCGCATGCAGGCATGCTTGCGGTCTGTTTTACCTCTCCGTTCACCGAACTCGGTCATGTCAAAGAATTCGTTCGCATGCTCACTTCACAGCAGGTGGAGGTCACCATGGCCGTGGCTCGGGTAACCGAGGAAGAACTCGTGGGAGCCGGACCATGAAACACTGCCCCGATTGCTCGGTCGACATCGAAGGCGAGTGGACGAGCTGTCCACTATGCGGTGCCCCGCTGAGCGGAACCTCGACCCCCAGCCCGCTACCAGCGATCCCCCTGAGTTTCTCGCGCCGGCGAGTCTTTCGTGTCCTCTTCTTCATTTCGCTCGCCGTAATCCTCGCATCGTTCCTTGCACAGTTGCTCTTGAGTCACGGATCGCGAGGTATCGGCACGCTGCGGTCGGTATGGCTGGGTGTCAGCGCGATGTGGCTGGTGGTGATGATGGCGTTCCGGAAGCGGCGCAATATCGCTAAGGGAACGGTCTACCTCGTCGTGTTGATCAGCCTGGTCTGTGTCTACTGGGATTATCTGACCGGATGGCATCGATGGTCGGTGACCTACGCGGTGCCGGCGGTGTGCACATTCTCGATCATCGCCTTGATGATCGCGACGTGGGCAATGCATGTAGAAGTGGACGAGCATGTCGTCTACAGCGGGTTGACAGTGCTGTTCGGGCTGGTCCCCATCGTCTTTGTCATCTTCAAATGGGTGACAACGCCGTTGCCTTCGGCTGGTTGCGTCTTGCTCAGTGTTATCGCTCTGCTCTATCTACAAGCCACCAAGTGGCCAGATGTTCGTCACGAACTCGGCAAACGCCTGCATCTTTAGCTTGTCCGATCGTCGCAATACACTGCCCCCAAGTCGATCCGGAGGAATCATGTCCAGCTCATCGTTGTTCAACGCCGCTACGCATCCGAGTCATGAGGGGCCCTGGCAGCGCGCTGCTGGTTTTGCGGGGCTTCTCGGACCGGATGGGCGTCCCTCCCCCACGATCTTCGCCGAGATGACTGCGATGGCAGTGCAGTTCGATGCGATCAACCTGGGTCAAGGATTCCCCGACCAGGACGGACCCCAAGAAGTTCTCGATGCCGCGAAAGCCGCCATTGACCGTGGTCTGAACCAGTATCCGCCGGGGCGCGGTGAGCCTGACCTGCTCGCCGCGATCAGCGAACATCAGCGGCGGTTCTACGGACTGGATGTCAATCCCGACACCGAGATCATCGTCACCGCAGGTGCGACCGAGGCGATCGCCGCTACCGTGCTCGCTCTGGTTCGTCCCGGTGACCAGGTGGTGACCTTCGAACCCTTCTATGATGCCTACGCTGCGATGATCGGCCTGGCCGGAGCAGAGCACGTCACTGTGAGTCTACGGGCACCAGATTTCCAGCCAGATCTTGATGAACTCGCCGAGGCAGTCACTGATAAGACTCGACTCATTATCGTCAACGATCCCAATAACCCTACTGGCGCAGTATTCGCCCCGGAGACTCTTCAGCGCATCGTGGACCTCGCAGTTCAGCACGACGCCTTTATTGCGACTGACGAGGTCTATGAGCACCTCATCTTCGATGATGCCAGGCATCTCCCGATCGCTACGCTGCCGGGTGCTTTCGAGCGCACGATCACGATCTCCTCGGCAGGCAAGACCTTCTCGACGACCGGCTGGAAGATCGGCTGGGCGATCGCCGTGCCCGAGATCATCACGGCGAACTTGACGGTCAAGCAGTATCTGACGTACGTGAACGGGGCACCCTTCCAGCCCGCGATCGCGACCGGATTACGACTACCGGACCGATTCTTCACCACCACCGCGTCGATCCTGCAGCGCAAACGAGATCTGCTCGTTGAGGCGCTCCAACGAGCCGGTTTCCGGGTCTTCTCCCCCAAAGGTACGTATTTCGTGCTCGCGGATACAGCACCGCTGGGTTACCCGGATGCTACTGAGCTCTCTCGCCAACTGCCCCGTGAAGTGGGTGTGGTGGGCGTGCCGGTGACCGCTTTCGTGCGCGCCGAGCGCGCGTCCGACTACCGTTCACTGCTGCGGTTCACCTTCTGCAAGCGCGAGGACGTGATTCGTGAAGGAGCAGCCCGACTGGAGAAGTTGCGCAGCACGGATCGGTCGTGATCTGCGTGCGGCTCTGCCGAGCCTTGGTCAGCCCAACAACCCCAGGTGAGCGAAAGCGTTATAGAGACCATCGGCCTCGACATCATCGGTCACGCAGTCTGCGATGGCCTTGATGTCGTCCGGCGCGTTACCCATCGCGATCCCGATGGCGCAGTACTCGAGCATCGGGATGTCCACCGCCGCGTCCCCAGCCGCGATGGTGTCTGCCCGGTCGGCTCCCAGGTGCTGCAGTAGCAGATCGACGGCGTGGGCCTTGTCGATATTCGCGACCCCGAGATCGCCGAATAACGCATGCGAGCCTCGGCCACCCCAGGTGCCGGCCTTCAGCTGCGGGAAGCGCTCCGAAGCATCGAGGAAGTCCTGGTAGGAGCCCAGAACGAAGCTGATCTTGTTGATGTCATCCCGGTAGAGGTCGGCGCCGTAGATCATCTCGGGAAAGACATCATCGACCGTGAGATCCGAGGTGTCAGCGACGCCCTTGCCGGTGATGTAGGCGCGGATGGTCGGCAACGCCGCCGTCTTGAAATCCGGACTGGCATACAGACCGGAATTGGCCTCCAGGTAGAAGGCCAGTTTGCGGTCGTTCAGCCAATCGACGATTGTACGGCACTCGTCCGGTGTCAGGGACTGGTGCATGAGCACGGTGCCGCGATGCTCCAGATATGAGCCGTTACCGCCGATCATGCCATCGATGCCGATCTCCCAAAGCTCCGGGTACATCTCGGCTCGGCTGCGTCCGGTCGTCAGATAGACCAGATGGCCAGCCTGTCGGGCGCTGCGGACAGCGCGCACCGCAGACTCGGGCAGCTGATTGGAGTAGTCGACGAGGGTGCCGTCCACGTCGAGGAAGATGATCTTCGCCACAGAATTCACTCGCTTTCTGACCACCAGGGATGAGCGAAGCCCTAGTGAGGTTCATCTGAGGAGCACTCAGATAGCGATACCGACCAGGCCGCTATCCATGGGCAAAGCCCAGTCTAGCCACTGGTGCCATTAGGCTCAGTTCAGATATCTGACCAACTCGAAGGAGCGCGCCCAGCAGATGAACGGGGTTTTCGTGGCCACAACGGTGCTCATTGTCATTGAGTACATCATCAAGATCATCGCGATCGGCGTGGTGCCGGAAAACCGCCGCCCATCATCGTCGATGGCGTGGTTGCTCCTTATTCTGTTCGTTCCGGTCGTGGGTGTGGTCTTCTTCGTGATGATCGGAAGCCCCTATGTCACTGGTCGGCGGGCCCAAATTCAAGCGGAGGCGAATGAGCTTCTCAAGACCGGCGTTGAAAGTGTTCCCAACGCGCCCGAGTCTGTTGAGTTACCGTCTGGTCTGGCGGGCGTGGTGGAGCTTTCACGTTCCCTAACGGCGTTGCCGATGGTCACCGGGGTTAATCACGGTGTGGTCATGGATTATCAGGAAAGCATCGATCGCATGACGCGATTGGTTGAAGCGGCCACTGACTATGTGCACGTCGAGATCTACATCATGGCCCGCGACGCCACCACGGAGGGGTTCTTCACCGCACTCGAGAATGCGGTAAAACGTGGCGTGAAGGTTCGGGTGTTGCTCGACCACATCGGTTCGCGCAAGTATCCCGGCTTTCATCAATTTCTGAAGGACATGACCGCCGCGGGCATCTCCTGGTATCTGATGATGCCGTTCTTACCCTTGCAAGGCAAGGTACGCCGCATCGACCTTCGCAACCACCGGAAACTAATGGTCGTCGACGGTCGCGTCGCAGTCATGGGATCGCAGAACATGATCGAGGCGCCTTATGAATCCGCGAAGAACCAGCAGCTGGGCCGACGCTGGAATGACATCACTGTTGAATTGACCGGTGAGATCGTCTCTTCGCTCGAAGCGGTATTCGTCGTTGACTGGTACACCGAATCTGGCGAGGTCCTGGATATGCACGCCTACCGTGCACCGGACGACGGCGAACCCATCGAGCGCCTCCTGCCGGCCCTCCACGGGCCGCAGCGTCCGGTTGGAGGCGAAGTCAACGCTGTTCAGTTGATCCCGTCTGGCCCCGGTTTTCGTACCGGCCCGAATCTGCGCGTGTTCAATTCGCTGATGTACCTGGCAACCCGCCGGCTCGCGATCGTCAGCCCGTACTTCGTCCCCGACGAGTCGCTGTTGGCGGCCATCACCACCGCGGCTTTCCGCGGAGTGGCAGTTGAGCTCTATGTCAGTGAGGTAGCCGACCAGTTCGCGGTCGACCGGGCTCAATCGTCCTATTACCAGGCGTTGTTGGATGCGGGAGTGACGATCTACCGTTACCCGGCACCACAGGTGCTGCACACCAAGTGCTTTCTCATCGACGACGAGATCGCGATCCTGGGCTCGTCGAACATGGACATGCGCTCGTTCGGACTGGACTACGAGATCAGCTTGCTCGCCTATGGTGGTGACATCGTGGACGATTTGCGAGAGATAATCGCGGCCTACGCCGCTGCCAGTAGCGTGCTCGATGCCGAGCAGTGGCCGAAACGGTCGCTGCGCAGGCGGTATGCGGAGTCCGTCATGCGACTGACCTCCGCACTCCAGTAGGCATGGGTGCAGCGTAGCCACTATCGACCCTCTCTCGTTGTCTCCACGGCATCATCCAGGCTCCGCGAGACTCAGAGAGGACCGACTATGATGCATCGCTGCGTCGTCCAGTTCGAAAGAACACCGGACAGATGAACAAACCGGTAGATCCCCAACCTGCAGACCACCCTCCGCAGCAAGAAACAGACTCCGACGCTCAAGAACCGCGGCCGGTCAACAGGCCGGGGCGCCAGATTCGGGATGTCCTCAAGGGGGTCGCCGTCTCCACGCTCAGGCCACTTCATCCCGGGCTCATTCCCGGTATCGGAGTCGAGCAGACTGCAGTCGCCTTCCCCACGAACAAGACGGTCTTCTTCGGGGCCGCCACGGTAATCCTTGCCGTAGTTATTTGGGCGTTCGTCGCACCCGACAATCTGGCAACTGTCGGTGCGGTATCGCTGGATTGGGTGACCGTGAACTTCGGCTGGCTCTTCGGCGCCTTGGCAATCGGGATCGCTCTGTTCATGCTCGTCGTCGGCTACGGCCGCACTGGAGGAATCCGTCTTGGCGCGGACGACGAAGAACCAGAGTATTCGATGACATCGTGGGTCGCGATGCTTTTCGCGGCTGGCTTGGGCATTGGCCTGCTCTTCTATGGTCCCCTCGAACCCCTCACCTACTTCCTCTCACCGGCTCCTGGCCAAGATGTGACAGGCGGTACGATCGATGCCGCACTGCCGGCAATGGCTCAGACCTTCTTGCATTGGGGGCCAATCGCATGGGCGTTCTACGCGTTGGTCGGCGGGGCAATCGCCTACAATTCGTACCGCCGCGGCCGCCCGCCACTGATCTCTGCGCTTTTTGAGCCGGTCTTCCCCGGCGTACCCAGACGGGTGCTGGGTCGTATCATCGACTTTTTCGCGATCATCGTCACCCTTTTCGGCACCGCGGTTTCATTGGGTATCGGCGCCTTGCAGATCCAAAGCGGCGTGATGGTCGTGACGGGTTTGCCGCCGCTGGGCAATACCTTCCTCGTGGCCGCGATTGCAGTGCTCACTTCGCTCTTCATCGGTTCAGCGGTGTCCGGGATCAAGCGCGGTGTTCGAATGCTGTCGAATATCAATATGGTTCTGGTCGGCCTGCTGGGCCTATTCGTGCTGATTGCCGGCCCTACCGTATTCATCCTGAATTTCCTGCCCACATCGATTATCGAGTTCGTGCGGCAACTCGGCACGATGATGACGTTGAACGCCAATGACGGTCCCGAGGCGGTGGCATTCCTGGGTTCCTGGACCACCTACTACTGGGCGTGGTGGGTCTCCTGGACCCCGTTCGTCGGCATGTTCATCGCCAAGATCTCGCGCGGACGCACACTGCGCGAGTTCGTCACGACGATCGTGCTCGTTCCTTCGGCGATTGTGATCGCTTGGTTCGTTGTCTACGGCAGCACCGCCATTTGGATGACACTGGATGGTGCCGATCTGCAAAGCGGCGGAACCAGTGAAGAGGTCTTCTTCCAGATTCTGCAGCAGCTGCCATTCGGAACGGTGACCTCGGTTCTTGCGATGATCGCTGTCCTTGTTTTCTTCGTCACCGCGGCCGATTCGGCGTCTATCGTGATGGCCTCGACTTCGCAATCGGGAAGGCCTGAGCCTTCGAGATGGGTGACGATCACGTGGGGTCTGTTACTTGCGCTCATCGCGAGTGCCCTGCTGCTGGCCGGTGGTCAGGCCACATTGTCCGGGTTGCAGTCCATCATGGTGGTTTCTGCGCTCCCATTCGCATTCGTGGTGATCGGCATCATGTTCTCCTGGGCGAAAGATCTGCGCACCGACCCCTACATCATCCGGCGGCATTACGCTCGCGCGGCAATCGCCCAGGGCGTCCGCAGAGGCATAGACAAATATGGTGACGATTTCGTCTTCGGCGCCGCGAGTGTACCGGCCGAGGAAGGCGCGGGCGCAGGATTCGACAGCCATGATCCGGTATTGACCGCGTGGTATGTCGAGGCGACTACCGGCCAGATCACCGCTGTTACCGCAGACGATGTGCGTCGTACTTTGGAGCCCGGCCGTATTCAGAAGAAGGGCGAGAACGTCCCGGAGCGGGCGGCCTCGGGAGATGCATCGTTGACTGTCGGCGAGAGACCCAAGAGGCGGCGTCGATCAGACGCTTAGCTTTCACGGGGCGGGTGAGCCTGCGAGCGGGTGATTATCGAGTTCACTTTTTCGGCTGTACGCGGCAAAACTGAACTCGATAATTCCGGAATGGTCGAAATCAGCAAGGCACACAAGAGCAAGGCACGCAAGAGCTTGTTGCGCGATGGATGGATTCAAATCGTGAGCTCTTCGTCAGTGGCTCGGAGGGTTGATCCGTGGATCGGCCATCATCCGCTCGCCGAGCGAGTCATAGATCGGTACTGCGCCGATCATGGTCGCGACCAACACGGCGCAGCCGGCCGCCACCAGCATAGGGAGCGAGAGCGCAGTTGCAGCTGTCATCTCCATCACTATCACGATGCCGGTCATCGGTGCCCGCACAGTCGCAGCGAAGAAAGCCCCCATGCCGACGATGGCTGTCGATATCGCCAGATCCGGGTGCGTTACCCACGGCGAAATCAATTGCGCGAAGAGCACACCCCACAGTGCGCCCACCAAGAGCAACGGTGCGAACAAGCCGCCCGGGACTTTCGACGCATAAGACAGTGGACCCGCCACGAACCTCACAGCAAGATAGGCGATCAGCATCGGAAGCGCGAAAGAATGTCCTGAGACGATCTGCTGCGAGAGCGCATCACCGCCGCCCCCGGAGAACGGATCGAACCATAGCGCGAGCCCGATGAGCCCGCCGATGAAGGCCGCCTTGGCTTCGTTCGGAATCTTCTTCAGTGAAGAAGAACGATCATACAAACTGAGAATCAGACGGTTGTAAACAACGCCGAGGAAACCGGTGATGAGACCGAAAACGATGAAGACCGGCAGGTACTGAACGCCGGGAGCGTTGAGCGTCCGCACTGCGAAGTCGGGTTCATCGCCGATGATTAGACGCGCGCAGCCGACTGCGACGGCGACTGCAACCATCGTGGGTAGAACCGTCCGCACTTTGAACGACTTGGTGACTTCTTCGAAGACGAACAACGCACCGCCGATAGGTGCATTGAATGCGACCGCGAGCCCGGCGCCGGCCAGAGAGGTCTGAAGAGTCGCGATGTCTGCAGAGTCCCGCTTGGCACGACGTGCTGCCGCTGCACCGAAGGCTGCTCCCATTTGTACGGTAGGTCCCTCGCGACCAAGAACGAGTCCAGCGCCCAGGGCGAGCAAACCGCCGAAGAACTTCACCGGTAACAGAAGGAACGGGGCAGCAGGCAGTGCTCCCCTATCGACTGCTTCGACATGTTGTACTCCGCTGCCGGAGGCAATCGGCATATTACGCACCAGCAGTGAGGCGACCGCCGCCAGTATCGCCACCGTTACGACAGGGATGACCCAGCCCACCCAACCGAGCCCATGCGACCAGATCAGGACGGTGTGGCGGATATCGGCTGCGCGATCCAGGCCCCATCGAAAGGCACCGCCAACGAAGCCGATTCCCGCACCTGCAACCACCGCGAGCGCGCACAGTATGAGAAGGCTTTTACCGGGGGTCTCGTCTTCTGGACGATCGAGCCCCGTCGCGTTAGACAAGGTCTGCTCCTTCGATGAGCTTCACTGTGCCCCCTCGAACAGACAGATGCTGGAGTCCTCCCCACGCTCGGAAAGCCTCGGCAACTGCCATATCCGCTCCCTGGGCGTGCGGTTGTATCCGGTCTGTCGTGCGACCTCCAAGCGGCCGTTAAGAGACGAGAGGATCCTAGCAGACACGGTCCGTGTTGCGCTGCTCCGCCGGTATGGAGCGTAGCTGCAGGCGAGTAGCCGCCGACGAGTGGAGCTAGTGCGAGCAAGCTGCAGCAAGTGTCCACTCTCGTAATCGGCTGGGTGAAACCACAGGTCGAGGGTTGGCAACCATCGACAAGATACTCCTGGTATCCTCATTCCGTCAGGGTACAGATGCCCCATAAGCTGTGGGTTTTGGGACTGGTCGTTTTGTCTGCGTCCCCAATGCATAGAGGATGACCGACGCTGGGCTGCTGGTTGCCTTGCCAAACTGTGCGCGGCACGCACGAGGAATCACCGACGAGGAGAAGTGATGCGCAACATCTTCGAGGTATTCCTCCGCGATGCGAAGCGTCTGCTGCGTGTTCCGATCGCGGTAGTTATTCTCGCTGGCTTGATCATCCTGCCGTGCCTTTACGCTTGGCTCAACATCATCGCCTTCTGGGATCCATATTCGGATACGAAGGAAATCAAGATCGCTGTCGTCAATCTGGACGAAGGTGCCTCGAACAGCTTGGCCGGTGACATCAACGTCGGTGATCAGGTCGTGGACCAACTGAGGGACAACCACGATATCGGATGGCAATTCGTCGACCAGGATGAAGCGATGTCCGCGGTCAAATCTGGGCATATGTATGCCGCAATCGTGATCCCCAAGGATTTCAGCAAAAATCTACTCACGATCGTGACGCCCGATTTCGTGCAACCGGAACTTGACTACTACGTCAATGAAAAGGCCAATGCGATCGCGCCGAAGATCACCGATACGGCGGCCGCCACGGTCGATACTCAGGTCAACTCGACTTTCGTTTCTACGGTCGCTCAGACGATGGCCCAAGAACTCGAAAAGGTCGGAGTGGATACCGGGGATCGGTTGCTCAATGTGCAGAGCCACGCCGTAGCCACCCTCGATGAAGCTGTCGCCGACGTGCAATCTGCGCGCGTTGGACTCAGCGATATCGAAGTGAGCCTGGGCGACGCGCAGGTGGGGCTTGGCGCCACGAGGAGCGCTCTTCGTAACACCGACAACGCCATTGTCGATGCGCAAAGTGCAATTGCGCAGACGCAGGCGCTGGTGACAGAGGTGCAGCAGGATCTTGTCACTCTCACCGATGCGGTGACGAATGCATATGTCTCGGCGGCTGGACGGCTGTCCGAGATCTCATCGCAGGTGAACGGCATGATCGCCGAGGTTTCTGCGGCAGCTTCGCAGGCGAACGTCGAGGTCGGCGGCGCGTTGAATGATGTGACTGCGGTAGTCGAGGCTAATGGCAGGGTGATCGAAAGACTCAAAGAACTGCAAAGCGGTCTCGACCCCTCGATTCCTGGCTACAACGAAATACAGACGGCCATCCAACGACTCGAAACCCAAAACGCCGCAGACCAAGAGTTGCTGGCGAACCTGACCGCGCTCAACAACGACACTGAAGATGTGATCTCGGCGATCCAATCGTCGGCCGATGCCATTAATGCCGCTATTCGTGACAGCGCGGATTCAGCGAGTGCGGTCCGTGACGTCCTGTCCAGCACCCTGCCAGACATCAATAGCGCAATGTCGGCGATGTCGGCCAGTGCCGGGGCATTCTCGTCCGCCCTCGACTCGCAGCGGCGCGTGGTCGCCGAGTCGATCAACCTGCTCACCGCACTCGAAGGTCAGCTTGGCGACACGGTCACCGCGCTGGTGACGCTCGACGGTAACCTCGCGGACGTTGAGCGTGATCTCGAGAACGTGCGCACTGATGTGGCTGCGCTGAGCAATGCTGATATCTGGAACAAGGTGCACGCCCTGACCGGGCTGAATCCGGATCAGATCGCGAAGTTCATGGCATCGCCGGTTCAGGTGAACGAGCATGATGTCTTCCCGGTGCCCACCTATGGGTCTGCGATGGCCCCGCTGTTCACGAACTTGTCGCTGTGGATCGGTGCTTTCGTCCTGGTCGTGCTCATCAAACAAGAGGTCGATACCGAGGGCATCGAGGGCCTCACCGTTCGTCAGGCCTACCTCGGACGTTGGCTGCTGCTCGCGGTGCTCAATGTGCTGCAAGCACTTCTGGTCAGCATCGGCAATATCGTCATCGGCGTCCAGATGGCCAATGCTGCGGCGTTCGTGGCCACGAGCGTATTCGTCGGATTCGTCTATCTCGCGATCATTTATGCGCTGGCGGTTTCGTTCGGGTATATCGGCAAGGGCATCATCATCCTCTTCGTGATCATGCAGATCCCTGGAGCCTCCGGCATCTATCCGATCCAGATGATGCCAGAGTTCTTCCAGAGACTATTCCCGTTCTTCCCATTCACGCATGGAATCGATGCGATGCGGGAGACAATCGGTGGCTTCTATGACGGCTACTATCTGCGGGCCTTGGCGATTCTGGCTGTCTTTGCGGTGCTCTCCTTCTTCTTGGGGATCTTCGTCAGACAACGCATCGGCAGTCTGTCCAGGCTCTTCAACCGCAATCTGGATGAAACAGAGCTCTACGTTGCCGAAGATGTGCAGATCCTCGGTTCGCGCCGCAGGCTGCACCAGATGGTCCAGGCGCTCACCAACAGAGAGCAATTCCAGGAAGAGACCCTCGAGCGCAGGCGGCGGTTCGAACGCAGCCATCTCTCGCTTCGCCGTCTGGCCCTGCTGCTCGGTGTCTTGGCATCGGTGATCCTTCTGGGCTTCTCGTGGCTCTTCCCTGATACCAAGGCGACGGTGTTGGGCCTGTGGGGTGTGCTGTGTTTGTTGGTCATCGGAACCTTGGTAACGCTCGAGTACCTCAAGCAGAACATCGGCTTTGCCACGGAAGTCGGCGAAATGCCTGATCTTGACTTGCAGAATGCTCTCAGACATGAAGAGGCAGCATCTCATTCGGCCGCTGTTCTTGATGACCTCGAGGCGAATCGGCGTGACGAAAGAGAGCAGGGGCAAGACGCATGAAGAAGATCGTCCAGCTGTTTCGTCATGACTTGCAGCGGGCCACCCGCAATGTGATCTCGGTCATCGTTTTGTTCGGCGTCGCGATCATTCCCTCGTTTTTCGCCTGGTTCAATGTGATCGCCAGTTTGGACCCGTTCGGCAATGTGAAGAATTTGAAGGTCGCGGTTGCGAGCGCCGATGAGGGTTTCAAGAGTGATCTGTTTCCGTTGCCTGTGAATATCGGCGCACAAGTGATCTCGACTCTGCGGGCGAATAGTGATCTGGACTGGATTTTCACCACACCGGATGATGCTGTCGAGGGGACGAAGTCCGAAGCGTATTACGCAGCAATCGTGCTGCCGAAGGACTTCAGCCGCGAGATGATGACCTTCCTCGCCCCTGGCGCGAAACCGGTCGAGATCGATTACTACACCAATGAGAAGGCGAACGCGCTATCCCCGAAGATCACCGGGGAAGCCGCCAGCGAGGTCTCCACGCAGATTAACCAGAGCTTCACCAAGACACTGAGTGAAGTCGGATTGAGTTTGATCTCCTCGCTCGCGACTCACTTGGATGAGGCGGATTCCGAGGCCGCGTTGGTGCGGATCGAATCCAGCATCAACCAGGTGGCGACTCAGCTCCGTGCAGGAGCGAACACCGCCGACATGTTTGCCACCCTGGTGGGCTCCACAGAGCCAATCGTGACCAGCACGTCCTCACTGATCAATTCCGCGCGTGATGCAGTTCACGACACTGCCGGCGCGATCAATGGGGGCGCTGCTGCCGCGCAGAACCTGAAGTCCACCTTGGACTCGGCCACGGCATCGCTTGCGGCCGCATTCTCCTCGAGCGCCGGCAGCTACCGAGAACTGGCCGACCGGGTCGACGATTTGTACGACTCGTTGGGCAACCAGGTGGATTCGGCGTCATCGGTTCTCGACGGTCTCGTCGGAGAAGTCGATACTCATATCCGTTATTACAAGCAACTGCGTGCGGGTCTCGAAGACGCGCTGGAAGAAGCAGAAGGTATCTCTGATCCGATTCTGCGCCAGGCAGTGATGGACGGGTTGAAGACGGTCATCGCCAGCGTCGACACCGTCATCGAGCGTCAGGAGGCGCTCCGGGATCGCCTTGAGCGGGCGTCATCGGTTCTCTCGGAGGCTGCCAGCGATAGCCAGGCCGTCCGAGATGAGATCATCGCGCTGGTCAATGCTGCCAGAGACGCGATTGAGAGTGCGGAGACCAGCTATAACACCAGCCTGCGGCCGAAGCTCGACCAGCTTGCGGCCACGCTGTCGTCAGTCCACGGCAGCATCACGCTGATCGGCAATGATCTTTCCACCGTCGCGTCATCGCTGGTTGATGGTTCCGGATCACTGATCGGGGCGCTCGATCACGCACAACAGACGGTGAGTGAAGTCGCCAGGGCCCTTGAGCAAACTGCCACCCACTTCGATGAGCTCGCTACCGCGTTGCAGAAGGCGACCGAGTCAGGCGATCTGGGTGCGTTGACCCAGATCATCGGTTCGAATCCCGATATTCTTGCCGGGGAATTGACGGCTCCGGTCGGGCTCAAGACGATACCGGTTTTCGAGGTCGACAGCTTCGGCGCGCAGATGGCCCCGTTCTACTCGGTGCTCGGGCTATGGGTTGGGGCGCTGCTACTGTCGGTTCTGATCCGCGTTGACGGGATCAAAGAGCCTCATCCGCTGAACCGGGCTCAGGAATACCTCGGACGTTATGGAATCTTCTTCCTGCTCGGCTTCTTGCAGAGCTCGCTGGTTTATCTCGGGTTGATCGGATTCGTCGGGATACGTCCGGTGCATCCCTTCTTGCTCATCCTTGCCGGTTGGTTGATGTCATTCGTGTTCACGATGATCACGTACACCATGGTCGTCTCGTTCGGTGAGGCCGGCAAGGCGATTTCGGTCTTCTTGCTCGTGGTGCAGATCTCGGGCGGCGGCGGAGCCTATCCCCTAGCGGTACTGCCGCAGTGGTTCCAGAATATGAGCCCATTCCTGCCCGTGACACATGCCACGAACGCGGTGCGGGCAGCGATCGCAGGCATTTACGAGGGCGATTACTGGCGTTCTCTCACGTTCTTGGCGTTGTTCTTGGTGCCGACGTTGTTGCTCGGTCTGGTCTTGCGGCTGCCGTTCGTCAAGCTCAACGAAAAGATGGCCGAGGGGCTCGGTTCGACGAAGCTGTTCTTGCTCTGACCCGTGCTGGGACCCCAGCTTGCTGGGAGGGGTCTTGCAATCTAGGTGATCGTGCTGCTCCCTCGGCTATGTTGTCGGATGCGTGATCCGAGAGAGGGAGAGTGGCGATGGGAAAGATCCAGCATCTGTTGACCGGGGATGACCGCGACCCGCGTATCGAGCTTGGCGAGATCTTCGGGGTGAGTGTTCCGACGCACGGCGGCGTGCAGCCGGAGGCGCTCGCCTGGGCTCGGACGATCGTGGACCCGGCCAGCGTGAGCATGGTCGAGGCGATCCGGCAGCTCCGCCAGGCGCAGCCGAAGCTCGGACTCAAGTCCGCGACCTATCTCGCTAATCGTCTCTACGCGTAGGTCGGTAATGGCGTCGCGGCGATTCGAAGACCAATTGAGCGTCGTATTGCGCTGATGTGAATCACGTGCCAGGACCAGATCTTCGCATTGATCAGATACTCCGGCTCCGAGCGTCTCCCCTTGTCGGGCTGACAGGATTTGAACCTGCGACCCCTTGACCCCCAGTCAAGTGCGCTACCAAACTGCGCTACAGCCCGCTGGGCCAGATGATCGAGAACCATGACTGACCCGGGAAGAAACACTACCCGAATTTGCCTACGAGCGCGAACTCTCGCGCGTCAGTAGTCATCAAAGCCAGTACGCGCGCAGACACACATCCTTGCATGACCTACTAGGCGGTATTACAATGTAGGCATGGAAGACATCCCGACACAGCTCCGCAAGGGAGCGCTTGAGCTGGCTGTGCTGGCTTTGCTCGCTCAAGAGCCGCGATATGGAGTCGAGATCGTCGACGAGCTTGCTCGCCGTCCCGGCTTGGAGACCAGTGCCGGAACTATCTATCCCCTGCTCACGCGACTGAAGAACTCTGGGCTGGTCACCACGACCTGGCGAGAGTCGCCTGTCGGCCCGCCCCGCAAGTACTACACGCTCAGCGCCTCCGGGGTCTGGCACTTCAAGACCCAGCGTGACGCCTGGCTTCGCCTGTCGACCGCGTTGATCACTCTGTTCAAGGAGATCCAATCATGAACGACTCCCCCATCGACGACTACGTCAATCAGGTCGATAAGCATCTGAAGCTGCGTGGGAAGGCCCGCAAGCAAGCTCTCGACGACCTGCGCGATGCCCTGAACGAGGCCGTGCAAGCCATCGACGAAGCGATCGCGTTGACTGGATCCCCGCAGGACTATGCGGCCGCTCTGGACGAACAGTTTGCCACCGATCGGCCCCGTTTCAAGACGATCTTGGGTATGCCCAATTCCTTCACACGAGGTATCGGGCAACGAATCGCAGGCACCTTCGATCCGTCCAATCCCGCTTTGATCATCCCCCGAGTATTCGGATTGGGTTGGACGATCAATACCGGAGCCGTCGCTGTTCGGCTGGGCCTATTGAACCCCGACGACGTCGACGACGAGATTCTCGCAGATGCAGGCGAACACCTCGCCGGCTCCCAGCTGGCAGCAGCGATCCCGATCATCGCAGCAGCCCTCGCGACAGCCCAGTTCGGACGCCGCCGCCGTGAAACCGAACAGGTCACCGGAAAGAGCCAAAAGGCCAATCTGATCGCTGCGGTCGGACTCACGGCCGCGTGCGCGGTCTTGCTTGCCGCGTCCGCTGACCGCGAGATCCCAGCAGCTCAGCGGGTCGCGATGCCTTCGGCCGCGGCGGCTCTCGGCACGGTTGTGGCCGGTGCCAGCCTCCAGAGCGCTGTAGATCCGAAGGGACATACCTTCGTGTTTCCCGCTATAGCACTCATGCTGCCGGTGAACCTTCTGCTCAGCTATCTGCCGATCCGAGCGGCGCTGAATCGTAGCCGCCCGTCCGCAGGTAAGAGCTGAGCACGACGAAGGCCTACGACATTACCGTGGGGCGCTGAAATCGATCTGGTTCAGCGTCCAATCACGGGTGATACCCAACTCGGAGATGACGGTGTCATAGACCGGCTTATCGCCGCTCGTATTGATCTCCAGAGTTCCGACCGCACTGTGCTGGCCATGGTAAAGCAGACCGGCATCACTCAGTTGGACGCGGACAGCACGCGCCTGGGATTGCGCCGGATTGAGGAAGGCGACGTGCGGAGCTTTGCTCTTGAAGATCCCCTCCACAATCGGGTAGTGCGTGCAGCCGAGCACGATATCCTTCACATCCGGGTGAGCGCTCATGAGATTGGTAACGTGCTTGCCAACTTCGGCGTCGATTGCCGGGCTGTGCAGATCGCCCTGTTCGATAAGGGCGGCGAGCTTCTCACTCGGTTCCCCGAAGACCTCGATCTTAGGATCGAGTTCATTGATGAGTTTGCCATAGCACCCGGACGCAATAGTGAACGCTGTAGCGATGACACCGACACGGGTGTACCTGAGCGACACGATGTCCTCGGCGGCGGCCCGGACGATTGACAGCACGGGGAACCCGTACTCATCTTGATAGCCCGCTAACCCTGGTGTGTCGAATGTCGAAGAGATCGTGTTACATGCAACCGCAACCATCTTCACATCGCGTTCGGCCAGGTAGGCCAGCATCTTCTTGGTCAGCTCAACGATCTCCTCGCCCGAACGATTGCCGTAAGGCGCATTGTGATTGTCGCCGCAGTAGATAATGCTTTCCCCCGGCAGAAGAGTTGATAGTTGAGCAAGAGTAGTCAGTCCACCGACTCCTGAATCGATTACCCCGATCGGGGATTTCTGATCAGCCATTGAAGCCTCCCGCATCCTGTAGCACGCGACGTGATTTAGGGACAAGATTACGATACGGCTGTATGTCTAGCGACCAGCGTCAGCGATCCTTACGCTTGGCTCTCGCCCTGATCTGGATATGGACAGGGCTGCCCTCGAATCCGAAGTCCTCGCGTAGACGCCGTTCGATGAAGCGCACATAGGGCGGGTCCAGCTGGCCCGAGGTAAACAGGGCGAACGTGGGCGGCGCTGTATGGGCCTGGGTCCCGAACAGGATCCGCGGCTGCTTCCCACCGCGCACAGGATGCGGGTGAGCGGCAACCACGCGTCCGAGGAACGAATTCAGCTGCCCAGTGGTGACTCGAGTCTCCCACCCCTTCAGTGCCAGCTGAATAGCCTTCGACAGCTTGTCAACATTTCGGCCTGTGAGCGCGGAAATATTCACCGACGGAGCCCAATCCCACGCATTCAGATCGCGCTCGATTTCACGATTGAGATAACGTCGGCGTTCTTCGTCGGTCAGATCCCATTTATTGAAGGCGATCACCATCGCCTTGCCCGCCTGCTCGACCTGCGACAAGATCTTGAGATCCTGCTCGGAAACCGGTTCGGAAGCATCGATCACCACGACACAGCATTCAGCGCGCTCAATCGCGGCCTGGGTGCGCAGCCAGGCATAGTATTCACTACCGCTGGCCTCTTTCACTCTCTTGCGGATGCCCGCGGTGTCGATCAGCCGGAAGTCCTGGCCGCCAATCCGGACGAATTCGTCCACCGGGTCAACCGTGGTGCCCGAGATATCCGAGACCACCGAACGGGTTGCGCCCGCCACCTTGTTCAGTAGCGATGATTTACCGACATTCGGCTTACCGACGATCGCGACACGGCGCGGTCCGCCGATATCGGCCGGACGCAACGCATCGCTGTCAGGCAGCAACGCGACCATCGCGTCGAGCATGTCTCCGGTGCCGCGTCCATGCAGCGCCGAGACCGGCCAGGGCTCCCCCAGCCCGAGGTTCCACATGCTGGCCGTATCGGATTCGCCGCGCTGATCGTCCACCTTATTGGCAGCCAGCACAACCGGCTTGCGGCTACGCCGTAACACCTGGACGACAGCTTCGTCCTCATCGGTCGTGCCGACGGTGGCATCCGCGACGAAGATCACGGCATCGGCCAGCTGAATGGCGATCTCGGCTTGTTCGGCGATCTGTGCGGCCATGCCCTTGGCATCCGAGGCCCAGCCGCCGGTGTCGACGAGCACGAACTCCCGCCCGGCCCACTCGGCGTCGTAGCTCACTCGGTCGCGGGTGACCCCTGGAGTGTCCTGGACGACCGCCTCTCTTCTACCGAGGATGCGGTTCACGAGCGTCGATTTGCCCACATTGGGTCGTCCGACCACGGCAACGATAGGGCGTTCGGCGGGCGGTTCGATTTCGGTGGGTTCACTCACCCGCTCAACGCTACCCGACCTGCTCGCATCGGGACCGACGCTGCCCGCACAACGCTGAACGCTCAAGCCGGTGTGCGCAACTCCTCTGGTACCAGTTCGATAACCTTCTCGACGACCTGTTCGAGGGTGAGCTCGCTCGAATCGATCAGCACGACTCCGTTGGCCGCGGTCTCGAATTCGCTGGACTCCGCATCGGCAGCATCGCGTCCGATCACCTGTTCAGTGACGGTCTTCGTATCGGCTGCGCCGGCCAGTTCAGCTTCACGACGTGCGATTCGCCGCTGCGGATCAGCTTGCAGCAGGATCCGCAGGTCGGCGTCGGGTGCGACCACCGTGGTGATATCGCGCCCCTCGACGATGATGCGTCCGGCATTCGTGATGATCTCGCGCATCCGTGAATTGAGGAGGTTGCGCGCCGCCCGGATACGTGCGTAACCAGAGACCATGCCCGAAACCTCCGGTTGATGCAGCCGTTCGGTGATGTCGACGCCGTCAAGTCGTATCGCGAACTGCTTCGGTGAAGTAGTGATCTCCATCGGTAATTGCGCCGTAGCCGTGATCACTGCTTCCTCGTCGTCGGCCGGAATCCCGTGATCGGAGCACCAGACCGTCAGCGCACGATACATCGAGCCGGAGTCCAGATAACAGCAATCGAGTCGAGTGGCGACCTCGCGTGAAGTCGACGACTTGCCGGCTCCGCTGGGACCGTCTACCGCGATCACCAGCGCGGGGCGTTTGGCAGCGTTCACAATGATTCTTCATCCTCTCCGGGGTAAGCCCGATGTCAACTCAGTCCAGCGGTGAATCAGGAGCGCAGGCCCCAGCCTTGTTCGCGGATCAGCTGCCGCAGCGCGTCAGCGCGGTCTGGCGCCACCGCTATGGACAGATAACCTGCCGGACGTTCGGTGTCATGCTCGATCGACAGATCCTCGATGTTGACGCCGTTGGTCGTGATGCTGGCGAACAACTGCCCGAGTGCGCCGGGCGCGTCCGGGATCTCAACAACCACCGAGACGACCTCGCCGGGACGTTTGCCCCGCTTTCCGGGCAACGCCCGGACACCCTCGTTGCCGCGGTTGAGCAGGTCGATCACGACTCGCGGATCGTCGATCGCGTCGATCAGATGATCCAGATCATCGCGCAATGCCACCAGTTGTTCGCGGATCAGCGTGGTATTCGCCGAGACGATCTGGCGCCACATCGTGACATCGGATGCTGCAATACGGGTGACATCGCGCACCCCCTGACCCGCCAACCGCAGGTCTTCGGGTGGCACTTGGGCCAGTCTGGCCGCCGTCAGGCTGCTCATCAGCTGGGGAAAGTGGCTGACTTCAGCGACCGCTCGATCATGTTCACCAGGATCGAGTTCCCGGATCCGGGCCTGACAAGTACTGGCCAGCACTCGCACCCGCGCGACGGTCCACTGAGGATTCTCTGGACGCGCAGTGATCACCCAGGTGCGATCGACGAAGAGCTCCGAGGCTGCGGTCAACGGGCCGGATTGATGGGAGCCCGCCATCGGATGCCCGCCGACGTAGCGAGCCAGATTGATGCGCAGGGCTTGTAGATCGGAGGCGATTCGAGCTTTGACCGAGCCGACATCGGTAATCACCGCGCTCGGATATCTTTCCAGGCTCTCCGCGACGAGCTGAGGGATCACGGCCGGCGGGGTCGCGATGACGACGAGTTTCACCTCTGAAGGGTCGGGGTCTTCCAGGCGTCCAGCTCCGCGTCCGGCGGCGACGATCGCATGGGAGCGATCGCGGTCTTTCAGGTGGACAACCGCGCCCGCCTCGCTCAACGCACAGCCGATGGAAGCACCAACAAGCCCGGCGCCGATGATCAGCGTCGGCGAGATCTGATCGATACTCACGTCAGTGGTTGCCCAACAGCTGGTTGAGTTCGACGGTACCGACCCTGCGGAAGGTGCGCACCTGCGTGCGGGTGCGATCCAGCACGGCCACTTCGAGGGCAACGCCATCGGAGAAGCCCGCCGAAGCCAGCTTGACAGCATCCCCCAGGTCGGCATCGGCCGCGAAGCTCTTGCCGATCGCTGCGTGTAGCGTCTCGGCAGCACCCCCGATCACGGTGAAACCGGGCTCATCGAAGATCGTGCCGTCGAAACCGATCCGAAAGATCTGATCCTGATCGGCGGTCTGCCCGAGTTCGGCAACGCTCAGCTCCACCTCGAAGGGCTTGTCGATTCCGGAGCTGAAGGCGGCACCGAGCTGTTGAGCATACTGATTGGCCAGGCCACGACCGGTGACGTCGCGACGATCGTAGGAATACCCGCGCAGATCGGCATACTGGATGCCGGCAATGCGCAGATTCTCGAATTCGTTGTACCGGCCGACGGCGGCAAATCCGATCCGGTCGTAGATTTCGGAGACCTTGTGCAACGTGTGGCTGGGGTTTTCCGCGACGAACGCGATGCCGTCGCGATACCGCAGTACCACCACCGAGCGGCCCCTGGAGATCCCCTTACGGGCGAACTCGGCACGGTCTTTCATCTGCTGCTCGGGAGCAACATAGAACGGCAGGCTCACAGCATCTCCAGTACTCGGGTGGTGATGGCGGCGACCTGGTCGCTGGTGAGTTGACGCACTCCTTGGTGGCTGGCGCTCATCACCACCGGGAAGATCTTGCGAGCCAGATCTGGCCCGCCGGTGGCGGAGTCGTCGTCCGCCGCGTCATAAAGCGATCTGATCGCAGCAGCGATTGCCTCCTCTTCGCCAAGCTCTGGACGATGAGTCTTCTTCAACGAACCGCGCGCGAAAGCCGCACCTGACCCGATCGCGTGGAAACCGGTCTCTTCGTAACGTCCGCCGGTCGCGTCGTAGCTGAAGATGCGTCCCTGCTGACGCTGAAGGTCCCAGCCGGCCAGCATCGGGATGACGGCCAACCCGGCCATCGCTTGCGACAGATTGCTCCGCACCAGTGCACCCAGCCGGTTGGCCTTGCCGTCGAGGCTCAGGGGGAGGCCTTCGACTTTCTCGTAGTGTTGCAACTCAACCTGGAAGAGACGGACGAGCTCGATCGCGATGCCGGCCACGCCTGCGATGCCGATGATCGTGTACTCGTCGGCGGTGAAGACTTTTTCGATGTCGCGCTGTGCGATGATATTGCCCATCGTCGCACGCCGATCACCCGCCATCACTACGCCATTCGTGAATGCCGCCGCCACGATCGTGGTGCCGTGCGGCGCGAGCTCAGCACCGGTGTCGGTCGGCTTCGGTAACGATTCAGGAGCGACGCGCGCGGCGTAGTGTGAAAACGAACTGGTGAGTTCGACAGTCCCGGAGTTCTCCATGATTGAGAAAGCCTACCTGCTCGATCTGCTGCGCTGGTCAGAGCCCGAAAGCACCGGACAAAACTGGCCCGCGCGTCACGGCGGCGTGATCGCGGTAACGGGGTCGTCCCCGCTTACCATTAGATGGTCGCCCGGATCCCATTTTGCCGGGCAATGGCCAGTCGATCGGGAGAAGTCCAGAAGTGAACACCCCTGCTGCGCCGAGACCTCGGCGCCTCGTTCGGTTCCTCGTCTTTGGCGCCGTTGGCATGCTGCTTGCGGGCTGCGCCGAGCCACCTGCGACGCCGGATTGGACGCCACCGCCGTGGAACGATCGTCCAGGAACCCGACTTGCTGCGACGACGGTGGATGACACCACCGATCTCAACGATCTGGGCTTCGTCAACCGCCGGATACGCAACGATGCGATCGGCTATCAGGCCCGCTATGTGCTGATCCCCGGTGCCGACCAATTCAACCAGCGCGTCGACCAGTGGATCCGCCAGCCGCTGACCGGCGCCACTTTTGTTCCGGAAGCGTTCCCGGTCGGTTCAGGCCTTGCCGACCGCGGATGTGCGGAGGGCTCGCTCGGTTGGGATGCGAACCGAGTGCTCACCGACCCAGCCACCGGCCCCGTCAACGGAACCGGAACCGCCCTCACCTGCGACATCGTTGCCGCTTTCGGGACAACCGTGGGCGTAGGGATGCGCGCTGTGAGCGGCACGAACGGTGAGGCTGACTCTGACGAGATGACCACGCTCTATGTCGATCTTGCTACGGACACCATCATCGATTCCGTGGATTTATGGACACCGGAGGCACCCGCGCAGCTCTGGACCAGCGCGGTCGAGCAGCTTCGCCGCCAAGCAGGCGGGCTGAGCACCGCACCGATCGAGGCGCCTGCCGATGATCAGATCGCACTCGCAGCACAGGCCTTCACCAACCCGCGAGGACAAAGCGACGGATCGGCAGTTCTCGTGCTGCCAGCCGGGATCTCAGCTCCCGAACTGACCGGACTCGGCATCGAACAAACCACCGAGCCGGTGGAAGTGAGCGTCGAGGCGGCCGTACTCACCGAATGGCAGAGCCCTGCCGCTGCTGCACTGAGCAGCCAACAGGGCGAGCCATTCGCGGGCATGCCCGAATGGAGCCCAACGCTGCCGATCGACTGCTCGTTGCACAGCTGCGTGGCGTTGACCTACGACGATGGGCCCGGTCAACTCACACCCCAGCTCCTCGAAACCCTGAAGGCACGCCAGGCCGGTGCCACGTTCTTCGAGTTGTGCACCAACGTGAAGGCGAACCCCGAGATCACCAAGCAGGTGGGCGCCAGCGGCTACGAACTCGCCAGCCATACGATGACTCATCCCCAACTCACCTCGCTGTCCGCCGAGAAGGTCGATGCCGAAGTCAATGGCTGCGCAAACATGATCGCCGGACTCACCGGTAAGCCCGTGACGCTCTTCCGGCCCCCATACGGAGCGGTCAACGCCGAGGTGATCAGCGCCGCCGACAAACCCGCGATCTTCTGGTCGATCGATACCAACGACTGGCAGCGACCGGGTGTCGCGGCTCTCATCGAGCGTTCGGTGCCGACCGCGACTCCGGGCGACATCATCTTGTTCCACGATATTCACCCCGACTCGGTTGCGGCCGCCGGGCAGGTCGTCGACGGCCTCAAAGACCGTGGCCTCACCCCGGTCTCGGTGACGCAGTTGTTCAACGGATCAGTCCCTGCGGGACTGGTGATCAAGAAGTGAGCAAAAATTACTATAAATCGAAGCCACGCCTGACCCGGGCGGGCAGACTCGTCCGAACGACAGTGCTTGTGGTCTTCCTCATCGGCCTCGGATATGCCGCAACGCTCGGTCCAGTGCACGCAGCGAGGGCCAAGGCCAAGATCCTTGATGGCAGCCAACCGGTTGAGATCACCGAAAGCCTTACCATCACCCCCGCCGCGTACTGGCTCGATGAGCCGCTCGTTGAGCCACTCGTCGAGTTGCCCATCGTGCCGGACCTGAATTCCTGGGCGGTTTACTTCGGCGCTCAGAACGGGACTGTGCTGCGTTCGCCTGACCGGCGGCTAACCATTGAGGTCGACGACCTGGGGCAGGGCTCAGCTTCGGACGCAGAAAGCATCCTGCGCGAGCGGGCTCAACGGATCCTCGGCAAGAATGCTGAGGTACCGGCCATTCGCACTGAAACGATGGCCTCCGGATCGACCCTGTGGCATCTGGACGCGGATGGGGTGCTCCTTGCCGTGGTCGACCACGACGGCGAATTGGTCGGTCTCAGAGCTCAAACCAGTGGCGGTGAATCTATCGAGAGCTACCGGCCAGCGATCGGGCAGCTGGTCGAAACGATCGCATAGCCGTTCGGCTGCGTGCCAGTCATCGGATTTAGCCGAACTCCTCGGCTCGGGCCTTGTTCGCCGCCAGATGTTCGGGACGCAGATTGCGTGGGATCGGACCGACATAGTCGGGCCCGTAAGCTCCAGCGGCCGGACGACGTTTGCGTAGTGGTGCGCTCACCCCGGGCGCCATGCGTCTGGTCATCACCAAGAAACCGGTGTGCGCGGTGGTCGCATGCCCCGGCCTGATCGCGAGACCCTCCGCATGCCAGTCGCGCACCATCACCTCAGACGCGGCCGGCTCGGTGAAACCACCGTGCGCACGTAAGGTATCCATCACCCTGCCCATCTGTGTGGTGGTCGCCACATAGCAGCACAGGATGCCACCGGGCACCAGAACTCCGGCGACGGCCTCCAAGCAGTCCCACGGCGCCAGCATGTCGAGCACCGCACGGTCAATCGGCTCGTCGACGACGACATCGGCCAGATCGCCCAGGGTTAGCGTCCACGAAGGATGTGGTCCACCGACGAACTGTTCGACGTTCGCCCTGGCGACTTCAGCGAACTCGGCGCGCCGCTCGTAGCTGTGCAGGCGTCCGGTCGGCCCGATTGCGCGCAACAGGGCCAGGCTGAGCGCACCGGAGCCAACACCGGCCTCCAAGACTCGCGCGCCGGGAAAGATATCGGCGCGCATCAGGATCTGCGCGGCATCCTTGGGATAGATCACCGCGGCTTCACGCGGCATCGACACCATGAACTCGTTGAGCAACGGTCGGAAAACCAAGTACTGAAGGCCACCGACAGTAGTGACCACCACACCTTCGGGTCGTCCGATGATGTCATCATGGGCCAGACCGCCCTTTGTAGTGTGAAAGGTCTTCCCGGGCTCCAGCAGCAGCGACTTGCGATGCCCCTTGGTATCGGTGAGTGAAACCCACTCCCCTTCGGTCAACGGGCCGGTACGCACGCCTGAGAAAGCCGCCGGATCCGGATCAGTCACGCGCGATCCCTTTCACCTGATACCAGACCCGGCTCAGCTCATCAACACTGAGCCCGTCCAGTGTTGAGGTCAGGAGTTGCCCCGGGTACTCGTCGAGTTCCTGGATACAGGGCACCGCAATGACGACCGCTCCGGACGCGCGTCCGGCCGCGGTACCCGAGATCGTGTCTTCCATCACGATACAGTCGGCGGCACAGACTCCGAGCCGTTGTGCCGCCAATAGATAGCTGTCAGGAGCCGGTTTGCTGCGCGGCATCTCATCGCCGGCGATCACGACATCGAACACCCCCGGGCGCATCTTCGCCAAGGCAGTGTCGATCAACAGTCGCGGGCTGGCCGAAACCAAGGCCATCGGCACGGCGCGGTCCTGTAACTCATTGAGCAGTTCCTGCGCACCGGGACGCCACGGCAACGGTATTTCGTCGAGCCTGCGGATGACCTCCGCCACGATTTCAGCCCACAGCTCACTGCCCGACATGTGGAATGGCTCACCGCGCTGCGCCTGGTAGGCGTCGAGGAGCCAAATGAGCGAATCCTCTTCGGAGACACCGCACAGATCGGCGATCTGGTCGTAGGTGCACGTCACACCGTAGGAGCCCATGATCTCGATCTGAGAGGCGATCCACAATGGCTCGGTGTCGGCCACCGTGCCGTCGAAATCCCACAGCACTGCGTGCGGTCTGGTCTGGCTTAGCATGCGCCCCATTGTCTCAGCCCGGCGGCATCGGGGCGAATCAGATCGTGTTGATCTCGCTCGTCTTGCCGGCGCATCTCGGATCTCTCGGGATAATGGTCGCAAATGTCCACGGTTTCTGCACCTGAAAGGGGTCTCCTCAGATGAGCAGCAATGACCCAGTCTCTTTTCCTCCGCCCGAGAATCCCCCGCAGACTCCGGCAACGACTGCCTCTGCAGCGCCCGGTCCACCCGCAAATGACGTGCCGTCGGCTCCCTCCCCCATGGCACAGCGCGGATCGGCGAACCTGGCTCCTGCCCAAGCTGTGAGCAGGACTATGGCTCCGCCAAGACAGTCGAATTTCAAAGCGCCGTTCGCCAAGGGATTCGGGGCCGGTCTGGGCCTGAGCATCGGCGCGGGTGCAGTCGCATTGGTCCTGATCATCGTCAGTATCGTGGGCATGGGGTTACTCGGGCGCGCTTTTGGTGGCGTGATGTCCAGCAGCCAGAGCACGATGACCCATCTGTGGGGCCCGACCACCGCGTCCAATACTCTGCTCGCGCTGAGTATCGAGGGGACGATCGACACCTCCGGCAGTGCCTCGCTGTATTCCAGCGCCACCTATGGCTACGAGATCGCCGACCAGCTCGACGCTTTGGAGGCCGACGACTATGCGGGGGTGATGCTGCTGATGAACACCCCCGGCGGCAGCATCGGCGGCTCGCGTGCTATCGCCGATGCGGTCGTGCGCTACCAGGAACGCACCGGTAAAAAGGTCGTCGCCTATGTCGAAGCGATCGCGGCATCGGGCGGAGTCTATGCGATGGCTCCGGCCGATCTGATCATCGCTGACTACGGCTCGCTGGTTGGTAGCATCGGCGTGATCATGGGCCCGCTCACTTATTTCCGCGATGTCACCGGTCTGACCGGGAATATTCTCACCTCGGGCGTGACCACCACTGGTGGTATCACTCAGGAGTACCTGACACAGGGCACCGGCAAAGACTTCGGAAACCCGTTCCGCGAGATAACCGAGCAGGAACGTGCGAACTACACCCACGGTATCGAGATTGAATACCATGACTTTGTCAACTACGTGGCCGAACACCGCGGGCTAACACCTGAGTTCATCATTGATGAGCTGGGCGCCTATATGTTCGATCCCGAGACCGCGATCAAGAACGGGCTCGTTGACGAGGTGATGGGACGACCGGATGGTTTCATGCGGGCTGCCGAGTTTAGTGAGCTCGATCCGTCCGACACGAAAGTGGTGGCTCCGACCATGCCTAGCGGTTTGGCGCAGCTACTCGGCGCACAGGCACGGGTTTATGGTCACAATCAGCCGTTGAGCACGACTGATGGGCAGCTGCCCACCAGCTCGATCTGCACCGGATCGCCGACGGTGTTGGCGTTCGCCGGAGACTTCACCACGGTCTGCGGCGGGTGACCGGTAGGCAACCGATCCGCACAGCCAAATCAGCGCACCCCGAAGTATTTCGCCTGCGGGTGATGGACGATCAGCGCATCGGTCGACTGTTCGGGGTGCAGCTGGTACTCCTCCGAAAGCTCGACGCCGATCCGCTCCGGCTCCAAAAGGCTGCACAGTGGCGCGCGCAGCTCAAGGTCGGGGCAGGCCGGATAGCCGAAGCTATAACGGCTCCCCCGGTACGCTTGGTCGTTGATCTGAGCGGCGATCTCGCCGTCTTCAGCCGCGAACCCGAGCTCCCGACGCACCCGTTGATGCCACATTTCCGCAAGAGCCTCCGCCAGTTGAACAGAAAGCCCGTGCAGCTCAAGATACTCGCGGTAGTTGTCTGACTGGAACAGCTGCTGGGTTGCTTGCGAAACCTGGCTACCCATCGTCACCAACTGCAAGGCCAAGGTATCGGGGCCGAGTTCGGCTGCCTCGTCCGCGTCGCGGAAGAAATCGGCGAGACAGAGTCTTCGGTCGCGCGGCTGGCGTGGGAATGTGAACCGCGCCTTCTCGGTCGAATGATCGTCGGGGTCGAGCACCACCAGCTGGTTACCTTGCGAGTAGCAGGGGAAATAGCCGTAGACGACCGCGAACTGTGCTAATCCTTCGGCCTTGATCATGTCGAGCAGCGCGCGCAGGCGTGGCCTGCCCTCAGACTCGATGAGTTCGGCGACGGTGGCGCCGTTGCGCGCCGCATGCAGCCCCCAGCGTCCGACGAAGAGTGCTTTCTCATCAAGGAAGCCGAGCAGATCGTTGAGTTGAATGCCCTTGACAACTCGGGTACCCCAAAAAGGCGGAGTCGGTGCATCGATGCGGCGATCCACTTCGGAACGTACCGAATCATCATCCAGTGGTGGCAGATCGTCGGCAGCCCTGCGGGACTTCACCCGTCGTTCACGCACCGGCGGGAGTTCGGCACCAGGTTCCCCACGCTTGATGGCCATCATGGTGTCCATCAGATTGAGGCCCTCGAAAGCATCCTTCGCGTAGCGGACGGTACCGTCGTACAGTGCCGCCAGATCCTGATCGACGAACGGACGAGTCAGCGCCGCTCCGCCGAGGATCACCGGGAACTGCCGGGCAATACCGCGCCCGTTGAGCTCGAGCAGGTTGTCCTTCATCACCAGGGTCGACTTCACCAGCAGCCCGGACATCCCGATCACGTCGGCGTCGTGCGCCTCGGCGGCCTCGACAATCGCTGAGACCGGCTGCTTGATCCCTAAGTTGACCACCGTGTAGCCGTTGTTCGAGACGATGATGTCGACGAGGTTCTTACCGATGTCATGTACATCGCCCTTGACCGTGGCCAAGACCAGCGTCCCCTTACCGGCCCCGGCTTCAGACGACTCCATATGTGGTTCGAGCTGGGCGACCGCCTTTTTCATGGTCTCCGCGCTCTGCAAGACGAATGGCAGCTGCATCTGGCCCGAACCGAACAGCTCCCCAACGGTCTTCATACCGGCGAGCAGATCATCGTTGATGATGTCGAGCGCAGGTTTGGTCAATAGCGCTTCGTCGAGATCGGCCTCCAGACCCTTGTCGTTTCCGTCGACGATGCGCCTGGCGAGTCGCTCCGCCAGGGGCAAGGTGGCCAACTCCGCCTCGCGCTGCTCGCGCAGCGAGGCCGCGGTTACACCCTCGAAGAGGGTGAGGAATTTCGACAGCGGATCGTAATCATCGGTTCGGCGGTCATAGATCAAGTCGAGCGCGGTTTGGTACTGCTCCTCGGGGATCCGCTCGGTCGGCATGATCCTCGCAACACTGACGATCGCCGAATCGAGCCCGGCCTTGACGCACTCGTCAAGGAAAACACTGTTCAAGACCACACGTGCCGCCGGATTCAACCCGAAGCTGACATTCGAGACACCCAGTGTGGTACCGACTCGTGGATGGGCTGCCTTGAGCTGACGGATCGCCTCGATCGTGGCGAGACCGTCGCGGCGGGTCTCTTCTTGACCGGTCGCGATCGGGAAGGTCAGGCAATCCACGAGGATGTCCCCTTCATCGATACCCCAGTCCTCGCTCAGCGCGGCAATCAACCGCTCGGCGATCCTCACTTTCCATTCGGTTGTGCGTGCCTGGCCTTGTTCGTCGATGGTTAGCGCGACCACTGCGGCGCCATGCTCCTTGACCAACGGCATGACCCTTTGGAAACGCGAATCGGGGCCGTCACCGTCCTCGAAGTTGACCGAGTTGATGATCGCCCGGCCCGGCAGATGATTCAGCCCGGCCTCGATGACGGCGGGCTCGGTCGAATCGAGCATCACTGGCAGCGTCACAGCACTGGCGAATCTGGACGCAAGCTCCCGCATGTCGTCGGCACCGTCCCGGCCCACATAGTCGACGCACAGATCCACGATATGGGCGCCCGAGCGTGACTGGTCACGTCCGATCCGGACGCATTCGTCCCACTTGCCTGCGAGCATCGCTTCGCGGAATGCCTTGGAGCCGTTCGCATTGGTCCGCTCGCCGATCGCCAGATAGCTGGTCTCTTGTTTGAGCGCAACATCGGAGTAGAGCGAGGCGACCGCGTTGAAGACCTGCGGATCACGTTCTACGACCGGGTGCTGGGTGCCAATCGTCTCGACGAGCTGGCGGATGTGTTCGGGGGTGGTGCCGCAGCACCCCCCCACCAGCGCTAGACCGCATTCGTCGACGTAGTCGTTCATGGCGCGCGCGAGCTCGGCGGGCTGCAGCGGATAGCGGGCCCCATCGGCGGTCAGCTCGGGTAGCCCGGCATTGGGCATCGCCGAGATTCCGATGTCGGCATGGCGAGCGAGGTAGCGCAGATGCTCGCCCATCTCGGCAGGTCCGGTGGCACAGTTCAGGCCGAGCAGATCGATGCCGAGCGGTGCGAGGGTGGCCAGCGCTGCTCCAATCTCACTACCCAACAGCATCGAGCCGGTCGTCTCAACGGTGATCGACACGAAGATCGGCAGATCCTCAACTCCGCACGCTGTGCGAGCACGTTTGGCGCCGATTACTGCAGCCTTGGCCTGTTGCAGATCCTGGCAGGTCTCGATTTGCACGGCGTCGATCCCTGCGCGGATCATCGCCTCCACCTGTGTTTGGTAGGCGTCGCGCAGCGTAGTTGCTTCGATATGGCCCAGGGTGGGCAGCTTGGTGCCGGGGCCGACACTGCCCAGCACGAAGCGGGGCCGCTGCGCAGTACTGAACTCATCGGCCACCTCGCGAGCGATCCGAGCACCGGCCTCGGCCAACTCAGCGATCTGATCGACGATGCCGTACTCGTTCAGGGCAGCGTGGTTCGCACCGAAGGTATTCGTCTCGACGCAGTCGCTGCCGGCCGCAAAGTAGGCGCGGTGGATTTCCGCAACCACATCGGGGCGTGAACGGTTCAATACCTCGTTGCAGCCCTCGTGGCCCTCGAAATCATCGAGTGTCAGATCGAAGCCTTGCAGCATCGTGCCCATGGCCCCGTCGGCAAGAAGGACGCGGTGGAACAGATGATCACGAATATCAGCAGGCACGACGCCCAGAATAGCCACGATGGGTTCGCTTGCCGCCGAGTGACCAGGTTGCTTCGCCCCGAGCGGATAACCGAGCCGGGCTAGGGTGGTGCTATGCCAGGACGCGCACAGCTCACACGCCCGGTGGCCGTGGTTGCTTTCGAAGGCTGGAACGATGCAGCGGACGCTGCAACAGCAGTCCTCGAACATCTTGCTCGGGTATATCCGACCGAACTCGTCTTCCAACTCGATTCAGACGACTATTACGACTACCAGATTGTGCGTCCACGAATTGCCGAAACCAACTCGGGGCGCGAACTGGTCTGGCCGTCGGCAACTGTGCGCGTCGCTCATTTGCCTGGGCGCGATCTTCTGCTCGTCTCCGGTCCCGAACCGAATCTGCACTGGCGGCGGTTCTGTGACGAACTCGTATCGGCATTCCGCAGCCTTGAGCCAGAGATGGTCGTCACGCTGGGTGCGATGCTCACCGACACTCCGCATTCCCGTCCACTACCGGTAAGTGGGAATACCTCCGACGCCGGCCTGTCGAAGTCGCTCGGGTTGGAGCCCTCGCACTATGAGGGTCCTGCCGGCATCATCAGCGTGCTCGGCCAGACCTGTCAACGGCTCGGCCTGCGAGAGGTCTCACTGTGGGCATCGGTGCCGCACTACGTCGCTGGGCCCCCGAATCCCAAAGCGACCCTGGCACTACTTACCAGGCTCGAGGATTTACTCGATCTGGCGCTGCAATTGGACGAACTGCCAGAGCTGGCACGTGCCTGGCAGCGCGGGGTCGACGAGCTGGCGTCGGAGGATTCGGAGATCAGCGACTACATCGAATCTCTCGAGGCACAGCAGGACGAAAGCGGGTTGCCGCAGGCCACCGGAGATTCGATCGCACGCGAGTTCGAACGGTATCTGCGCCGACGCGGCAGCGATGGGCCGGGCTTCCCGGGCACAGGTGGCCCGGTCATGAGCTGAGGCTAGCGCTAAGCAGTCCGCGACCATTGGACGGACCAAACCGGCCAAGGAGGCTAACCTGAAGGCATGGGTGAGAAGAAGATGGTCTTGAGGAAGATACGCTTCCCTCACCTCCGGCGGCTATCACCGACAGCCATTCTCGACGAGTTCTTCTTCGTCTATGCGGGGGTCGCAGCAATCTGGCTCGCCTGGCTATTACTCACCGAGAGCTTCCGCCTCAGATGGGCGGGTATGGTCTTTTTCCTGGTCTTCTGGGTCATGCTCGCCTATTTCACGCTGCCGCGGCTGCACCGAGTCTTCACCGCGATCTACGTGCCCGACTACTTCATCGGACGTACCCGCACCAGCGATGGTCTGCTCGGCGACCCGGTCAATCTCGCGTTTCGCGGTAGCGCCGAGCAGCTCCATCGAGCGATGCAGCGGGCTGGCTGGACACTGGCCGACCCGATCACCCCGCACTCGGTCCGTAAGATCATTACCTCGACCATCACGCGGCACAGCTACGATCGAGCACCGGTGAGCCCGCTCTTCCTGTTCGGGGAACAGCAGGAGATGGCCTACCAACAGGAGATGGCAGGTAACCCTGCCCAACGCCACCACGTGCGGTTCTGGCCGACACCTGACGGTTGGCTCTTGCCGGGTGGCACCCGAGTCGACTGGCTGGCCGCGGGGACCTTTGATCGTGCAGTCGGGCTCTCCTTGTTCACGCTGCAAGTCACGCACAAGATCGACGCCGATATCGACGTCGAGCGTGACCATGTCGTCGCTACGGTACTGGCGACGGTGACCTGCCGATCATCAATTTGGGCGGCCACGATGGGAGTTGCGATGGCCATGGAGGTACGCGATGAACAAGACACCCGCCATGCGCAGCGCCAGCGAACCTGTGACGGAGCTGTTCGAGTTGCCGGAAACGACTTCCAGCAGTAAGAAACGTCCAGTAGAACTCGCTCTCGGCACGCTGCTCGTCGTCCTGCGGGCCATCGGCGGCATCAGCGTCGGTATCGCATTGTCTCGACAATGGCCTCGGGTCAGGGATGAGCTCAATCTCGACGCGGCCGATGCAGATCTGCTGTTCAGATTGCTCATCGCTGCTCAAGTGGGGTGGGCGGTGGCGGCATTGATCGTGATTTGGCTGACCTGGCGCGGCAGCAACCGGGCCAGGTTGCTGGTGATGATGCTGACGTCAATCAGCCTCACGATCGCCGCGGTCAGCCACTTCGTGTCTGGTGGCAAGATCACGCTACACACCACTTTGCTCACGATCTCGCTCGACATCCTGATTCTGCTGACGCTGTCAGATCGTGATGTCGCGGCCTGGACCCGAGCCCGTACGCGGGGTAGGAGCCACCGAAAGAGCCAACCCTCCAAACGCGAACGTCAACCCGCCGATCCCGCGTCTCCAGCCGAGACCGCTACAGCTCCTGCGGTGTCAACGGAGCCTAATGATTGCAAGCCGAGATCGCCAGATCCCGAAGATCGTTGACCATTTGATCGGGATTCTCGGCCCGGTAGACAGCTGTGCCCGCGACGAAAACGTCGGCGCCGGCCTCGGCCGCCCGCTCGATCGTGTCGACCGAGATTCCCCCGTCGACCTGGATCCAGATCTCTTGGCCAGTTCCTTGGACGAGCTCGCGGGTGCGACGGATCTTCGGCAGCACCGAATCGAGGAAGCTCTGACCGCCGAAACCGGGTTCGACAGTCATCAGCAGCAACATGTCGAATTCGGAGATGATATCGGCATAGGGTTCGATCGGCGTGGCCGGCTTCAGAGCCATAGATGCCCGAGTGCCGAGCTTCCGCAATTCCCGGGCGAGCCGAATCGGTGCTTTGGCTGCTTCGACGTGGAAAGTCACCGACTCGCACCCCACTTCCGCGTACTTCGGTGCCCAGGTATCCGCGTTCTCGATCATCAGATGGACGTCGATCGGAATCTTGGTGTGCTTCTTGAGGGACTCAACAACCGGTAACCCGACTGTCAGGTTCGGGACGAAATGGTTGTCCATCACATCAAAATGGATCATGTCGGAACTTGGGACCCGGGCAACTTCGCCAGCCAGATCTGCTAGGTCTGCATTCAGGATGCTGGGCGTGATTTTCATGCTCACCCCTGTAAGTCTAGCGGAAATGCGCGTTGAAGCCTCAGGATCAGCTCACTCGGTACGTCTGAGCAGAGCGCAAAACATTGCGTCCGTGCCATGCAGATGCGGCCACAGCTGAATGAAGCGTTTGTCCAGACGGCTCGCTGCATGAGGGACGTCGGGTAGAAGTGCAGGTGCATCAAGCACCTGGATCCCATCTGCGCGCCGAACCACCTCAATTGTCTCTGCCCGATGCGGCGAACAGGTGACATAGGCGATGATCCCGCCCGGCATCGTGGACGCGATGGCAGTTCCTAGCAGTGCGTGCTGGAGCTTCACCAGTTCGCCGACCTGTGACGGCTCCCTCCGCCAACGTGATTCCGGACGTCTGCGCAAGGCTCCCAGGCCCGTGCACGGCACATCGGCCAGTGTGAGTGCCATCGAACCCGGTGCCCAGGCTGGTTCGCGACCGTCGGCAACAATCACCTGGTATCTGCCGGGATAGGCGCGAAGCGCTCGTGCCACCAGTTCGGCCCGATGCGCCTGCGGCTCTGCGGCAATCAAGAGACCCGGGCACAGCCCACGCAGCAGCGCCGACTTGCCTCCCGGACCCGCGCAAAGATCGAGCCATGGCCCCTTCGGACGAGGATGAGCAGCTGTCGCGGCCTGAATCACCAGCTGGCTGCCTTCGTCTTGTACCCCGGCGCGGCCCTGGCGGATCGCGGGCAGTTCACCGGGATTGCCCGGGCGCTCCACACCCCACAACGACCAGCGTGCCCGTCGGGCCTTCTCAGTGAGTAGCTCGCTGCGCTTGGCGAGCCCCGGACGAACCACCAGCATGGGCACAGGTGGCTCGTTGTCTGCCTCGAGCAAAGAGATCAACTCATCTTGATCACTGTGCAGAGCGTCGGCGAGTGCATCGACGATCCAGGACGGATGGCCGAGGCGCAGCCCCAGTTCGGCACGCGGTGTGAGCTTCTCGGATAGTTGATCGCACCACTGGTCGAAACTCTTCGCTGTCAGCTTTCGAACGATGGCGTTCACCAAACCGCTCACGCGCTCAGAAATCGCTACGCCGGCCAGGTCGACGCTCGAGGCCACTGCCGCATGTTGAGGTACCCGCATGCGAAAGAGCTGGTGACAGCCCAGCCGGAGGACATCGACCACCTCTGCTTGTAAACTCGACAGTGAACGTCCGGCCGCTGCCGCGATGATGCGGTCGTAACTGCCCTGCATACGGCATGTGCCGTGCACCAGTTCGATGATGAATCCGGCATCGCGAGCAGAAAAGCCGACGGTCATCTCGGACGTCACCAGGTTGGCGTAGGCTCCGTCGCCGTTGATCGCCCGCATCGCCTCGAATGCAACGAGCCGGGGCTCATCGATCCTGCGTCGACGCCGCTGGGAGGGGCGTCGATCAGTCATCGAAGCTCACCTGATCGAATCCACCATGCTGGCCGCGCGCCCAATCGGCTCCTGGCATCGGCTTGCGCCCAGCGGCCTTGACCCGGACCAACTCCAGCTCGCCATCGCCGGTACCTACCCATAGGTGTTTGCGGTCGGCAGCAAGCGATCCCGGAGCCAACGGTTCCGCATCGCGGTGACTCTTGCCCACGGCGAGTACCTGGAAGCGCTCGCCGTGCAGGGTCGTCCAGGCGGCTGGTTGTGGGCAGGCTGCCCGTACCAGCCGGTCAATCTCCTCGGATGGCCGCGACCAGTCGATGCGGACATCCTCCGGACGGATCTTCGCGGCCATCGTGATGTTGTCTGCTGGCTGCGGGGTCGGCTCAACCCCACTCACAGCATCCTGGAGTGCGGAGGCCAACACCGGTGCCCCGAGCTCTGCCAACCGGTCCAAGAGCACACCACTCGACTCCCCCGCCTCAATCGGCACTTCCAGCTTTCGGTAGATCGGGCCGGCATCCAGCTGTTTCACGATACGAAATGCGGTGACTCCGCTCATTTGGTCACCCGACCAAATGGCTCTTTGCACAGGGGCTGCGCCGCGCCAACGCGGCAGCAAAGAAAAGTGCAGGTTGATCCAGCCGCCTGGTACCGCATCCAAGAGATCCTGTGGCAACAACATGCCGAAGGCGACCACAGCGGCCACGTCCGCTCGCAAATCTTTCACTTGGGCGATGAGCTTCTGGTCGGGCGTTGTCGGCTTGAGCACGGGAATCCCATGTTCAGCGGCTAGCTTGGCCACCGGGGAAACCGTGAGCTTCTTGCCACGCCCGGCCGGAGCATCCGGGCGTGTGAGTACCGCGACGATCTCATGGCCCTGATCTATGAGGTGGCGCAGACTGGGCAGTGCGGTTTCGGGTGTCCCGGCGAAGATGAGTCTCACGGGCTCAAGCCTAGCCACCTAACCTCTGCCGACATCGGGCTGCGGCAGGAGCACTGACGCGTGCTTCTACAACTGCGTCGGGTCGACGCGCACTCGGATGGCCCCGGCCATCTTGCGGGCCGAACGCACCGCCATCGCAGCCTTCACCTTCGCGACCAGCTCGGCCCCGGATGCAAACGGTGCCCGCAACGACAGCTGCCAGAGCGGTTCTTCTTGACCGATCGCCGTCAGTTGCGGGGCCAGCTCAACTGGGCCAAGCAGATCCGCGCCGGAGTCGGCGCCGAGCAGGTCGATGAGCTCGGCCAATGCGGCTGCGGGGCCGGTCGCGGTGATGAATCGGATCGCCGGTGGGTAACCGGCCTCTGCCCGGTCGGCAAGTTCGAATTCTGCATGCCGGGCTGGGTCCATGCGCACGAGGGCTTGGACCGGGCGTACCTGGGCCGGACCTACCACGCAGACGGTCCCACCCTGCGACCCCGGACGCACCAGCGCGACTGCATTGAGCCAGCGCCGTAACCCCTCTTCGGCCGCCCGGAGATCCGGACGTTCCAGCAAACGCTCGGCGTCCAAAAAGACAGCCGCCGCATAGCCATGTGCGGCCGGCGGTTCAGCTCCAGGGGTGGCCACGACAAGGGCGGGTTGTTCTCCGACTTCCTCGATCACCCGGTCGCCCGAACTTTCGCGCACCAGGATCCCCGGGAAGGCACGTCCGAGTTCCTCCGCTGTGCGCTCTGAACCGATCACCGGTGCTCGAAGCTCTCCCGATCCACAGACCTCACATCGCCAATCGGTGATGATCCGTCCGCACCACGTGCAGTCAAGCCGGCGCCCGACCGCCGAGCGCAGCAGCCGCACCGGACCATGACAGGTCGGGCAATGCACTCTGGTGCGGCATCGTTGGCAGGCCAGCGTAGGCAGATAGCCGGCCCTCGGCACCTGGATCAGCACCGGGCCCGATGTCAGCCCGGTGCGGATCGTCTCAAAGGCCAGCTTGGGCAAGCGGGTGCGGCTACCCTGCGGATCGCGTTCCACAGCGAAATCAGAATCGGCCGTCGCACGCACTGCGGCGCTGGCCTTGCGCATCCGCGACGGGACGAGCTCGATCGGCCGGAGCCAGCCGCGCTCAGCCCAAGCTGCTATCTCGGCAGTGCGTCCGTGACCCGCGAACAGCAAAGCGGACTGCTCGCTGCCGGCGCGCAGTGCCACGACATCTCGGGCATGCGGATAGGGAGCATGGGGATCGGCATGCAGATCGTCACCGTCGTCCCACAAACAGATCAGTCCCAGATCAGCGACGGGTGCGTAGCTGGCCGGCCGGGTGCCGATGACCACCCTCGCCTCCCCTCGGATGATCGCCAAGTAGTTTCGATATCGGGCAGCTGTGCCCAGATCCGAGTGCAGCTCGGCGATTGCGCCCAGCCCGATGACCGTGCCCAAGGCATCGCGCATCTTGACCAGATCGCGATGATCAGGCACCACGATGATGACTGAACGCCCAGCACGCAGCACCTG
Organism: Propionibacterium sp.; assembly: GCA_022837595.1. Classification (GTDB taxonomy): domain Bacteria; phylum Actinomycetota; class Actinomycetes; order Propionibacteriales; family Propionibacteriaceae; genus Brooklawnia. The sequence goes on from JALHFX010000012.1 coordinate 46,574, forward strand.
AATGGTGGCTTGCATGAAACCACGGCTCCAGTCATCCAGCCCCCAACGGTCACGGGCGAACCGCGGGGTGACCTGCCAGTAGGCGCGCAGCGGCTGGCTCTTCGCCAGGCCGTCCAGGAAGGCTTCGCCATCGGGATAAGCCAGCAGTCCCCCAGTCGGCTGCTGCTCGATGATGGGTTTTGGCCAGCTCACTTGATCAGCGTTCTCGGTGGCCGCATGTCTGGGCGGCACCGCCAGCCGAACCACATCAGCGAAAGTCCCCGCATAATGGTCGGCGACCGTGCGGATCAACCGTCTTTGGGGCTCTGTCAACACGGAGGTAGCGGAGATCACCCTGGACAAGGGCGAGAGCTTGGTGGTGATCTCGCTGTGCTCGGCGACATCGATCACATAACCGTCGCGCAGCTTGCCGGCGAAACGCACCCGCACCCGCACGCCAGGCTTGACATCTGCCGCCTGCGCCTCGGTGATCGAATAATCGAAGAGGCGGTCCAGGTGCGGTAACGGGATGTCCACTGCGACCCGGGCGATCATCGACAGCGTCCTTTCCGACCGGGGTATTCGGCCGAGCTTCCATTCAGGTTATCGGCCGGATATGACAAAAGCAGCCGTGCCGGAGCACGACTGCTTTTGTGTGAAATCTGATCGGCAGGATCAGCCGCGGACCTTGGCGGCCAGTTCCTCCGCCTTGTCGGTCCGCTCCCAGGTGACATCGGGCAGGTCTCGCCCGAAATGGCCGTAACAAGAGATTTGAGAGTAGATCGGACGGCGCAAATTCAGTGCCTGGACGATTGCAGCCGGACGCAGATCGAAGACTTCGCGAACCACGTCGGCGATCTGCTCGTCGGGAACCTGGCCGGTACCGAAAGTGTCGACATATAGGCTCGTCGGGTGGGCTGCGCCGATCGCATAGCTGACCTGAGTCTCACACCGTGATGCGAGCCCGGCAGCGACGATATTCTTCGCCACCCAACGCATCGCATAACTGGCAGAACGATCCACCTTGCTGGGATCCTTACCGCTGAACGCCCCACCACCGTGACGTGCCATACCGCCGTAGGTGTCGACGATGATCTTGCGACCGGTCAACCCCGCATCACCGGCAGGACCGCCGACCACGAATCGCCCGGTCGGGTTGATCAGCACTCGTGGTGACGAAGCGCCGAAGCCGAAAGATGCGAGCACCGGAGCGATCACCTCGCGGCGTAGATCAGGATCGAGCTGGCCGGTCACGTGGACTCCGGCGCGATGCTGCGCCGAGACTACCACTGTGTCGACGTCGACCGGTTTGCCGGCGTCGTCATAAGAGACGGTGATCTGTGTCTTGCCGTCAGGACCCAGATAGTCGAGCGTTTTGTCACGACGTACTTGGGTGAGCCGCTCCGCCATCCGATGAGCCATCTGGATGGGCAGCGGCATCAACTCGGGAGTCTCATCGCAGGCGAAGCCGAACATCAGACCCTGGTCACCGGCACCTTGCAGATCGAAATCATCGCGCGCTTTGCCATGCCGAGATTCCCAGGAGCCCAAGACACCCTGCGCAATATCGGGCGACTGATTGTTCAGCGTCACCATCACTCCGCAGGATGCGCCATCAATTCCCTTGGACGCCGAGTCGAACCCGATCTTGAGCAGCCGCTCGCGGGCGAGCTCTTGGATATCGACGTAAGAATCGGTCGTCGCTTCTCCGGTGACGATGACGACACCGTTAGCAACAAGAGTTTCAACCGCGGTGTGCGACGAGGGATCGTCGGCCAACATCGCGTCGAGGACCGAATCGGAGATCGCATCGGCGACCTTGTCGGGGTGGCCTTCGGTAACGGATTCGGAAGTAAACTGCCTGCCCATCAAGATCAGGCCGGGTCGATGTCGCCGAACGGATCCGACAACGAGAAGTCGGGATCGTTCAACGCTTCCGCGCGAGCAGCAGCCTCGGCCTCTGGATCAATCTCGGTGTATTGGAGTTGGCCGGCCTGCACCTCGCGCAGCGAGATCGATAACGGCTTCTCCTGTGGGAGGGTCTCGACCAGCGGCCCAACAGACTCGAGTAGGCCTTCTCCCAGCTGAGCATAGTAGGCGTTGATCTGGCGCGCGCGCTTGGCAGCGAAGAGCACCAGTCGGTACTTGGAGTCCACCGTCTCGAGCAGGTCGTCGACAGGCGGGTTGGTGATGCCCTCAGGAATATGTGTGGTCAAGGTAAGTCCTCGTAGAAGCTGACGCTAGAAATCACAGACCTATCAATTCTACCAGTTGACGGACGGTATTATCCACCGTCACGTTTTCGATGACCCGGTCGAACTCGTCTGCACAAGCCATTTCCTGGCGCGCGGTCTCTAGTCGACGCGCCATCTCATCGTCAGTCTCGGTGCCTCTTCCTTGTAGCCGCCGAACCAATTCCTCCCAGCTCGGTGGTGCAATGAAGATCTGCTGAGCCTCGGGCATCGTCTTGCGTATTTGGCGAGCGCCTTGTAGGTCGATCTCAAGGATGGTCGGCACACCGGCCGCCAGCTTTTCGAGGACGGCTTGTCGGGGCGTGCCATAACGATGAAGACCATGTACCTGTGCCCACTCGAGCAAGCCGTTGCTGGCGATAAGGTTATCGAAGGTTTTGTCGTCCACGAAGAAGTAGTGGACGCCGTTGATCTCGCCGGGGCGTGGCGGGCGCGTCGTCACAGAAACCGAGACGTACACTTGCGGATGACTTTGTCGCAGGGCTGCTACAACGGTGCCCTTGCCTACCGCAGTCGGTCCGCTGATGACGTACGCGCTCAACGCCCCATTCATCGACACTCAGTTGAACTCTGACTTCAGGCCGGCGACTTGATGCCGACCGAGACCGCGGATACGTCGATTCGCCGCGATATCGTACTTCTCCATGATCTCGGCAGCGCGCTTCTCACCGATCCGCGGAATAGATTTCAACAGACCTGATACTCGGATATGAGCAAGGACGTCGTCCTTGGCGCACTCATCTAGTGCTTCAGACAGCGTCTTGGAACCGTCGCGAACCGCATTCTTCAGCGCAGCTCGTGCCCTGCGGGATTCGGTAGCTGCGGCCCGTGCAGCCTGTAACTGCTCGGGTGACAGTGTTGGGATTGCCACGTGGAATTTTCTCCGTTTCATGTCGCGTGTGCCGGGGCTGGGCATCTGAGGTGCCTCAGCTTCATGCATACTCGGACAATATAGAATATTTAGTTGAGCTATGGACAGTCACTCAACCGATCGATTGCCAACCGGAGCGCCTCGGGTTGTGGACCAGCCTTCATCACTTCGCGGGATGCGCTCGGCAGCAGCTGCCTTGTGGCTACGCCGAATAGTGACTCCAGACCTTCAACCGTACCTCCCTGGGCACCAATACCAGGAACAAGGATCGACCCTGAAAAACCCTGAAGATCGAGGTTTAGTTGCAGCAACGTGCCTCCGATGACCAGTCCGATGGCGTCTTGTCCGGACCGCTGGTTGGTTTCATGCGCGGCATCGACGATCTGTTGGGCGATGGTGCGTCCTTCGTAAACCGCCTGCTGGACTTCGCTGCCCTCAGGATTGCTGGTGCGGCAGAGCACATAGATACCGCGCCCGGTCTGATGGGCAAGTTCCACTGCTGGTGCGAGCGAACCGAAGCCGAGAAAAGGACTGAGCGTGATAGCGTCCGCGCTCAGATCCGTGCGACCAGAAAGATAGGCGCTGGCGTAGGCAGTCATGGTCGAACCGATGTCACCGCGCTTGACGTCCAGAATCGACAAGGCGCCCGCCTGCTTGATGTCATGAAGGACCCTGGCCAGTACTTGAACTCCGGCAGCACCGAAGCACTCGAAGAATGCGGCCTGCGGTTTGAAGACCGCCACCCGGTCTCCGATAGCTTCGATGAGCCCACGAGATACCCGCTCGAGGCCCTTGACGTCATAGTCGAACCCCCAAGAACCGACGAGCGTCTCGTGCGGATCAACACCGACACAAAGATTGCCGCGCTCGCGGGTGAGCTGGTCCAATCGGGCGCGGTAGCTGCTGTTCATCAGCGCGCTCGACTGGGATAGGTCAAAGTGTTGATACCGCGCACCAGCGCCAAGGCGTTGAAGATGAAACCTGTGTAGACCTGCACGAGTGCGGCGCCGGCATCGAAGAATGCCTGTGCATCGGATGGTGTCATGATGCCGCCAACACCGATGATCGGTAGATCCGTTTGCGATGCGATCGATTCCACCATGCGCAAGGCCTTGCGTGTCAGCGGAGCCCCTGACAATCCCCCGGCCTGGTTGGCCAAGTAGAGCTCGGAGGGATGGAGGTATTCGCGTGCCGTGGTTGTGTTGGTCGCGATCAGCCCCGCGATTCCGCTCTCCTGACAGACATCGATGATTCCACCCAGGTCATAGGGAGCGAGATCGGGTGCCAGTTTGACGAAGATCGGTAGTGGTTTGACCGGATCAAGTTCAGCTGCAGTGTCCACCAACGCGTTCGTCAGGGCTCTCAGCGCATCACGATCCTGCAGGCTGCGAAGCCCGGGGGTATTCGGACTGGAGACATTGATCGCGACATAATCCGCGTAGGGTGCGATCGTACGCAACGAATACAGATAGTCGTCGGAGGCTTCCTCCAACGGGGTCACCTTGGTCTTGCCGACCGACACACCTACCGGGTAATCCAGCGCGTTGTTGCCTCGTCGTACACCCCACTGCTCGAGGCGGGCTGCGAGCGCTTCGACCCCCGAGTTGTTGAAGCCCATCCGGTTGATGATGGCCCGGCTATGTGGCAGCCGGAAGAGTCGTGGCTGTCGATTGCCGGGTTGCGCATGCGCGGTGACGGTGCCCAGTTCGGCAAAACCGAAGCCGAGCGCACCCCAGCTGCGGGCGGCTATACCGTCCTTGTCGAGACCAGCTGCAACACCCACGCGTCCCGGAAAATCTATTCCGGCCAGTGTGATTGCATTGCGTCGCTCCCCAAGAAGACTCTGCACCCGCATCAAAAGCGGATCGGGGATCTCGCTGAGCAGCGTGATCACATGCTCATGTACCTCTTCGGGATCCAACCTGAACATGATCGGACGCACCAGGCTCCGATAACCGGTAAGCAACAGTCGGACGAGCAGCTCCTCGCTGGTAATCATCGCTGGTCCCTTCAAAGCTCAGGTGTGGTTAGTGTTTTCGCGTCTGTTGGATTTGTTTGGCCCAATCCTGCAACGAATGCACGCGGATCGTGCCGTTCCGGACTGCTTCGATCCCTTGTACCGCAGCCTCGAGCCCCTGCACCGTCGTAATGGACGGTACTTCGTGTAGTACGGCAGCGGTTCGGATCGCGTAGCCGTCCCGACGCGGAGATCCCCCGTCGGTTTCGCCGCTGGGCGTGTTGAAGACCAGGTCGACGTTGCCGCCGCGAATCAGATCGACGATCGTCGGTTCACCGTTCGGGCCGGCTCCCTGCGAGAATTTGCGAATCGGGGTGGCTTTGACGCCATGGAGCGCGAGCATGGACGCGGTGCCGGCGGTGGCCAGGATCGTGAAGCCCATATCGGCGAGCCTCTTGACCGGGAAGATGATGTTGCGCTTGTCGCGATTGGCCACCGAAATGAAGACCGTGCCCGTAGTCGGTAACTGACCATAGGCGGCTGCCTGAGACTTGGCGAAGGCCATACCGAAGTTCGAGCTCAGGCCCATGACTTCTCCGGTGGAGCGCATCTCAGGGCCGAGCAGCGAGTCGACCGTCACACCTTCGGCAGTACGGAATCGGTTGAACGGTAGGACCGCTTCCTTGATGGCGATCGGCATGCCACTCCAGGTATCCGCGCCATCGCCGGTTTCGCGAAGCATTCCCGAGCTGCGCAAATCGGCGATCGTGGTACCGAGCATGATCAGTGTCGCAGCTTTCGCTAACGGCGTGTCGGTCGCCTTGGAGACGAACGGCACCGTACGCGAAGCCCGCGGGTTGGCTTCTAGAACGTAGAGCGCGTCACCGGCCAGGGCGTACTGAATATTGATCAGTCCCTGAACACCGACGCCCTTGGCAATTGCCTCGGTCGAGATTCGGATCCGATCGATGACCGCGCCACCTAAAGTGGATGGAGGCAGCGAACAAGCCGAGTCACCCGAATGGATACCGGCTTCCTCAATATGCTCCATGACCCCACCCAGATACAGGTCATGGCCGTCGTAGAGTGCGTCGACATCGAGCTCGATCGCATCGTCAAGAAAACGGTCGACCAATACCGGGGTCTCGGCGCTGATCAGCGTCGAATTGTCGATATATGTGCGCAGAAGGTCCTCGTTGTAAACGATCTCCATACCTCGTCCACCCAGCACATAGCTGGGACGCACGAGCACCGGATAGCCGATCTCTGTCGCGATTTGGCTCGCCTGATCGAAGCTCGAGGCCATGCCGTGTTTGGGTGAGGGCAACTTGGCGTCGGCCAGAACCTTCCCGAAGGCGCCTCGCTCCTCGGCCAAGTCGATCGCCGAGGGGCTGGTGCCGACGATCTTCACTCCTGCCTGCTCCAGACGTCGGGCGAGCTTCAGGGGCGTCTGCCCACCCAATTGGACGATGACGCCCGCCACCGGTCCGAGTTTGAGCTCCGCATGGTAGACCTCCATCACATCCTCGAAGGTGAGCGGCTCGAAATACAACCGATCCGAGGTGTCGTAGTCAGTGGAGACGGTCTCCGGATTGCAGTTGACCATGATCGAGTCATAGCCGTTGGCCGACAGAACCATCGCTGCATGCACGCAGGAGTAGTCGAACTCGATGCCTTGACCGATCCTGTTCGGTCCGCTGCCGAGGATCAGCACCGCGGGCCGGGTCCGGGGCTCGAGTTCGCTCTCCTCGTCGTAGCTCGAATAGTGGTATGTCGTTCTGGCACTGAACTCGGCCGCACAGGTGTCGACAGTCTTATAGACCGGGAGCACCCCCAGTATTCGGCGCAGCTCATGGATCAGCTCGGGGCTGGTCCCGCGCAACTGCGCGAGCTGATCGTCTGAAAGCCCGTGTCGTTTGCCCAGTCGCAGTAGATCGGCGCTGAGCTCTTCGGCGCTGCGTATTTGCTCGCTGACTTGGTGGATGAGCTCCAGCTGGTCGAGGAACCACGGATCGATGCGGGTCGCTTGGTAGAGCTGCTCGACTGAAGCCCCCGCGCGTAAGGCCTGGAAGACATCTTGGATCCGGTCACCACGGGGTTCTGCCGCGGCCGTCACGAGTTCGGCGATGTCACCTGGCTCGCGACTGAAGTCGAACGGGGCGTCGGAATCTTCCAGCGAACGCAGCGCCTTGCCGAGGGCTTCGGTGAAGTTGCGGCCGATGGACATGGCCTCGCCGACAGACTTCATATGAGTGGTGAGGGTGACATCGGCATTTGGGAACTTCTCGAAGGCAAAACGTGGCACCTTAACCACGACATAGTCGAGGGTCGGTTCGAAGGAGGCCGGAGTCTGGGATGTGATGTCGTTAGGTATCTCGTCAAGGGTGTACCCGATGGCGACCTTCGCAGCGATCTTCGCGATCGGGAATCCGGTCGCCTTGGAGGCCAACGCCGAACTGCGAGAGACCCGTGGGTTCATCTCGATGACGATCATTCGACCGTCGTCCGGGTTGATGGCGAACTGAATATTGCAGCCACCGGTGTCGACGCCGACCGCACGGATGATCGCAATGCCTACATCGCGCATGTGCTGGTACTCGCGGTCGGTCAAGGTCATGGCCGGAGCAACGGTGATCGAGTCACCCGTGTGCACACCCATCGGATCGACGTTCTCGATCGAGCACACCACCACGACGTTGTCGGAGCAGTCGCGCATGAGCTCGAGTTCGAATTCTTTCCATCCGAGCACCGACTCTTCGACCAGCACCTCGGTCACCGGGCTGGCATCCAGGCCGATCCGGCCCATCTGCTCGAGCTCAGCCTGATCGTGAGCGATGCCGGAGCCGACACCACCCATGGTGTAACTCGGGCGAAGCACCACCGGCAGCCCGAGCTCTTCGGCCGCTGTCCGGATCTCGTCCATGGTGTGACAGATTCGGCTCTTGGCGACTTCGGCCTTACCTCCCGCGAAATCCGGGAGGTTCTCGATGACATGTTTGAACTCTTCGCGGTTTTCGCCACGCTTGATGGCCTCAACCGATGCGCCGATCAGTTCGACGCCATGGCGTTCCAGCACCCCTGATTCAAAGAGCGCCACCGCAGTGTTCAACGCGGTTTGGCCACCTAACGTGGCCAGTAACGCGTCCGGCTGCTCGACCGCGATGATCTTCTCCACATATTCGGGAGTGATCGGCTCCAAATAGGTGGCGTCCGCGAATTCAGGATCGGTCATGATCGTCGCGGGGTTCGAGTTGACCAGGATCACCCGGTAGCCCTCGTCACGCAGCACGCGACAGGCCTGAGTGCCCGAGTAATCGAATTCCGCTGCCTGGCCGATGACGATCGGGCCGGATCCGATCACCATGATCGACTTGATATCAGAGCGCCGAGGCATCAGAGAACGCCCTTCCTGTTGGCCGACATCAGGTCGGCGAAGCGATCGAAAAGGTACTCCGCATCGTGTGGACCCGCTGCGGCCTCAGGGTGGTATTGCACGGAGAAAGCGACAGATCTGCCGTCTCGAGTCAGCTCTAGGCCTTCGACGACATCGTCGTTGAGGCAGATGTGACTCACATGCACGGTGCCGAAGTCGGTTTCTTTGAGCTCATTGTGGGCGATGTCGACCGCGAAACCGTGATTATGGGAGGTGATATCAATGCGATTCGTTGCCCGATCCAGCACCGGTTGGTTGATACCGCGATGGCCGTATCGCAGTTTAAAAGTGTCGAACCCCAGTGCTCTGCCGAGCACCTGATGGCCCAGGCAGATACCGAAAAGCGGTAAACCGGCACGCAACGACGCCTGCGTCAACTCAACAGCATGGTTCGCGGTGGCTGGGTCGCCGGGCCCGTTGCTGATGAAGACACCATCGGGGTTGAGGGCCACCAGTTCCTCGAAGCTGACCGAGGCGGGCAACACGTGCACCTCAATGCCACGCTCCGATAATTCTTGGGGTGTCGTGGCCTTGATACCAAGATCCAAGGCCGCAACGGTGAACTGCTTTTCACCGGTGGCCGGCACCAGATAGCGTTGCGGGGTCGTGACCTGAGCGATCAGATCAGCGCCCACCATGCTCGGTTGCCGGAGCACCTTCGCTTGGAGCGCATCGATATCGGTGGAGACCGAACTGATGCCTACCCGCATCGAACCTTCTTCGCGCAGATGACGGGTCAGTGCCCGGGTATCGATGCCCGAGATACCGACGATCTCTTGGGCCACCAACTCGGCGTCCAGCGAGCGGGTCGAGCGCCAATTACTCGGACGAGGCGATGGATCACGGACGACATATCCTGCCACCCAGATGCGATTCGACTCGTCGTCCTCGTCATTCCAACCGGTATTACCGATATGCGGCGCGGTGGCGATGACCACCTGACCGAAATAGCTGGGATCGGTCAGGGTCTCCTGGTAGCCCGACATCCCGGTCGCGAAGACCGCTTCACCGAAGGTTTCGCCGACAGCCCCGAAAGCCTGTCCGCGGAAGGCTCGTCCGTCTTCTAGCACCAGGATGGCAGGATTACTGCTGGTCATGGCCTTTCCTCCCCGGGCGGGTCTGCGCGGCCCTACCCAACAATCCGTTCAGGAACGTCACCGAGTCGTCGGTGGATAGTCCATCGGCTAGTTCCAGCGCTTCGCTGATGGCTGGGCGGACATCGATATCGGTGAAATCGAGTTCGTAGATAGCTATCCGGGCAAGACAGCGGTCAATGCGGGGCATCCGTTCGATCGGCCATTGGCTGGCGGCCAAAGAGCTGATCCGCCGATCGATCTCCTCTGAATTATCGCGAACCCCGAGGACGATCTCGCGGGTGAACTCGCGCACACTAGCCTCGGGGTCGTCCAGCCGTTGAGCCAGCGAGACGAAGGGATCGCGGTTGAGCAGATCAGCCTCGAAGAGGATATCGAGAGCTGCCTTGCGTGCCTTGGTACGGGTCGAATAGTGGGCATCCGCCATATCGACGGAAGAGACCTTGATCGCCCCGGGGACCGGTGGGTGTTCTCCGGCTGCCAGCGGGAGCGGCTGCTCGTCGGAGGGGTGCGTCATCAGGAGTTGACGCGACCGAGGTATTCGCCGGATTCCGTGGAGACCTTCACCTTTTCACCGGTGGTGATGAACAGCGGCACCTGAATCTGTTTGCCGGTTTCCACGGTGGCGGGCTTGGTGCCACCGGAGGAGCGGTCGCCTTGTAAACCCGGCTCGGTATAGGTGATCTCAAGCTCGACGCTGGCGGGTAGATCGATGTAGAGCGGATTACCCTCGTGGGTAGCGACGGTAATCGTCATGCCTTCGAGGAGGTAGTCTTTGGCGTCGCCGAAAGTTTCCGGCGGAATGGTCAGCTGATCGTAGGTATTCATGTCCATGACCACATAACCGCTGCCGTCCTCGTAGAGGTACTGCATATCGGATCGATCAACCTGCGCCATCTCGATCTTCGTGTCGGCCGGGAAGGTGCGGTCAACGGTCTTGCCATTCACGACGTTCTTGATCTTGGTACGCACCACGGTGTTGCCTTTGCCGGGTTTGTGATGCTGAAACCACAAGACTTGCCAGAGCTGGCCGTCCAGGTCCAGTACGGTGCCGTTCTTGATGTCGTTGGTGGTAGCCACGCTTGCCTTTCCGATCTGGGCGTTCGCGATCCGCCGGGAGTTCCCGGCGCAAAGATATGGCGGTCGACCCGCAATCGTCCATTCTAGCGGCACCCACCGAACGGCGGCGAATTACGACTCACAGCTGCCTGGCAATTCTGCCATCGCGGTTGAGCTCAACCCTGGGGCTTCTGGCGGCGGATGCCAAGCTCGCGAGCCTGACGGACGCGTTCTTCGCGTGCGGCGATATACGGCAATGCCAGGCGCCGCATGACTTCAGCCGTTTCTGGTGAATGCCCGCTGGCAGCCAACTGAGTAGCCATCGCCTCCAGATCAGACGAGGACTTGTTCTGGCTCAGCTTCGCTTTGCCGATCACATCATCGATGATGAACTCGATACCCACGATGGCCGGCAGCATCCGCTCGATGGCCTCCAGCGGCCCGTTCTCCAGCCGCCAGTTCGGTTCATGGCGTGACGTCAGATCGTAGAGCGACTGCAGCTTCCAAGCATCGTCGTGGTGGGTGACCAATCTGCCGACCAGATGGACGACCAGATAGTTCCACGTCGGTACGGTCGGGATCCGCGACGGACCATGGCTTGGCGGCACGACCTCGGGGCTGATATAAGCATCGGGACCATGCACGACCATCATCGCGGGACCTTCATCGTGCCACTGCAGGTTGGTCCTGGCCATGTGAGTGGTCAGTCTTCGCGGGCCGCCATCTTCGTCGAGGAGCACGAAGGGCAGCATCGTGACATCCAATCCCCGCTCGCCGTGGGTAACGAGATCTCCAACCCCGCGAACGTCGGCCTGCCGCAACGCCTCATCGGATGGCATTGAGAATTGTTCTGCCACATACATCGTCTTGGTTCATCCTCCGTCACGAGATCACAAAAAGGGGACCCTACGAATCTGCCCAGGACAGTCAGCGTTGGCGCTTGCGCAATCAGTCGCGGCCCAGTTGCGCGTAGCATTCTTCGAGCACGCGCTCGCTGGGGGCCACGATCATTGCCGGGTCCCCCAGATTGCGCAACCCGACGAACCGCAACGCCTGACCCCGGGTCTTCTTGTCGCGGGCCATCAGCTCACGGAGTTCACCAAACGGCGCGCGTCGATAGCTGGTCGGTAAACCGAGGGCTGCGAGGAGCTCATAATGGGTGGCGACGGCTTCGTCCGAGAGCCCGAGCAGTCGGCGGGAGAGGTGAGCGGCGAAGATCATACCCAGCGCGACAGCCTCGCCGTGCCTGAGCTCGTAGTGCTCCCAGGATTCGATCGCGTGCCCGAGGGTGTGGCCATAATTGAGCACTTCGCGTCCGATGGCGGCTCCTACCGATGTGGTTTCGCGCAGATCTTTCGAGACCACATCCGCCTTGAACTGTACGGCGCGGCGAATCAGCTCCGCGTGACGGGCGCTCGCGACGTCCAGTGACCCGCTCGCAGATTCGGCGATCAGCGCACGGATCCGCTCATCTGTGATGAAACCGGCCTTGATCACCTCGGCCAGCCCCGACCGGATCTCGCGTGCCGGCAGAGTCGCCAGCAGGCTGAGATCAGCAATGACGCCATTCGGCTCATGGAAGGCACCGACCAGGTTCTTGCCTTCGGGTAGATCGATTCCGGTTTTACCGCCGACCGAAGCATCGACCATCGCGAGCACTGTGGTGGGCACGCTGAGGTAGCTGACGCCACGCAGCCAACTCGCCGCGACGAAGCCCGCCAGATCGGTGGTGGCTCCCCCACCAACCCCGATGATCAGATCGGAGCGCGTGAAACCGGCTGAGGCGAGCGTGCTCCAACAGCTCGCCAAGATCTGCGGCGTCTTGGCTGCTTCGCCTTCGGGCACACCGATAGAAAGCACCGAGACGGTGGCGGAACCGACGAGTCGAGCCACCTCCAGTGCTACCTCGACCAACGGCTCAGCGTAGATAACGGCCACTCGGCTGGAGTCAGCGATCAACGCCGGCAGTTTTTCGAGCGCTCCGTTATCGATCTCGACGCAATACGGATGTTCGGTGGCGAAACGTACGGTGCTCATGACGGCTCCTGGATGGCGAGTAGACCGATGATCTCGTCAACGATCCCGGTGGGGCTTCGTCCAGCCGTGTCGACGGCAACGGTCGCTACCTGCTGGTAGAGAGGGGCACGCTGGGCGGCCAGCCGGGTCCAGTTGCCGGCGACGTCCCCGTTGAGCAGCGGACGAGTAGTCGAGGCGCCCACCCGGCGGACAGCCTCTTGGGCAGTCGTGCGTAGCCAGATCACCTGGTGAGCCTCGAGCGCTGAACGTAATGCGGCATTCGTGACCGCTCCCCCACCGAGCGCGACCACTCCGCCTGCTGAAAGCGCTGCCAGGGTGGCGTCCAACTCGAGGCGGCGGAAGCCCGGTTCGCCGAGTTCGGCGAAAATCTCGGTAATTGCGCGGCCCTGCTCGGCTTCGATGACCTCGTCCACATCGCAGAAGCCGATCCCGAGCCTCGTGGCCAGCGCAGCCCCGACCGTCGACTTACCGACTGCGGGCGGTCCGACCAAGACGATGACAGGATACTCAGACATGAATCGACAGCCCGCGTTCTGCAACCTGTCGCAGATAGCCCTGGTGATTGCGACGGGTCTCGCCCAACGAGTCTCCGCCGAACTTTTCGAGGCAGCATTCCGCCAGGACCAATGCCACCATTGCTTCAGCGACCACGCCTGCGGCCGGTACCGCACAGACGTCGGAGCGTTGATGATCGGCCACAGCTGCACTACCGGTGCTGACATCGATAGTCCGCAACGCCCGGGGCACGGTGGCGATCGGCTTCATCGCAGCCCGCACCCTGACGAGCTCACCGGTGGACATGCCGCCTTCGGTGCCACCAGAACGCTGCGAGAGCCGCTCGATTCCGGTGCCGCCAGGGGCAATCTCGTCGTGGGCTTGGCTGCCGCGAACCCGGGCAAGCTCGAATCCGTCCCCCATCTCCACACCCTTGATCGCCTGGATGCCCATCAGAGCAGCAGCCAACTTGGCGTCCAACCGGCGGTCGCCTTGAATATGGCTGCCCAAACCGGGCGGGCAGCCCCAGGCAATGACCTCGACAACTCCACCTAGAGTGTCGCCGGCCTTCTGGCAGGCAGCGATCTCGGCTTGCATCGCAGCGCTGGCCTCTGGATCGAGGCAACGCACCGGATCGGCATCGATCGCGGGCAGATCGGCCATCGTCGGAAACGTGCGACTCATAGCACGAACACCGCCGATTTCGACCACATGACTCAACACTGTGATGCCGTAAGCCTGAGCAAGGAAATTCTGCGCGACCCGGCCCATGGTGACTCGAGCTGCGGTTTCCCGTGCACTCGCACGTTCGAGAACGGGCCGTGATTCGGTGAAGTCGTATTTCTGCATGCCCGCCAGATCCGCATGTCCTGGACGCGGACGAGTGAGCGGCGCGTTGCGAGCTAATTCGGCAAGTAATGCGGGATCGATTGGATCCGAGGCCATGACTTGCTCCCACTTCGGCCATTCCGTGTTACCGACCATGATCGCGATCGGAGAGCCGAGTGTCTTACCGTGCCGCACCCCGGCCAGGATCGTCACTTCGTCCGCCTCGAACTTCATGCGGGCACCGCGCCCAGCACCGAGTCGTCGCCTCGCCAGGGCCTGCGAAATGTCGTCAGATGTCACACTGACCCCGGCGGGTAAACCCTCCAGTGTCGCAACGAGAGCACGTCCATGTGATTCACCGGCAGTCAGGTATCGAAGCATGTGCTCAAGTATCCCAGATCGGCAAGTACGTTCGGCGCGCTCGCCACCATGGTCTGTGAGGCTCGGGGTGATCCCGACCCGAGTCCACGGTCGCCTTGCTCATCCGCAGCGGTCGGAGTTCGCGCGGCACCATGATTGGAATTCGGCCACGTTTTCTTCGTGCCCAGCACCGTCCGAGGCGAATTTCGTCTCACCGGAATCCGGGTTGACCGCGACGAAATAGAGATAGTCACCGCGGGTCGGATTGACCGCCGCGTTGAGCGAATTCGTACCTGGGTTCGAGATCGGGCCGGGGGGTAGCCCTTTATGCACATAGGTGTTGTAGGGCGAAGGATTCGCGCGTTCTTCGTCCGTGGTGGTGATCGTGCCGGGCGAGTTCACCGCATAGATGACCGTAGAGTCGAGCTGCAACGGCATCCCGTCGGCCAAGCGGTTGTAGAGCACTTGGGCGATGTCCGGGCCGTAGGCAGGATCTCGGGTCTCCTTTTCGATGATCGAGGCGACGATCAGCGCGTCGTAGGGGTCTACTCCCAACGCCTCCGCCTTGTTCACAAAGTCGATCTGATCGGCGACTGTGTTGAACTGTGACGTCATCTCCGAAAGTGCCTCGGCAGCGCTCGGCTGGGTATCGAAGACATATGTTTCGGGGAAGAGGAAACCTTCGGCCTTGCCGTTGGACCATTCCGGAAGCTTCAGCTGGGAAGGATCATCGAGGACTGCCTGGAAGTCTTGAGTCGAAATGCCCAGTTGTTCGCTGAGCCTTTTGATCAGAGCAGAATCGCGTAAGCCTTCGGGGATGGTAATTTGCATACTCTGCATATTTCCGCGATCCATCAGCGCCCGCACAGCGTCAACAGCCTGCATCTGGGTCTTCAGCTGATAGGTGCCCGGCTGGATGCCCGATGAACCCGCGGTATTCCCTGCGGCCTTGACGAAAGCTCTGTTAGATGCCACCACATCGGCCTGCACCAAGATATCGGCCATTTCGGTCAGCGTGGCACCGGCAGGGATAGTCACCGTGACATCCTGCTCACCGGGACCCGGATAGTCGCTCGCCTGCAAGAATCCCTGATAAGTGTCCTTGACTTTCGAGTAGACGAAAAAGCCACCACCGATCAGGACCGCTAGTGAGATGCTGATTGCCAGCAGGTTCTTCCACCATGACCCACGATGTCTCGTGGAAAGCTGGTCGATATCGAGGTCGACCTCGTCGAAATCGTCGCCGGCGTCGTCGGTATCGAGGAATCGGTTCATGGTTATGACTAACCTTCCTGGTGCCAGGCGCGTCCGGCCGGCCGGCCGGTGCGTTTCTCGAATTCGAGTGCTTGCTCGAGGATATCGACGGCCGCAGCTTGATCGATAATGCGGCGCTGTCGTCGTGCGCTCTTTCCCGTTGCTTTCAGCTTACGGGCGGCGCTGGCGGTACTCAGCCGCTCATCAACGACGCGCAGCGGCAATCCCAGCTCGGCATGGAGATGGTCGGCAACCTCTGCCATTTGCTGCACCGCTGGGCCTTCTCGTCCGACGAGGTTCACCGGCCAGCCGAGTAGCACTTCGATCGGCTCGTACTCGGCGCAGAGTTGCGCCAATCGTTTGGCGGTAGCCGGGCCAGTGGGCACGGTCTCAACCGGGTAGGCGAGCAGACCGTCGGCGTCGCATGCCGCAACGCCGACTCTCGCTTTGCCCCAATCAATGGCTAGACGGATTCCCCGCCGGAACTCAACGCCCAAGGACCGTCTCCACCTGATGGCGGGCTGCTTCGATTGCTTGCGGAGCCGCGTCCGGATGTGATCCGCCTCCCTGGGCGAAATCATCCTTGCCACCGCCCTTGCCACCGAGTTCGGTCGCGGCCTGCCGCACGATCTCGCCGGCCTTGAGTCCCAGATCGCGGGCGCGACCGTTGACCGTGACCACGACCGACAGCTTGGGGCTTGTGGTGATCAGCATCACTACAGCAGGACGAGAACCGAACTTGTCGCGGATCTGGGCGGCCAAAGAACGCAAATCCCCTGCTTCAACGCCGTCAAGTATCGAGGAAGCGAAGAAGACGCCTTCGATGTCATGGGCCTTCCCGACGATCCCAGCGACCTGGGCTTGTAGCTGCGTCATCCGCAGTTCGGCAATCGTCTTCTGCGCGGCTTTCAGCTCAGCGGCCATCGCCTGGACGCGATCACCGAGCTGATCCGGCTGTACCCGCAGAGTCTGGCTGAGCTCGTTCAGCAACGCGCGCTCAGCAGCCATGTGTGCGAATGCATCGGTGCTCACCAAGGCCTCGACTCGTCTGGCACCCGAACCGACCGACTGCTCGCCCAGGAGGCTCAGCAGACCGATCTGGCTCGAATGCTGCACATGAGTGCCTCCGCACAGTTCCCGGCTCCACGGCCCGCCCATCTCGACCACCCGCACGATCGGCGGGTATTTCTCGCCGAACATCGCCATAGCACCGAGCGCCTTGGCCTCTTCGAGCTTCATCTGGGTGGCGGTGATCTCGAGATCGTCGCGGATCGCGATATTACAGCGTTCTTCGATCTCGGTGCGCACTTCGGGGCTCAGCCCTTTGGTCGACGAATAGTCGAAACGCAGGTACCCAGGTTTGTTGAACGAACCGGCCTGGGTCGCACCTGAGCCCACGATCTCGCGTAGTGCCGCATGCAGCACGTGAGTGGCTGTGTGCGCTTGGCAGGCGCCACGGCGATTGAAGCCGTCGACCACCGCCGTCACAGCATCGCCGATCGCCAGTTCGTTGGGCACTTCAACCTTATGGACGATCAACCCAGGTACCGGACGCTGCACGTCAAGAACATTGAGATCGCCGGCCGACGTGCGTAAAACGCCCTTGTCGGAGGCCTGCCCCCCGGCCTCGGCGTAGAACGGGGTCTCAGCGAGCACGACTTCGACGGTGCTGCCCGGTGGCGCCCACGAAACCGACTCGCCGTCGGCGATGAGGCCACGAACCTTGGTCTCGACACTCAGATCGGTATACCCGAGGAAGGGTGTCTCACCTTCGGCGCGCAGCACCTGGTAGGCCTCGGTATGCACCGCACCGCCCTTCTTGGCGCGCGCATCAGCCTTGGCGCGCTGGCGCTGCTCGTCCATCAACGCGCGGAAGGCATCCTGATCGACGCTCAACCCCTGCTCAGCGGCCATCTCCAAGGTCAGATCGATCGGGAAACCATAGGTGTCATGAAGCTGGAAGGCCTTATCACCGGACAGCACCTGCCCACCGGACGAACGAACCTGTTTCGCTGCTGTATCAAATAGCGCGGTACCCGAGTTCAGCGTGCGGCTGAACGTCTTCTCCTCAGCCTCGGCAATCTGGCGGATCCGCTCCCACTGATCGTCGATATCGGGATAGGAGTCATGCATGACGCTGCGGCTGACATCCAACAGCTCGACGATCGAGGGGCCCGCATAGCCGAGCAAACGCATCGAGCGGATCGAACGGCGCATCAACCGGCGCAGCACATAGCCTCGGGCCTCGTTACCGGGGGCCACACCGTCGGTCATCAGCATCAGCGAGCTGCGCACATGGTCGCCGATGACGCGCAGCCGCACGTCATCGACCTGGTCGACGCCGTATTGCTTACCGCTCAGCTCGGACGCTCGTGCTATCACCGGAAAGACCTCGTCGGTCTCATACATATTGTCCACGCCCTGCATCAGCAGCGCGATGCGCTCCAAGCCTGCACCTGTGTCGATGTTCTTGCTGGGTAGCGGGCCAGCAATATCGAAATCATCCTTGGCCCGCACCTCCGAAAGGTCTTCTTGTTGGAATACGAGATTCCAGATCTCCAGGTATCGGTCTTCGTCGGCATTGGGGCCACCCTCGGGGCCGTACTGTGGGCCGCGATCGACATAGATCTCCGAGCAAGGTCCGCCTGGGCCGGGCACTCCCATATTCCAGTAGTTGTCCGCAAGACCACGTGACTGGATGCGTTCTTCGGGCACACCGACGGCTTTCCAGTAGTCCATGGCCTCGATATCACCATCGGGGTAATCGGCGTGCAGTCCCGGGCCGAGCACGGTTACCCATATTCGCTTCGGATCGAAGCCGAAGCAGCCATCCTCGACCGAGCCGGTCACCAGTTCCCAGGCCCATTCGATGGTCTCGCGCTTGAAGTAGTCGCCGAAGCTGAAATTGCCCAGCATTTGGAAGAATGTTCCGTGCCGGGTGGTCTTACCGACGTCCTCGATATCGAGAGTACGCACACATTTCTGAAGGCTGACCGCGCGCTTATAGGGCGCGGGTTCTGCACCTGTGAAGTAGGGCTTGAACGGAACCATGCCCGCATTCACGAAAAGCAACGTGGGATCGTTATACAGTAAGGATGCGCTGGGCACGACCGTGTGACCACGAGCGGCGAAGAAATCTACGTATCGACGTCCGATCTCAGCTGCCTTCATACCTCATCCTCACTCATGGTGCGCTGGCGCCTTGATGGCCAGACCAGCCACCAAGCCTACCGCGAGACGCGACGCCGCGTAGATTCGGAATATGACATTGCAGCCCGCGCCCCAGCACGGACCGGCTGCCGCTCCTGGGCGGAAGCGGATCAGCGCCAAAAACTGGGTCTACATCATCATCTCAACGATCCAGCGTTTCAACCGCAATAAGGGCACCGACATGGCTGCGACACTCACGTACTACTCGGTGCTGGCCGTCTTCCCCGCTCTGCTTTCATTGGTCTCACTGCTGAAACTCAGCGGAATCGGAGACCTCGTGATACCCCGACTAACCGATACCATTACCGAGATCTCCACCGACAAAGAACTCAACACCACTGTGGTAGGTATCGTCCAAGATTTCTTCTCCAGGTCAGGTGCCGGTATCGGCCTGGCGATCGGTGTGCTGACCGCTGCGTGGGCTGCCAGCGGGTACGTCGCGGCCTTCACCCGAGCGATGAATAGGATCTACGGGATCATTGAAGGACGCAACCCGATCAAACTCAAGATCTTGCAGTTTGCCGTAACCTTCGCGCTGCTGGTGCTGATGGCTGCGGTGCTGCTCGCGATCGTGGTCAGTGGCGACATAGCCGATTGGATCGCCACGCACTCTCAGCACCTCGAGGGCGCCGTGCAGGTCTGGCAATGGTTGCGGTGGCCGCTGATCATCGTCTTGGTGATGGTCATGATCGGCATCCTCTATCACGTATGCCCGAATGTTCGGTTCGCTCACTTCCGCCCGCTCAGCTACGGAGCGGTCGTGGCGGCGCTGACCGGGCTGATCGCGGTGGCCGGTTTCAGCTTCTACGCGTCCAATTTCGGCCGCTACGATGCCACCTACGGTGCACTGGCAGGCGCCATCATCGCACTTTGGCTCGTGTGGCTGACCAATCTGGCACTGATCCTCGGCGTCCACCTTGACCTGGAAGTGCTACGCACCAGGCAGCTGCTGGACGGGCTCGCGGCTGAACGTGAACCGTTGCTGGAACTGAAAGCCACCACTGGGGTAACCAAACAGACTCGGCAGTTGAACAAGAACGCAGCGAAGGGCAACCAGCTACGTCTCGACAGCCAGTAATCCTTGGATGACCGCGAGCCGGTCTGCAATCTGGGCCTCGTTACCGTGTGAAGTCGGTAGGTAATAGCGTTTCCCCACCAGCTCATCGGGCAGATACTGCTGGGCCGCGACCCCGTGCGGATAGTCGTGCGCATAGCGGTATCCCACGCCATGCCCGTAGTCACCAGCCGATGAGTAGTGCGAGTCGCGCAGATGTAACGGGACGGTGCCGATTCGACCTGCTTGAACATCGGCGATCGCGGCGTCAATCGCCGTCACCACCGCATTCGATTTCGGTGCTGTCGCGGCAGCGATCGTCGCCTGGGCCAGATTGATCCGAGCCTCCGGCATGCCGATCAATTGGACTGCCTGAGCCGCGGCAACACAGGTTTGTAAGACCGTTGGAGCGGCCATCCCGATATCCTCGCTGGCCAGGATAATCAAGCGGCGGGCAATGAACCGAGGATCCTCCCCCGCCTGAATCATCCGGGCCAGCCAGTGCAGCGCTGCGTCCACATCGGAACCGCGGACGGACTTGATGAATGCGCTGGTCACGTCATAATGCTGGTCGCCGTCGGCATCGTAGCGAACAGCCGCCTGATCAACCGACTGCTCGACGGTCTCCAGATCGATCAGGGTCGTCGTCTTGGCGTCGGCGCTACGAGCGGCCTCCTCGAGATACGTCAAAACACGCCGGGCGTCACCGCCGGCCATTGAGAGCATCGCCACCCGAGCCTGTTGGTCGAGCTCATATTTGCCGCCCAGGCCCCGGGAATCGCTCAGTGCTCGATCGACGAGCGCGTTCAAATCGTCAGCGCCGAGCGGGCGTAGCGTGAGGATCAGGGAACGCGAGAGCAGCGGCGAGATGACACTGAAACTGGGGTTCTCAGTTGTGGCGGCGATCAGCGTAACCAACCGGTTTTCCACCGCCGGTAGCAGCACATCCTGCTGTGCCTTGTTGAAGCGGTGAACCTCATCGACGAACAGTACGGTCGAGACGCCACGGGCCAGCTCTGCTTTGGCCTTGTCCAGCTGGGCTCGGACCTCTTTGACGCCGGCGGTAACCGCTGAGATCTCGACGAAACGTCCTCCGGTCTGATGTGAGACCACTGCGGCGATGGTCGTCTTGCCGACCCCTGGGGGCCCCCACAAGAAGACGGACATGGCACCGCTGCCCTCGGCGAGACGGCGTAGTGGTGAGCCGGGCGCAAGCAGGTGTTCCTGGCCGACGATTTCGTCGATACTGCGTGGCCGCAGACGTACCGCCAACGGCAGATCATCGTGATCGGCAGCGCTCAATGACCCACCGATGCCTGGCTGGGTGATCGGAGTGATGTTGCCGAACAGATCCTCGCTCACCCGAGTGAGGTTACTCCATCGTGCTGTTAGATCTTGCGATCAGCCGAGCAGCTTGGCCTCCAATGCGGCTTGATCGTCGGGGGTCCAGCCGTTGTCCTGCAGCCAGCCTGCAACCGAGCCATAGTCACGCGCTACCCGGTCGAGCACCAGCTTCATCAATTCGGGCGGAGTCGACTGCGACTTCACATCGGCGTCATGCGCGCCGGACCCGGCATTCGCGGCGAAGCCGAGTTTGGCAAGGATCGCCACGATTCGCTCGGTGCTGGCAGCATAATCGGCCAGTATCTGTGCCTGGGGTACATCGAGTGCTGAGAGCAGGACGGCACTGACCGTGCCGGTGCGGTCTTTGCCTGCAGCGCAGTTGATGATGGTGGCACCCTGGGCCGTGGCCACCGTCCGGAGCGCGTTCACGATGCTGTCGGGACGAGCCCTGAAATACCCGAGGTAATGGCCCGCAACGATATGTACGGTGTCGGGCGGGTCGCCGTCCTCGAGCACGGAGAGGTCACCGAACCAGGCCGGTATCGGGTCGGACGGATCGTCGTCGGGGTAAAGGCTGAGTTTGTGGACCTGAACCCGTCCGTCGAACGGAAACCCCGTTACCCCTTGCCGCTCGGTATTCGTGCGCAGATCAACGACGTCGCTGACCCCCAGATCGTCGAGCAGTCGGCTGATCGACGCCTCGGATAGATCGTCCAGATTGTCTGAGCGGAAGACCAAGCCATCATGAACGATGCGTGCATCGGCGGTGGTCGTGCCGCCAAGATCGCGGATGTTGACCAATCCATCGACCTCGACCCAGTTCGGTTCATACGCCATGTATCGAACCTACCAACGCCGCGATCTCGGACGTCGCCGGGTGCCACCGGCTTTCGCCGTGCTGGCCCCCGCGAGCCGTCGGCAATGTCTCCACGAGAGCCTTCGGCCCCCCAAGCACAGCGGCTACCGATAATTGCTCTGGCTACCGAAGGTTCGGTAGCCAGAGCAATTATCGGTAGCCGCTGCGGGAGAGTGCGCGCAGATCGGTAGCTGCTGTGATGGGTAGCGGGCGCTACCCATCACGCCTTCGGTTTGAAGTCCACGCCGGCTTCCTTGCGCTGCTGCGCGGTGATCGGTGCTGGGGCCTCGGTCAGCGGATCGTAGCCGCCGCCAGACTTTGGGAAGGCAATGACGTCGCGGATCGAGTCGAAACCACCGAGCAGCATGACGAGCCGGTCGAGCCCGTAAGCGATTCCACCATGTGGCGGAGCACCGAACTGAAAGGCATCCAGTAAGAAGCCGAACTTCTCCTGGGCTTCTTCCTCGCTCAGGCCCATCACCTTGAAGACCCGCTCCTGCACATCGCGGCGGTGAATACGGATCGAGCCGCCACCGACCTCAACACCGTTGCAGACGAAGTCGTAGCTGAACGACAATGCCGAGGCGGGATCTGTGTCAAAGGTCTCCATCGACTCAGGCTTGGGAGAAGTGAAGGCGTGGTGCATTGCAGTCCAGCGTCCGCCACCGACCGCGACGTCGCCACCGGCGGTTGCAGCCGCAGCAGACTTGAACAGCGGCGCGTCCACCACCCAGCAGAATGCCCAGGAACCGGGTTCGATGAGGCCACAGCGGTGAGCGATCTCGACTCGAGCTGCCCCGAGCAACTCCTGAGACGGCTCCCGCTCACCGGCTGCGAAGAAGATCGCATCGCCGGGCTGGGCGTCTGCGGCCGGGACGATGGCGGCTTTCTCTGCGTCCGAAAGGTTCTTCGCAACCGGACCAGCCAGCTCACCGGCCTCGTTGATCGTGATGTAGGCCAATCCGCGGGCACCGCGCTGTTTGGCCCATTCCTGCCAAGCATCGAACTGGCGTCGCGGCAGCGAAGCCCCGCCGGGCATGACGACACTGCCCACATACGGTGCCTGGAAGACCCGGAACGAGGTCTCGGCGAAGACTGGGGTGACTTCGTGGATTTTCAGGTCGAACCGCAGATCCGGCTTATCCGAACCATAGTTGTCCATCGCTTCGTGCCAGCTGAGACGCTGCATCGGTCGCGGCAGTTCCACGTCGATGAGCTCCCAGACCTGCGCCATGATCTCCTCGGAGATCGCTATCACATCGTCCTGATCGACGAAACTCATTTCTATGTCGAGTTGGGTGAACTCCGGCTGACGATCGGCGCGGAAATCTTCATCTCGGTAGCAGCGGGCGATCTGGTAGTAGCGCTCCATGCCGGCGACCATCAGCAACTGTTTGAAGAGTTGAGGGCTTTGAGGCAGTGCATACCAAGATCCTGGACGCAGCCGGGCGGGCACCAGGAAGTCGCGGGCGCCTTCGGGTGTCGAGCGGGTCAGCGTGGGTGTCTCGATATCGATGAAACCGAGTGAATCCAGCGAGTGACGGATCGTATGGGTGACCTTCGAGCGCAGCCGAATAGCCTCGGCCTGACGCGAACGGCGCAGATCGAGGTAGCGGTACTTGAGTCTGGCATCCTCGCCGACGTTGACCCGTTCATCAATGGGGAACGGCAGTGGTGCGGCCGGATTGAGCACCTCAAGCTCGTTCACGACGACCTCCACCTCGCCGGTCGCCATCGCAGGATTGACGGTTTCGGCGGAGCGGGCCTCAACGACTCCGGTGAGCGCGACGCAGAACTCGTTGCGCAGTCTGTGAGCGTTCAGCTGATCGACCAATTCTTCGCGGATCACGCATTGCACGATTCCGGAGGCATCACGCAGATCGATGAAGACCACGCCGCCATGATCACGGCGGGCGTCCACCCATCCGGCCAGCTTGACCGTCGTGCCGATAGTGGGTCGAAACAGCGTGCCTGCCTCGTGGGTGCGGATCACTGATACTTTCCTTTCGCTGTGGCCCGTGAAGACGGTACCCGAACCCGCACAGTCTAACTGCCATGGACGGCTCACCGGCCAACCCGTTCACAGCCGGGTACACCAGGGGTCGGAATCACAACTGATGAAGTCTCGACTGAAGAGGCCCATCAACTGGCTCGGGCTAAAAGGCGTATAATCAGTTACGAGTCAGCTACGTACACCCCTCAGAGCGCAGCAACGTCACTCATGAGACACGCCTCGATAGCACCCTCATGAACTAAGGTTGTCCTAAGCGCCGTGGGCTTGTAGCCCAGGCCAAGGAGCTCCGCAACGATGACGTCTTTCAATCTGTCCATCACCGTGGGTTCACGCTGCGTGGCGGCGGCCTGTGCCTGGACCGGCGCTGATGGTCTGACTGTCGAGCCGGTCGAACTCGGTGTTGGTGGTACTGCACCGTCGGTCGCCTTCGTGGACCCTGCAGGCGAACTCATATTCGGCGACCTTGCGCTGCAGTTGGCTCGCGACCAACCGCAACGGGCGATCTTTGACCTACAAGAACGAGTGGGCGATGGTATTGCGTTGCTTATCGGCGGGCGTCGGCTGGACCCCGCCCAGCTCTACGCGAGACTGGTCGGCTGGGCTGTGGACCGCAGCGCCGACCAGTTCGGCGAGCTGCCCGCAGGCATAACCATCGGCCATCCTTCCGAGTGGGGTGAGTACCGTCTGAGCCTGATCGCCGATGCTCTGACATCGGTGGGAATCGCTGGTTTCAATTTCATGACGCTGCCCGAGGCCGCCGTCGCGCAGTACGAGGCCTCAGCCCCGCTCGCTCCCGGAGAACTGATCGCCGTTTACGATCTGGGCGGAGACTCGTTCACCTGCACCGTCCTGCGTAAGGAACGCGATGGCGTTCTGGCTCTGCTCGGAGCCCCCGGCGCTATACGCGATCTGGGCGGAGCCGACTTCGATGACCTCGTCTTTCAGCATGTCTGGCAGGTCTCGGGTTTGGCCTCCTCGCCGACCGATACCAGCGATCCGGCCGTCATTGAGTCGCTGCGGCAGCTACGGGATGCCTGCGTTGCGGCGAAGGAAGCGCTCTCCGACCAAACCGCCGCCATCATTACGATCGCGGTGCCACCGATGCACAAGACAGTGCGCCTCACCCGCTCGGAGTTCGAGCACTTGATCGATCCAGCGCTCGACCGCACCGCCGACACCTTGGAGGAGATGCTTGAGCGCGCTGGCGTCAAGACCGACGCGCTGCAGGCCATCTTCCTGACCGGGGGGACGTCCCGGATTCCCCGAGTTGCGCAGCGCCTATCCGAATTACTCGACCGTCCCATCGTCATCGAGGCGGATCCTCGGCTATCGGCAGCCGCCGGAGCCGCACGCACCGGGCTGCCGCTCGCAGAAGAACGGGCAGCAGCCCTGGCCCCGGCCGTCGAAACAGCAGCTGAGGCAGATGATGATGACGCGGCACCGATCACCGACACCCCCGGGCGCGCCTCCAACACAAATAGGCTTTGGCACCGCAATCGAGGCGGTCTGATGGTGGTCATCGCAGCACTGGTCACGTTGCTGCTGACCGGCTCGTCGGCCGCGATCTTCGATCCGGCTCAATATACCGGTACCGGTATGTCATCGGGTCGTCCTGACGGTTCACATCCTTCTTCGCCGGTCATCGATGACGGTGAGGACGAAGCAGACGACGAAGACGACGAGGAGCACGGGCCGGGGACGATCACCGTCAACCCGGACGAGCAGACCGAAACCGAATCAGGAGATCACTCGACGACGACCGAGGGACAGACCACCGTGCCGGGCACCGGATCTGCCGCCGAAGAAGACAACGCCGCACCGCCAGTGGACAATTGGCAGACGCAAGATCGCGCGCCGAGTACTTCGGCAACTTCAGCCATACCGCAACCGCAGCCGCAGCCGCAGCCATCAGTCGTCGAACCTACGATCGAGTCCCCGCCCGCCGATCCACCACTCGACACGACCAATCCCGACCCAGGCGAGCCCGATCAGGGAATCCCATCCCCACCCGAATCTGGAATCTCACCATGACCACCCCAGCTCAAGGTCGATTCTCCTCAGCGTTCTCATGTGCCCGGCAGATCGCGGGGGTGATGGACACCGTAGTCGATTCCGCGGTACCACGCGTCTTCGTGGTCGGTACGGCCCGGTCGGGTAAGACGACTTTGCTTCGAGAGCTCTCCACCGTGCTCGCCGATCACCAGATCGCGATCAGGGAATTCCAGCCAAGCCTCGAAATCTCGGAGCTATCCACAGCGGAGGTGCTGGTCGTGGACGACTTGCACCTGCTGGATGGCCATCAGCTGGAGCAGATCGCGGAGCGCTGCTTGGATCCGTCGGCTGCGTTGATCGTGGCAACGCGACCATGGCCGCGTCCGGATCCCCTGACAACTATTTGGCGCCTGCTCGAACGTGATGTCCATCGGGTGGTCTTGGGTGTGGTTTCCCGGGCAGATGCGCTC
This sequence comes from Propionibacterium sp., assembly GCA_022837595.1. Lineage (GTDB taxonomy): Bacteria > Actinomycetota > Actinomycetes > Propionibacteriales > Propionibacteriaceae > Brooklawnia. The sequence continues at coordinate 73,133 of JALHFX010000012.1, forward strand.
GCCTGTCTCAAAGCCAAGGGACGCTCAATCGCCGACGACTGCCTGACCCAGATCTTGAAACTGACCGGCGGCATCAGCTGGCTCGTCACGCGAGCGTTGATTCTGCACGATTCTCGGGATTGCGTCGGTGATCCCGACCATCGTGCACTTCAGCAACTGCTCGCCGATGAGATCGCGCATCAGCTCACGACCACCGACGATCGGCTCTGCCGGCTTCTGGAGTTGGTGTGCGTCGGCGCCCCTATCGAGATGCTGTGCGGAGTGCCGACTGACAGCAGTACCCTCGATGCTCTTATTGCTCGTGGTCATGCAGAAGGCCTCCTGCTGCGCAACGGTGAGGTGGTACCGGTGGTGCGTTCGGCAGTGCTGGGGGCCACGCCCACGCACCGACTGGCCGAACTCAAAGCCAGCGTGAATGGTCCGGGCGATCAGCACAAACCCTCTGAAAGCCCACAAGTCCTTGTGCAGCAGGCGATAGACGCCTGGGCAGCCGGGGATCCCGATCTGGCTGCGGTACTTGTCGAGCAGGCCCAAGCCGGCGATGACTCATTCGATTCTGATCTCGTCACCGATCTGATGGCTGCAATCTGGGCCGAGCGTGGCATGCCCATGATCAGCAGCGAGAGCTATCTGGCCCGCCCACCTACCCGAGCCGAATCCAAGATCCGCGCGACCATCGCCCACATCGCAGTAGGTCTGCCCGATCGGACGCAAACCGATCGTCCCGAACAACAGACCCCGACAACGCTCGGGATTGCGCTACGGCTTTTCGATGAGGGCCTCCGCGATTCAATCGAGCGTCAACCACCCTCGTCCACGATGGTCACCCTCGTCCAGGCATCCGAGCTTTATACGGCAGCGAAGACCACTGAACCTATCGCGGAGTTGCCTGCTGTCGTCGCGGCCGCTGTCGCGGTCGGCGCAGGCGACCTGGTCACCGCTACATCGGTCATCGACGCGGCGCTACACGGCGACCAAGGTGGTTCCCGAGCTCGTGCCCGGCTGCTCGGCTGGCGCGCCGATCTGGCTATCCGCAGCGAACAGCCCCAAGAAGCTCGAGAGGCACTGGCAGAAGCCGAAGGGCTCGTCTCGCCCAACTCGACACGGACCAGGTTCCTCCTGGAAACGGCCCGGATCACGCTGGCACGCCGATTCGAAGACAGGCAGAGTCTGGAGGTCGCCTGGGAGAACGCGCGGACGATCCAGCGCACCGGTGATAGCTCGCTATATTCGCTGCTTTGCCTCAGCTCCCTTATCGATGCCGGGGCCCGACTCGGCAAGTCCCAGGAATTGGCCACCTATCTGGCCACCGGGCTGGAGATCACCACTCGGTTGGGCCATCCACCGCTGTGGTCGAATCATCTTTGGTGGGCGGGCATCAAGCAGGGCATCCTGCTCAACAAGCCGGCGTCGCTGGCGCCTTATGCCCAAGCGCTCGTCGCGGCGGCTCCTCATAGTCCAGTTGCCGCAGCGATGGCCCAAGCCGGAGCGGCGTGGATGGGGGTACTCGGCGGCAAGGTTGAGCTGGACGCCGTCGAACAATCCGCTCGTTCGTTAGCGACCGTTGGGCTCGCCTGGGACGGTGCGCGACTCGCGGCTCACGGATCCAGACGCATGTCGGACGATCGCCGGGGCGCTGCCCGCTTGCTGGCCTGCGCACGTGAGCTTCATCCGCCAGAGATCACCCGCCAGAGTCAGCCCAAACCCACCCAGTCCGCCGACACCTCGCAGCACGACAAGATGCAATTGAGTGAGCGGGAACACGACGTGGCGGTGTTGATCTTGGAGGGGAAGACCTACGCCGAGATCGGCAAAGCGATCTTCATCTCTCCCCGGACTGTTGAGCATCATGTGGCGAGTATCCGGCGTCGACTGGACGCCAGATCGCGCTCTGATCTGATCGCCAAACTGCGCCTGAGCTTGGGCATTAAAGGAGAGGACCAATGAACCTTCCGGCTGATCCCGTAACAGGCCCACAACACACTAGGGACAAACCCCCATGTGGTGACCCCACCCGTACCGTAGATTCAATGCTGACCTCCACCAGCGAGACAGGAGCCACGTTATGACCACTCCCTTGGCCACCATCGCCGATGCGCTCATCGAATTTATTCTGAGCCTGTTGCGTGACCCAGCGGCGGCAGCGCAGTTCGCCGCAGAACCCGAGGAGATGCTCTCGGGGGCAGGCTTATCCAATTTGTGCGCGGCTGATGTACGGTCCGTGGTACCGGTCGTCGTCGATCGTCCGGATGTCATCCAGCGGCCGGTACTGTCGCAGGCCACTCCGGTTTACCCGGCCTACAGTCCGTCTGGTCAGGTGTATCCGGCTGTTCAGGTACCCCAGGTACAGCAGACATCGACGACTGCAATTGAAGAGATCACAAATGTGACGAACAACTTCGCGATCGACGCCCGCAGCACGATCATCGACCAATCGGTCAACCAGAATATCTGGGCCGAAGGAGATGTCACCCAGATCTTCGATCAGGAAGCCAACGTCGCCACCGGCGACGGCGCGATCGCAGCAGGCGATAACGTTTTGATCGACGATTCGGTGACCGATATCACCACCGGCGACGTCAATGTCGGCAATACCGACATCACGAATGACATCACTGATTCGTTCAATGACAGTTCAACAACCGTCGATGTCGATGTGACGGTCAACCCGCCCGCAGACTTGGTCATCGATCCGGACGCGGCGAACGTCTTCTCCCCGGACCCTTCGGTCACCGAGCCAGCAGTCACCGAATCGGCTGTCGACCCGATCGTCGACGACCTGTCGTTGGTCGACCCAGGTGCCGCAACCGCGACAACCGAGTACGAGGACGTCGGCACGGTGCTCTATGACCCCGTGGGTTATGACACCGACGGCCTGAGCGACCAGTAGCGAGCCTTGATCTGACGATGGTTGACAAGAACGAACCGGAAAGCTCCGGCTCGGATGCGGCAGTGACGCGAATTCGAACCGCGAAACTGTTGGCGCCCAAGCCGGAGCGTCCGTCTGTGCTCAGCCCGAATAGCGCGCCAGTGTTGGTGAAGCTGCCACCACCCTTCTCGGCGCGCGCGTGCCAGTTGATGTGGATCGTCAGCTTCATTCTGGCCGTGATCGCGATCGTCTTCTTCTTCGTCGTTCGCGAGGATCAGCTCCCGTTCATCGTCGAGACGATCCAAGGCGTTGAACCCGACCGGCCGGACGAGACCTACGACAAGGCTGCCGATATCATCTACTGGTCGGTTTTCGCCGCGATGATAGCTCTCGTGTTGGCTCAGGTCACGCTGCTCGTGTCCTTTATGAACCGCAAACCCGGAGTGCGGTGGTGGCAGTTCTTCACGCTTCTTCTGCAAGCACTCTTCTTCGGGCTTGGCCGCGAACTTGTGACCGGCGGCGATCACGGAGAACAACTGCAGCAGCTGCTGGCGGGTCAGCTCATCGCGGTGATCCTGGCACTTCTGCTGAGCAATCTACCCAGTGCCCTCGCCTGGAGTGCCCGCCGCCACGACGTCCGCAAGATCTTCCCCGGCTCTGGCGGGCCCGAGTCCTGACGCAACCTCTTCGAGGCTGCGTATCACGACGCGACAGGCATCCACGGCACGGCGATCCAGTACGGGAGACTGTGCTCGGCTACGCCAACGATCGATCTCTGCCAGCGCTTCGTCTCGCAGTTCCTCAGTGCTCGTCTCGGCGGATAGTCCCAGCCGGGCAGCGGCGTCGAGCCCTTCACCGCCAGCAATGCGGACCGCCACCTTCGACTCGTCGGCGGGCAGCCCGAGCCCGGCCACCCGAACCGATGAGAGCAAAGTGAGTTCGCGTAGACCGTGCGCCTGGGCGCGAATCCGCTCGATTCCCTCGGTTATCGGTTGGGTGCCGCGACGCGGACGAAGCTCCACCAGGCGTTCCAGGCGGTCGATCACTCCTCTGATCTTCAAAGTCGCGCCCCTGGACCGAAAGTGCAATTCGACGAAGTCCTCAAGCTGAATCAGCCCGCTTTGCTGAACGAGCTGGGCCGCCAGCTGTGTCGAATCGGATGCCCCGGCCCGAATCAACGAAGCTGCCAAGCGCACACCGAACAGCCCGAATCTGGCCAGCAACTCTTTGCGCTCCCGCTCCCCCAGCTGGAGACCCTCCACAGGGCGGACGAAACGGTCAGCCGACACGAGCAGCCGCTCACGGGTCTGTCGATCCAGATTCGCCAATTCGCGCAATGCGTTGAACTCGGTTTCCCGAAGGGTGCGGGCGCCCTCAGCCAGCAAGCCCGCGACAGGGATCACGCCAAGAGCCAGAGAGGCTAATTCGCCGTCGCGCTCATAGCGCAAGGCCACCTTGCTCGCCGAAAGCAGCGAATCAATTCGTCCAGACCCGATCTCATCGGCCCGTGACAGGACGGCAACAGCGTTCACGCTCTGGGAGGCACCCACAGCGGTATCGCGGAAGGCCGCCAGAAAGCCGAGATCTGAGGGATGCAGGTGGCGCAACAGATAGACGATCGCGTCCGCTTCGGACGGGGCGTCCTCGGGGGTGAGGAAGCTCAGCGAGCGGGCCGAGATGTCCTGAGAGATCGACGCAATGCCGGGGGTGTCGATGAGGATGAGCGACTTGAGCGCCGGTGCCGGCCACCAGACGTCAATGCGTTCAACATCGTCGGCTGACATTTCGCCGAGATCGATGACCAGAGCACCCTTCGTCCGACGTATCGGCAGTCGTTGAGCCGGACGACCCGATGGATGCACGGTGATCGACGGGGTCTGAGAATAGCGATACCAGGTGACGACCTTCGTACACTCGCCGGCATCGGTCGGCGCGATCTGCTCACCCAGAATCCCATTCAGCAAGGTGGACTTACCCGCCTTGACAATTCCTGCGATCGCCAGCCGGAGCGGATCGGTCAGCCGCTGCTCAAGCGCCTCAAGTACTCCCAGCGCAGTCTTGTCGCCGGCATAGGCCTGGCGCGCAACTCCGATTAATTCGATGGCGCTGGAGAGCTCGTCGTCACCACTCATCGCGTGACTGCCTGCGGAGCTCGAGCTGGCGGCAGCGCTTCGATGGCAGGTAGTGCGGAACGCAACTGGTCAAGCTGTCGCAGCTGCGACTGCAGAAGCGTCACCCGCTTGTCGCGCTCCTCGCTGTAGGTGCCTGCAGCCTGTTTGGCAGCTATCACAGAGTCGGTCAGCGAGCGATGAACTTCGTCGGCGATAGCCGTGAAATGGTCGCGGGCCGTGCGCTGGACGACCCGCAGCCGATCCTTCAGCTGTTTCGAGACCTGGAAGGTCACCTCATCGATATAGCGGCGGACGATGTTCTTCGCCTCGAAGCGTCGTCGCATCAACCTGTTGCCCATGTCTTCCCGGTAGGCTCGGCGTCCCACCAAAACACCCGCCAGCAGCGAGAGCGGATTGATCAGGCTCAACCCGATCAAACCGGTGGCCAGTCCAACCATCAGCACGCCGCCGTACGAACCCCGCACACCGATGTAGATTTTCTCGGTCGCGCTGAGCTGACCAGGCTCGAAATCTGGCAGTTCGTCCACGGGGTCGAGCAGTCCATCGATCGTGGCTACCTCGATCACCGGCAGCTCACGTTCTTCTGCAAGAAAGAGCTCGCCGATCTCCTCGGTAAGCCATTTCGAGCGCTCCTCGGTCCACACGAAGGTCTCCGAGATCGCGGTTGCTACTCGCTGATCGATCCACTCGGTGATCTGACTCCAGATAGGGCCCGGATCGCCTTCGTCGATGGCTTGCTCAGCCTCCCGTTGAACCCGCCTCAACCGATCGCGCAGGTCATGCTCCATATCCGAGATGAGGTCCGCGATCCCATCGGACAACGCGACCTGCCATCGAGAGGTGACGCTGCGGAACTCTTCAGCTTTGGCCTTCGCGTTCTCGAGTTCTTCAATCAACCGCGGGGTGTCTTGGGGGTGCAGGATCGCGCTGAGCTCGGTGCGCAGCGAAATGGTCATCTGTTCGACGGCGAATGTCATGTCGTGGACCGCGCTGCGAGTGCCGAGAATCTCGGCACGCTCGACGACTCCGCGTCGCAGGTGCATGACCAGAGCAGGGAAACCGGATTCGGTATTGAGCTCACGGTCCTGCTGGGCCGCGGCGAGTAGTCGTAGGTCACTGGAGACCGCGAAGATCGGCAGGTCACCGATCTGTTTGAGATGGCCACGATCGATCTGCTCGATCGTCCGCCACTGAGGATAGATGTCGGTTTTGGCAAGCACGGCTGCCACATTCGGGCAGATGCGAAGGGCGTGTTTCAGAAGCTGCACTTCGGGTTCTGTATATTCCTGGGACGCATCTGAGACCAGCAGCACAGCATCGGCTGAAGACAACGCCGACAGCGTCGACAAGGCTTTGGTGGAGTCAAGCGAACCAACACCCGGCGAATCGACCAGGCGCAATCCACCCTTGAGCAGCTCGCGAGGTAGCGAGACCTCCGCCGTCAAAATATGCCGTTCGTTGCCGGGGTTGCCCTTCTCGGAGACATATTCGGCGAGGCGATCGATCTGAATCGTCTGTTTGATGATCCTGGGCAGTTCGACCTCGGAATCATCAGCGCGCGTCACCACCCAGGCCGCCGGTTGTTCACCGTAGCCGACGGCTGTGGGCACACTCGTCGCGATATCGTCGTCGATCGGGCAAACCGGCGCGTTCACCAGTGCATTGATCAGCTTGCTCTTGCCCTGTTTGAACTCACCGACGACCACTACGCGCACGTTCGGGTCTTGCAGCCTGGCACGGGTCTGAACGAGTCGCTCGACCAGGTCCTTGCGGCCTATGACGGTCGCGAACTGGCCGGTCTGCTCAACCAGTCTGAGAAGTTCTGGGCGGGCCGGTAATGGCACCTGGGCGGGTCGGGACGGGGTTGTGGCGGGCATCGCGGTTTCGGATACGGCGCGGCGTGCTTTGCCGTTGGTTCCGCTTTGTGCTTCATGCACCGATTCGGCCTGGTTGGTCATCTTTGCTCCTTGCACTCGGTGCTTACGTCCACTTCAACAGATCTCGTGCGGACGCCACAAGCCCGGCCTCCGATGGAGACCGGGCTGTGGCTGTCAACTACTCAAGATCAGAAGTCGATCTCTCCCTCGCCACCGGATGCACCGGCGCCGGGGCTGAAGATGTTGCCGTTGTTCGCCCAATCGAAGCTGTTCTGGTAGGTCGCATCGATCTCACTGGTGAACGAATCATCAATGGTGAACGAATCTTCAACGGTGAACGAGTCGTCGATCTGGACATCGACATTAGTCGAGTAGTCGTTGAACGAATCGTTGAGATTCAGATCGAGGTTGTGCTGCTTCGAGAAGTCATTGAACGAATCATTGAACTTCGTGTTGATATCGGTGTTTCCGATGTTGATATCACCGGACTTGAAGATGAATTCGGAGTTGTCGATGGTGACGTTGCCGCTTGCGGCGATGGAGTCGTCTCCGAACGCGACATTCGCGCTGTTCCCGAATGCCTGGGCGATGTTGCCGTCACCGCTCTGGATGACCTGGTTGACCGACTGATCGAAGCTCAGCGACCGCGCATCGACCGTAACGTTGACGTCGTTGTCGATCTTGCCGCCGCCACCGAAGCCCTTGGCAGCCGATCCTGCCGCACCACCGGTGAAACCGGTCAGATTCAGGTTGTCGAAGCCCGCGTTGTACTGGCGCACACCCACCGTCGAGGAATGGTCGTTCAGCGTCTGGGTGTTGAAGGAACTCGTGATGTTGAACGAATCCTGGTTGCGAACCGAGTTGTCAGTATTGAAGGAATCCTTGATCTCGGTATCCACGTCGACGTTGGTGGACGAGTCGTTGTAGGAGTCTGCAATGTTCTTGAACGAATCGTCAAGATCGATGGCGACGTTGGTGGAGTTGTCGGAAAGATCCTTGAAGGAGTCGTCGACGTCGATGCCCACGTTGGTGGAGTTGTCAGAAAGATCCTTGAAGGAGTCGTCAACGTTGGTGGAGCTGTTCGAGTTGTCGTTCAGCGAGTCGTCGACATCAATGCCCACGTTGGTGGAGTTGTCGGAGTTGTCGTTCAGCGAGTCGTCGACATCGATACCCACGTTGGTGGAGTTGTCGGAGTTGTCGTTCAGCGAGTCGTCG